>NZ_JBEYJD010000013.1:0-172818 GCF_040636125.1 Streptomyces sp. NPDC006733 | reverse complement strand
AGCGGAAGTTCTTCCACAAGCGCGAGCTCGCCCGCTTCGCCTGGCAGCAGGCCTGGTTCCGGCTCGCCGGGTCCGAGGGCCACCGCCGAGCGCTTGCAGGACGCGGTTCCCGATCCTGCAGGAGGTCCGGCAGTGCGCACCAACAGCCTCATCGGTGCCGTGGTCGCGACAGCGGCCACGGCACTGCTGTGTACTGCGGTCCCCTCGGCGGCCGCCCCCGTGAACGACCCCGCGTGCACGGCGCCGGCCGGCCCGTACCAGCGGCAGCTGGAGAAGCACCTGGGCCGGCCCGTGGACGGCCGGCAGTCCACGGACGACTGCCGGGCCATCCGTACCTTCCAGACCGCGCACGGCCGGCCCCGCGCCGACGGCTTCGCCGACCTCGGCACGTACCGCACCGTGCTCGTCGTCGAAGCGGCCCCCGACCCGAACGCCGCGGGCCGCTGCCCGGTCGCGACCACCCGCGTCACGTGCGTCGACATGGACCGGCAGTTGCTCTGGGTGCAGAAGGGCAAGGGGGTCGTCTTCGGACCGGTGCCCATCCGGACGGGCCGTGACGCGCAGGAGACCCGCCCGGGGTGGCACTCCATCTACTGGCGCGACCGCGACCACGTCTCCACGATCTACGACAACGCCCCCATGCCGTACTCCCAGTTCTTCGACGGAGGACAGGCGCTCCACGGCCACCCCGGCGACCTCTACGACGGCGGAGGCTCGGCAGGCTGCGTCAACCTGACCGTGGCCGACGCGGCCAAGCTGTGGGACCTCCTCGCGGAGGACGACCGGGTCTACGTATGGGGTGTCAAGCCCGGCACGGCCGATTGACGACCGCAGGGTGGCCAGGGTTCCCTGCGGCGCTTGCGGTGACAGCGCTTGTCGCCGTCGGTCCCGCGCCCGCGGGCCGTCCGCAGGACGTTCGTCGTCGCGGGCCCCTCCGGTGCACCGGAGGGGCCCGCGATCGCCAACGCGCGGCACAGCGGATCAGACGTGGACGGTCGGATGGGATGCGACGGCGGTGTCCTGGCCGACCTCGCGGGATGCGGGCCTGCGCAGGCCGAGTGCGGCCAGGGCGGTGAGGGCGATGCCGCCGACCGCGATGAGTACCGCCCTGCGCAGGCCGTCGGTGGTCGCCGAGCGGAGCGCCTCACCGGTGAGGCCGTCGAGGCCGGAGTTGGCGACAGCGACCAGCAGGGCGAGGCCGACGGCGCCGCCGATCTGCTGGCTGGTCGACGCGACGCCGGAGGCGATGCCCTGCTCGTCGGCCGGAACGCCGAGCGCTGCGGCGCCGAACATCAGGGTGTAGCCGGCGCCCTGGCCGATGCCCAGCACGATCAGGCCCGGAACCAGGGTCCCGTAGGACGCCCCGGTCGACATCGTCAGGGCGACCAGCACGGTGCCGGCGCCGCCCACCGCCAGCGCCGCGATCATGACCGGCCGGATGCCGTACCTGGTGGCGAGCCGACCGGCGGTCTGCGCCCCGGCGGCGATGGCGACCATCGGGACGAGGAACGCGAGACCGGTGGTCATCGGGCCGTACCCTTGCACGCTCTGGAAGTAGACGGTGAGGAAGTACAGCAGGGTGCCGAAGGTGCCCATGTAGAGGAAGGTGATGACGCTGCCGGTGGCCAGGTTCCGGTTGCGGAACAGGCCGAGTGGCAGCAGCGGTTGCGTGCTCCGTACCTCGACCGCGACGAACGCGGTGAGCAGCAGGACGCCGGAGAGCGCGGCGCCGAGCACGAGGGGGGAGGTCCAGCCGGATTCGGGACCCTGGACGAGCGTGAAGACCAGCCCGGTGATACCGACCGTGGAGGTGAGCGCGCCCGTCAGGTCGAACGAGGGCCGGTCGCCGGTGCGCGGCGCGTCGGGGGCTATCAGCTGGAAGGACAGCAAGGCGGCCGCTCCGGCGAGGGGGACGTTGACGTAGAAGACCGCCTCCCAGCCGAACGCGTCGGTGAGCACGCCCCCGAGGAGGGAGCCGAGGATCATCCCGCTACCGCCCGCGGTGCCCCACACGGCGAACGCCCGGTTGCGCTCCTTGCCTTCGGTAAAGCTGGTGGACACCAGCGTCAGGGTCGCGGGGAAGAGGAACGCGCCGCCGATGCCCTGCGCGGCGCGCGCCGCGATGAGCGTCCCGGGGTCGGTGGCCATGCCGCCGAGCAACGAGGACCCGGCATAGAGGGCCAGGCCGAGTGCGAACATCCGGCGCGGCCCGAACAGGTCGCTCGCCCGGCCGCCGAGCAGCAGGAACCCGCCGAAGGCGACTGCGTAGGCGCTGATCACCCACTGCAGGCTCTGCGGGGAGAAGCCGAGTCCGGAGCCGATCTCCGGAAGTGCGACGTAGACGATGTTGTAGTCGATGGAGATGATCAGCTGGGCGAACGCCAGCAGGGCCAGGGTCAGCCCCAGACGGCGGCGCGGTGGTCTGGTGGTGCGCTTGGTGCGCTCGGACGTGATGTCGGGCAAAGCGGAAGCAACTCTCTCAGCGTCTGAAGGGCCTGTCGATGTGGGGAATCGGGGCTCGGCTCTTCAGAGTTCGCTGCCGAACGTGGCTGCTTCGGCCAGCGAGGCCTGCCACTCCGGGCTGTCGAAGTAGTGGTTGTCGTAGGTCTGCGAGCTGTCCTTGATCTCCTGGACGGTCGCCTCGCCGCGGTACACACGCTCCAGCAGTCGGTAGTAGTCGAACCGGTGCAGGCCCGGCGTGAAGACGACGAGCAACTCGGCCGTGCTGTCCGGCGCGGGCGCGAAGGCGTGCGGCACTGTGGGGGGCACGGTGAGGAAGTCGCCCTTCTCCAGCGTCAGCACCTCGTTCTCGACGAGGATGCGCATCGTGCCGTCGAGTACGAAGAACAGCTCCGTGGCCTTTGTGTGGAAGTGCGCGGGGGCGCCCGGCGAACCCTTCTCGAAGGTGGCCTTGTTGGCGGTGAGCGCGCCGCCCGTGTCGCCCGCGTCGGCCAGCAGGGTGATCAGGCTGGTGGCGCCGTCCTGCAGGGTCTCGGCCTGCTCGGCGCGGACCAGGACGGGACGCGGCGGCTGGGTGTGAAGGGTCATCGGAGTTCTCCTCAAGGTGTGCTTCTGGCGGGGTTTGTGCGTGGGAGTCAGGCGCCGGTTCTCCGCCACAGGACGGTGGTGTTCCGCATCGCGTGCTCCCTGTGCACGTAACGCCCGGGCCCGAAACCGGTCGCCGCTCACAAGCTCCCCGACACCGCTGACCGCCCACTTACCGGCCGCTGACCAGCCACGCACCGCAGGCCGGCCACGCACCGGATTCGGCAGCAGCCGGCGCACCGGACCGCAGCTCGACGCCGAACCGGTCCGCGAACTGCACGACCTCGACGCTCGATCCCGCGCTCGCGGCGAACAACCCTGCCGCGGCCGCGGGTTGCAGCCGGTTCGCGCTCTACCGCGCGTTCCGCGAGGAGTACGGCCTGCCGCCCAGCGCCTATCAGCGCCTGCTCCGCCTGCGCCACGCTCGCGGACTGCTCACCAGGGGACTGGCACCGGCGGACGCTGCCGCCTCCGCCGGACTCTCGGACCGGCGCACTTCAACCGCTGACGGAACAGGCCCCGCCCCGACCCCGCAGTCTTCACGCCTCCGTCGCGGAATCCGTGCTGCCCGGGGCGCTCGACGGATCCATCCACATGACCTGCCAGCCGTGGCCGTCCAGGTCGAAGAAGCTGCGCGAGTACATGAAGCCATGGTCCTCCGGCCCATCCGCCTCGGTGCCGCCCGCGGCAACCGCGGCCTCGGCGACCGTGTCGACCTCGTCGCGGGTCGACACGCTGAAACAGTAGAGCGCCAGCGTGTGCGTGGTCGGATCGGCCAGCGGCAGCTTGGAGAACTGCGCGAACTTCTCGTGACTGAGCAACATGACGGACGCCTGCTCGCCGACCTGCATGCAGGCCGCGGTCTCGTCGGTGAACATCGGGTTGAACCCGAACCCGAGCCGAGCGAAGAACCCCTTGCTGCGCTCGACGTCCGCCACGGGCAGGTTCACGAACAGCATGCGGCCGGCGTGTGCGGGAGTGGTCATGGTGTGTCTCCAGTTCAAAGGCCCGGGTCTGTACAGCGAGGTAGACCCGCCCTCCCCGCAGAACTCATCGGTGGTCGGCGCAGTTCACGTCGAGTGACGGCCCGAAGCTCCGCCGGTAGCGGCCGTTACCGGACAAAGTTCTCCGACCGCACCGCCGGTGACACCGGAAGGGCGTAGAACTCCGAGGTGGCCGAAACACAGCGGCCGCGTGCAGAGCGGGGGGGGAGAGCAGGAGTGCTGTCCGATGAGGCATGGCGAGAGCTTCGGGGCCAAGGGGCGACCCGCGCCTTCCGCGAACGCAGCGTGATGTTGCGGCAGGGGTCTGCGGGAACGCACCTGCTCGCCCTCACCGCGGGCCTGGCCAAGGTGGTGCGCCGGGAGCCGGACGGTGGGGTGAGCTGGCTGGCCTTCCGGGGACCTGGCGACCTGTTGGGCGAGGTATCGGTCTTTGACGGCACCCCGCGCACGGCGGAGGTGGTGGCCCTCACGCCCTGCACGGCTGTGGTGCTGGAGGCGGACCGGTTTCTGCGTTTCATCGAGGATCGCCGGCTCGTCATGGACCTGATGCGTCAGGCGCTGTCACGGCTGCGGGAGTCCGATACACACCGCACCGAATTGCTGACGCTGCCGTTGGTCGTTCGGCTGGCTCGGGCCCTGCTGCGACTGGCCGAACTCAATGCTTCCGGTCCGGAACGCGGCGACGTACGGCTGACCGGCCTGAGCCAGGAGGAGATCGCCCAAGCGACCGGAGTGACCCGCAACGCGGTCACCATCGGACTGCAGCGGCTGCGGGAGTCCGGCGCGGTGGAGACCGCCCGCAGGGTGATCGTCATCAAGGACATGAATGCGCTGCGGGACTGGGCGGCATCCGTGCAGTAGGTCGCTCGCCAACCCTCCCCACCCTGTGATGTGCGACACACGCCCAGTGCCCTGCGCTGTGCATTCGGACGGACGGGTCCGGCGGAACCTCGAATCAGTCGGTCGGCGACTCCGTCACCGCCCCACCGTCCACGAGGAGATCACGCATGTCCGCACCCGTTCCCACCCCCTACGCCAAGAGCCGGCCGCTTCCTCCCTACCGGGCTCTGTTCGCCGTCGACGCCAAGGACTTCACGGGCCTTCCCGCCGTGCAGCACGGTCCGGTGAGCCAGCTGATCCCGGAACTCGTCGACCAGGCCCTGGAACGAGCGGGGCTGCACGAACTGCGCGACTCCAAAAGGTTTCCGGCCAACACCGGGGACGGGATGGTGTTCGGGTTCGACCCGGCGCTGCTGCCCTTTGTCCTCTGGCCGTTCCTGGGCGTGCTGGACGACATCCTCGGCGCGTACAACAAGCAGTGCGTGGGCCCCCGTATCCGGCTGCGAGCCAGCGTGCACGTCGGACCGCTGCCGGACGGTGACCAGCCCGGCGACGGCAACGGTACGGCCCGCAACGACACGCACCGCCTGCTGGACTCCCGGCCGGTCAAGGCCATCCTGGCCGCGGCGAGCGAAGAGATCACGCATCTGGTGGCGATCATCTCCCAGCGCGTCTACGAGGACGCCGTGCTCGGCGGGTACACCGGACTGCACCCCGACCGCTGCGTGGAGGTCCCGGCCACCGTGGAGGGCAAGAACTTCGCGCAGCGGGCCTGGCTGTACGTCCCGTCGCCTTCCGGGAACCTCCTCCAGGCCGGTGTGCAACCGCGCGAGCAGTTCGCAGAGGAGGACGGCGCGTCGGCCGACCAGGATCAGGACCCGGTGGCTCGGCCTGGTACGCACTACGACGGCAACACCCAGCGCGTGGGGAAGGGAGCCGCTGTGATGGGGAACGTCGGCCATGACATGACGTACACCGACTCGTCGACCTCGTACCGCGGCACCAACCAGCACTGGGGTGGCGGCGACAACGTGGCAGGCGACAAGCGCGTCGGCGAGGCGCGGGACCAGTGATGAGCGCCGGCGCGGATACCGCACATGGCGCCGGTGCCCCGGACACCGGCGCCCGACCGGATCAGGGGAGCGTCTACCGCGACAACCAGCAGCGGGTGGACCAGGGCGTGGCGATCATGGGCGGCATCGGGCGTGACGCCATCGTGTACAACTTCAACGCCGGCCCCGACGACGTGGCGATGGACCGCATCATCAAGCCCCGTCTGCGGGAAGGCCCCTATCTCGTGGACGACATCCAGAATCGCTTGCTGGGATTTGTCGAACCACCCACCCACGCTCAGTGCAGAAAGACTCTGGACGGCCATGTCCTGATGATGAGGGCCGGCAGCGGCACAGGTGTGAGCACCGCTGCTTTCGCCCTGCTGGCGGAGCGGCACGGAGCCGACGGGATCACCGGGCTGGACGTTCGGGACGACCTCGGGCGCTGGCATCCCACGGAGGGACGCGGCTATCTCCTTCAGGGGCTGTCCCCACAGGCCGCCGCGATGCTCGGCGGAGTAATGCTCAGGGAACTGGCCGCGAAGCTGCGCGATCTGGGTGCCCATCTGGTCATCACGGTACGCATGGAGACTGCGCTTCCCAGCGGCACGACACCTTGGCAGGTCGTGCACCTGCCGCCGAACGCGACCGATGTAGCCGCCAAACGCCTGAGCATCATGACCGATGCCGGGGAGCTCACCCCTGACCAGTGCGCCGAAGCACGGGGACACCTCTTCGCCCCGAGCTTCACCGACCATCTGCGGGCTCACGCGCTGCCACAGGACGGTGTCGACGTGGCGGACGGACTGCGTGATCTCGTCGCGTCCGGAAAGCCCATCGCCTCCGTACTCCACGACCTGCAGACCGGCAGCCCTGCCGCAGCCCGCGAGGCGCTGGCGGCATCCTGCCACCAGGTCGACCACATCTCCCTCATGGCGTCGATCTCGCTGCTGGCCGACCAGGACCGCACGGTCATCGAGGAGTTCGGCGCGATCCTGCGCCCCCACCTCGACGAACGCGACGTCCCCGGGTCGAACGTCGAAGGACCGCAGCGGCGCGATGTTCTCGGACCGGCCTTCGAAGACCGGCTGGAGGCGGTGGGCGCACGTCTCCTACCGACCCGTTTCGGGATGGCGCAGCGCTACCCGGTCCAGCCGGTCGTCTTCACCGGTCGTCATCGGTCGGATGCACTGCTCCGGTGCCTGTGGCTGGACTACGAAGGCATGGCGTCGCTGCTGTGGCGAGCCCTGGGCGAAACCCCTCACCGCGCTGGCATCGAACTGGCGGCGGGCCAGGCGATCGGCAAGGTGCTGGCTCATGCGACTGGCCCGAACGCGCTGCTGCAACTGGTGTCCTTCGCCGGGTCGGAGAAGCGCTGGCACCGTCGGCTGGTGGCCTACGCGCTCGGAGAGATGGCCCAATACCCCGCCCTCACCGGCGTCGTACGGGAACAACTCCGGCAGTGGAGCCGGGCCGCCCCCATACCTCTGCGCTGCACTGTTGCCGAGACATGTGCGGGAAGTTTTGGTCTGGCCCGTCCCGTCACCGCACTGAAACTCCTGGACGCCCTGCTCAGCAAGACGGACACGGACCTGGACCAGAAGTTGCGCGCCGCCGTGTCCTTCGCGCTCAGCACGCTGCTCTCCGAGGACACCAACCACCCCCTCGTCCTCGACTGCCTGCGGGAGTGGCAGGGGGCGGGTCCGGGCACGCAGCGCCACGCCATGGCGGTGCACGCCATCGAGTCGATGAGTCTGGCGACCTTCCCGCTGCCCGGCGCGCCGGGCCCGCGCCGTCTGCGCCTCGCGGACCTGCTCGCGCAGTACCCGGAGAGATCCCTCGACCTCGTGGTCGCAGCCCTGGACGACCCCGTCACCCACGAATCGGCCTCCAGGGGCCTGTTGTTGATCGAAAGCGACCCGGAACCACGACAGCGAGCCGCTGTCTCCGACTTCCTTCTCGCACTGTCCGAGGTGGCCCGGAGCCACCGCGGTGTCCTGCGCTTCATCCTGCGCCGCCACCGCGCCCGTACATCCACACCAGCAGAAGGGCCCTTCTCATGACCGGTCCGGTCCTCACGCCTTTGAACTCCTCACCCACCTGGCAGCTGCTTCGACGTTATCTCGGCACCTCGGACGACCGGGCCCTGGTGTTCCTCGCGGCCGATGGAGACGACGCGATGGTGCCACCCGGCGACGACGACTACTGGGGCTATCCGCGCCCGACCCTGCGCGCGGTGCGCCAGGAGGAGTTCACCGACATCATGTGGGTCTCGCTCACGGAGCGGCACATCGCGATCGACATCCCGCGCCGCCCTCCGAAGCCTCCAGCCCGCTACGGAGTGGCATGGAAGGTCAGCGATCCGGTCATCGCTGCAAGGAACCAGATCACTGAGGAGCGGGCCCGGCACCTGGTGGCCGCTCACATCAGCGAGAACGCCACCCTCCCCGGTACCGCAGACCCCTTGCGCAAGCCGCCGCCGCACCTCGGTACGACCGAGGTCGCACCACCCGGGCGGGCACAGGCGGTCGACGGGTCCGGCCTCATCTACTGGTTCCTGGACCCACCGGCCGCGCTCCTGCCCACGCCTGGAACCGGTGCGCAACCCCTCCTGCCGGCGGGCTTCGGCGAGGCCCACCGCGAGGCGTACCGCTTCTACCGGGAGGTGGTTGCGGGCGGTCCCGTCGGCTTGGCGGCCCTCTGGTTGTTGCACCAGCCGGAACAGGCGAAAGAGGTGCTCGACTGGACGGTGACCCACCGTGATCTCCTCGCGGACCGGGACAGCTGGGAACGCACCCTTGCCGCGACTCTGCAGTCCCTCACGCCGGACGACCGGAGCTTCGTCGGTGTCAACCTGGCACGTCTTCTCAGCGACGTGGGAGTACCGCAGGGGGACGAGGTACTGCGCCGGATCACCGGCAACGAAGGCACGGTGAGCGACAACGGGCTATACGAGGACTTCCGATGACGGGAAGCCTGCACGCCCCGCGGAGTCGGCAGGCGGGGGCCGGTGCTGTCTGTCGGGATGTGTGCGCAGCGTTCTATCATCGTCACTCCGCGTGCGAGGGGGGCAGGTATGGCAGCGGGTGGGTCGGCGTCGCGCAGGGCTCAGGAGGCTCGGCGGCAGGAGCGTGAGCTGCGCGAGCAATGGCAGGCCGCGCGGCGGCAGGCCCGTTGTTGGGAGGCGGCGAGCGAAGGGGAGCGGCGGGTCGCCGCTCAGTTGCTGATACTGACCGAGCGTGGCTGGCGCCTGCTGGTGGACCGGCGGTGGCCCGGGACCCGGTCCGGCAACGTCGATATGCTGCTCGTCGGTCCTGGCGGGGTCTTCGTCATCGACGTGAAGAACTGGCGCTCCGCGCCCGAGGTCACGGGCGGTCATCTGGGTGCCGGCGGTGAATCCCGGGACAGCGACGCGGGCAAGCTGCTGGCCGTGACGCGGACGACCGAGAGCGCTGTGGCGCGGCTCGGTCTGTCACCGGTGGCGATACAGCCGCTGATGGTCTTCGCGGGCCATCGAGTCGACAGCACTCTGGGGCGGATCCGGCTGCTGGGTGAGCACGAGGTGGGGTCGGCGCTGCTGTCCGAGCGGCACCGGCTGCGTGCTGAGGTGATTCGCGCTGTCGCTGATTATCTCGAGGGCTATTTTCCCGCCTACGAGGGATCGGCCGTCGAAGCGGCCGCCCGATCCGGAACGGGCGCTGCGGCCGTTTCCCGGCAGTCCGTGCCACAGGGCGCTGCTCCCGACGGGCTGTTCGACGCCGACGGATTGCGTGACGCTGCCATCGAGGCGGCGCGGCGGGGGCCGATCGAGCAGTGGATGACGTTCCTGCACCCCGACCAGATCGCGCTCGTACGCCGCAGGTGGTCCGGGCCCGCCCGGATCAGCGGCCCCGCCGGTACGGGCAAGACGGTGGTGGCGCTGCACCGGGCCGCCTACCTCGCGCAGCGGACCACCGGGCAGATCCTGTACGTCACGTTCGCCAACAACCTGCCCCGGGTGCAGCGCACGTTCCTGAGAACCATGGCCCCGGCGGTGGCCGACCGCGTCCACTTCCACAGCCTCCACGCCTGGGCGCAGGACTTTCTCCACGAGCGGGGTGTCCCGACCCGCCTGCACGGCGACAAGGCGCAGACGGCCTTCAGCCACGCGTGGAAGAACGTCGGCCGCGACAGCTGCCTCACGGAGATCGACCCCGCGCCGCAGTACTGGCGCGAGGAGATCGACTACGTCATCAAAGGGCGGGGCATCACCGACTTCGATCAGTACGCGGTACTGCCCAGGCACCGCCGGCTTGCCGGGCTGCGGCGCGTCCACCGCGAGGCCGTGTGGGCGCTGTTCGAGGCGTACGAGCATCATCGCACCGAGCGCGGGGTCCATGACTTCAACGACATCCTCACCCTCGCCCACGCCGAGGTCCGCGCCCACCCCGACCGCTCACCGTACGCAGCGGTCATCGCCGACGAGGTCCAGGATCTGACCCTTGTCGGGGTACGACTGCTGCACGCCCTTGTCGGTGACGCCCCGAACGGTCTGCTCGTCGTCGGCGACGGCCAGCAGGCCGTCTATCCCGGCGGGTTCCGCCTGTCCGACGCCGGTGTCGACATCCGCGGCGATCGCGGTCAGGTGCTGAGGACCAACTACCGCAACGCCGAGGAGATTCTCGACGCTGCCCTGAGCATCGTCGCTGGGGACGCCTTCGAGGACATCGACGGCACGCGCGTTCCGGGGCGCCGGGATGTCGACCTCACCTACCACGACGGCCGGGTCATCCGCGTCGTGCAGCACACGATCGCCGACCACGACCAGGCCCTCCTCGACGCCCTCCGTCGCCGTGGCGATCCGCAGGATGCCGTGACGGCCGGCGAGTGGGGTGACACGGCACTGCTCTGTCCGTCCCTGCGCGATGTCTCCCACTACCAGCGGCTCCTCGAGCAGGCCGGGATTCCCGTCTGCCCGCTGGAACGCTACGACGGACACACGGTCGACGCCGTGAAGCTCGGAAGCTATCGGCGCGCCAAGGGGCTGGAGTTCAAGGACGTCTATCTCCCGCAACACGACGCCGCACTGCGCGTGTTCGAGGAGAAGAACGAGACCGCGCGCGAACGCGGAGAACTCGCCCGCAGACAGCTCTTCGTCGCGATGACCCGCGCCCGCGACACCCTCTGGCTCGGCAGCGTCTGCCCGGAAACACCGGAGTAGACGGGGTCGGAGACCGACGCGCACCCCTGCTCGCCCCTCCGTTCCCGGCGGGTGGAGGATGTGGCGCAGGGGGTGTGCGATGCCAGCGCAGCGAACGATGGTCACAACACACAGCACGGGGAAGACAGCGCAAGGCACAGTGAGGCGGTCGTCGCCCGGCCGGGCCCGGCTTCTGGGCGGGTTGCTGGTCCTGGGGTCGCTGGTCGCGGCGGCGCTCTGCGTTCTCGCCTTCGCGCGGTGGCTGCCCGCCGACGGGGAGCGCTACCGGGCCTACCAGGCGGCCGGGGCGTGCCCGGCGGCTGCGAGCGCGCAGGTCCGGGCCGAGACGGACTGCCGGAGCAGCTGGCAGTACACGGTCGAGAAGACCGTGGTCAAGGACAGCGGGAGGTCCACCACGTATCGCGCGGACCTGAAGGACGGGACCTCCTGGCGGGGTGCCGTGGAGTTCGGTGATCCGGGGCCGCTGCTGGAGACGCTGCATCAGGGCGACGAGGTGACCGGCACCGTCTGGCGCCGGACCATCGTCGCGCTCGCCAAGGACGGCGTCCGGCAGAACACGTCCGACGCGCCCCGTGACGAGCTCCAGATGAACGCCGCCATCGGGTTGGTCGCCGGGCTCCTCGCCGTCCTGACGTTCGTCTTCGGGGCGGTGCGACTGATCAACGGCCGTGCTGTCGCGCCCCTTACCTGGAACCCGTACGGCAGGCGGATGCTCATCACCATCGCCTCCGTCTGCCTCGGGGTGGGGCTCGTGGCCGTGTGGACGAGGATCCCTTGGATGACCGTGCCGGCCGTGGTCGTGCCCGTCGTGGCGTGCGTGGCGGTGGTGATGTACCGCAGCCTGGGGCGGGGTGGCGTGCGGGGGGCGTGACGGAGGCCGAGGCGGGTGGTCAGTCGCAGAACACCTTGTTCAGGAGCGCGTCGACGGCGTCGTCGGGGTCGCCGCGGAAGTCGGGCGTGAGCGCGATCGTGACCTGGCGGCGCCCGTCCCGCACCTCCATCAGCGCGCCTACGGCACTGGTGGCGGTGATGTCGTCCAGCCCTTCGTGCAACCCGACGCGGCCAGCGCGGCCGTCGGCGCCGCGAGCACCGCCACCGCAGTCGTCACCGTGACCGGCACCTGCCGCATGCGCTGCATCCCGACCTCATGAGGTGTCATTCGGCCGATCCGCAGAGCGGTCCGCCCCGTTGGCAAGAAGCTTGCTGGAGAGGGCGGGTGACGGCGACGGGGCTCATCGCCGTATCCGGCCGGGGGCTGCCCCCACCGTGGCCGTTGTGCGGGCCGCGTCGAGGCCCGACTCGCGCTCGACGCCGTCCCGGGGTCGGCCGACACCGGGGACATGGCCGCCGCCGGGCGGTAGTCCCGGTCAGCGGGGGGTGAGCAGTGGGGTGCAGAGGGCGGCGAGCGACGGTGCCATGTCGAAGCGGTCGCGCAGGTGCGGTGTCCGCACCTGGTTGTTGACCAGGGCGACGACGGCCGCCAGCCGGGCGCGGGCTTCGGACTCGGTGAGGTCGGGGGAGTTGGCGCGGACGACGGCGACCCATTCGGCCAGGTACTCGCGCTGGGCCTGGCGCAGCATGTTCCTGGAGTCCTCGGGGAGGTGGCGCGTCTCGGTCAGGATGAGGCTGACGATCTCCGGGTGGCGCACTCCCAGCCGCACATAGGAGTCGATCATGCCCCGCAGTGCCGTCCGGGTGTCGGGGGAGGAGGCCAGGACGTCGCCGAGGTCCATCTGCAGATAGGCCCAGCCGCGGGTCAGGGCCGTCACCAGGATGTCGGCCTTGGTGGCGAAGTGGTTGTAGACGCTGGGGCCCGCGATGCCGAGCGCGGCCCCGATGTCCTCGATGCCGACGTTGGGATAGCCGCGGGCGGCGAACAGGCGGACGGACTCGGTGAGCAGCCGCTCGCGCCGGGACCGCGGCTGCAGCCCGAGCGACGGGCCGACGGGCCGGTCCTGCGGCACCGGGGCGGGGGAGTGGACGACGGCGGAGACGATGGCGGCCATCAGCGCGGGGTCCACGGTGTCGCGCGAGCGCTGGAACCCGGGGCTCAGCAGGACGGTCAGCGTCCCCCACGCCAGGAAGTCGGCCTCGTCCGGCGACAGCTCCGGGCGGGTGCGCAGGATCAGGTCCGTCGTGAGCTGGCCGGTCGCGCTGATCGTGGTGTGGATCAGTGTGCGCTGCGCCTCGGACAGGTGGCCGGTCTCCCGCTGCCACAGGAGGCCCAGCCGGACGTCGGCGCCGGCGGCGACGAGGTCACGCGTCCAGTCGGGCCGGAAGGGTGAACTCATCGCCTCGAGCCGGGTGGTGATCAGGGCCAGGGACGACTTCATGACCTCGAACAGCAGCTCCTGCTTGCTGCTGAAGTGCCGGTAGAGCGCCGAGGGGCCGATGGCGACCGCCTCGGCGATGTCGCCCATGCTCACCTGGTCGTAGCCGCGGTCGTAGAACAGCTTCCCGGCCGCCGCCAGCACCAGTTCCCGCCGGTTCGCCGGCCGGGTCCCGGGCCGGGGCCTGCCGGCATCGGTCTGCGGTGCCGTCACGCGCGGCCCTCTCGATCGGGTGTGGTGCGTTCAGCCTAGCCGGAACGTCCGGCGTTCCGGCTCCCCAGCAGGCGTCCAGGCTCCCGTCCGGCGTCCCGGCCCCCACCAGGCGTTCCGGCGGCCGCTCAGTTGGTCCAGCCGCCCCCGCACACTAGGGTCTGCCCGCTGACGTAGTCGGACTCGGGCGCGCACAGCAGGTACACCGCCCCGGCCGCCTCGTCGACCGTCCCGGCGCGGCCGAGCGGGATCAGCTGCTCCGCCGCGGCGAGCAGCCCGGGGCTGACGCCGACCGCGATCCGGCGGCCCGAGATGTCGATCACGCTGTTGCCGTCGGCGGCGGCCTCGGTGAGCCGCGTGCTGATCAGGCCGAAGGCGACGGTGTTGACGGTGACGTTGTAGCGGCCCCACTCCTTGGCCAGGGTCTTGGTCAGGCCGGTCACGCCCGCCTTGGCCGCCGCGTAGTTGGCCTGCCCGGCGTTCCCGCCGAGCCCGGCGACGGAGGAGATGTTGACGACCTTGCGGACGGTCGGGGTCCCCGCCTCGGCGTCGCGCCGGGCCTGCTCCCGCAGGATCGGCTGGGCCGCGCGCAGGATGCGGAACGGGGCCTTCAGGTGGACGTCCAGGATGGTGTCCCACTGCTCGTCGTCCATCTTCTGGATGACGTTGTCCCAGGTGTAGCCGGCGTTGTTGACGATGATGTCGATGCCGCCGAACGCGTCCACCGCCGTCTTGACGAAGTCGTCGGCGAAGCCGGGATCCGTGACGCTGCCGACGCAGGCGACCGCGCGGGCGCCCAGCGCCTCGACGGCGGCGACCGTCTCGGCGGCCGGTTCCGCGTCGAGGTCGTTGACCACCACGTTCGCGCCCTCGGACGCGAGCTTGAGGGCGATCGCCCGGCCGATGCCGCGGCCGGAGCCGGTGACCAGCGCGGTCCTGTTGCTGAGCTTGCTCATGGGGATGCTGCCTTTCGACGGGGTGGTCATGCGGGGCGGTCATACGGCGTGCGAGGGAGTTGTCATGCGGCGCTTGCCGCGGTGGTCATGCGGCGCGCAGCGTGGCGGTGCCGGTCAGGGTGGTCGTGCCGTCGGCGAGCCGGACCTGGAGGTCGACGGTGGCGACTCCGTCGGCGACCGAGCGCACCGTTCCGTGGCAGACCGGCCGCGCGTACAGCGGGGTGATCGCCACGAAGCGGACCTTGAGGCTTAGCAGCCGGTCCTGCGGGGCCCAGGCGGTGAGCAGCCGCCCCAGGTAGGCCATCGAGAGCATGCCCTGGGCGAAGACGTCGTCCCGTCCGGCGGCACGGGCCGCGTCGAGGTCGATGTGGACGGGGTTGTGGTCGCCGGAGGCGCCCGCGAACAGGGCGAGCGTGGTGCGGCTGACGGCCGGCAGCTCCAGCGGTTCCAGGACGGTGCCGGATGTGATCACGCGAGGCCTCCCGCTCGGACGATGGTCAGGTTCTCCGCCTCCGCGACGAGTTCCGTGCCGCGCCGGAACGTGCTGCGGCGGACCAGGAAGTCCATCGCCGGGGTCTTCGCGGTGGCGCTCACGATCCGCTGCCGCACGGTGATCGTGTCGCCGGCGTGGACGGGCCGGTGGTAGGTGAACGACTGCTCGCCGTGCAGCACCGTGGCCAGGTCGATCCCGAGGTCCTCGAGGAAGGCGAAGGGCCGCGGGCCGTCGAGCTCCACCGAGAACAGGAAGGTCGGCGGCACCGGCAGGTCCGGGTGCCCGGCCGCGCGGGCGGCCTCGACGTCGGTGCAGGCCGGGTCGCTCTCGCCGATCGAGGCGGCGAACATCCGCAGCCGTCCGCGCTCGATCACCACCTCGAAGGGCGCGAGCTCCAGCTCCAGCGCACGGCGTTCATCGATCGCCATGGTCAGCCCACCTTCTGGAACAGGGTGACCACGGCGGCTCCGCCGAGCCCGATGTTGTGCTGGAGCCCGAGCGAGGCGCCGTCGACCTGGCGGTCGGCGGCCTCGCCGCGCAGCTGCCAGGTCAGCTCGGCGCACTGGGCCAGGCCGGTGGCGCCCAGCGGGTGGCCCTTGGACAGCAGCCCGCCGGAGGGGTTGGTGACCACCCGGCCGCCATAGGTGTGGTCGCCGTCGGACACGAACGTGTCCGCCGTGCCCTCGGGGGTCAGCCGCAGGGCCTCGTAGCTGAGCACCTCGTTGGTGGTGAAGCAGTCGTGCAGTTCCACGACCGGTATGTCCTCGGGGCCCACGCCCGCCCGCTCGTAGACCTGGTCGGCCGCGGCGCGGGTCATGTCGTAGCCGACCAGGCTCATCCGGTCGCCGGAGACGCTCGCGGGGGTGTCGGTGACCAGCGCCTGGGCGGCGATCGCCACGTCGGTCCGCAGCCCGTGCGCTCGGGCGAAGTCCTCGCTGACGAGGATCGCGGCGGCGGCGCCGCAGGTGGGCGGGCAGCACTGGAGCCGGGTGAGCGGATCGAAGATCATCGGGGACTGGAGCACCTCGTCCAGGGTGACCGGCGCGCGGAAGACCGCGTAGGGGTTGTGCGCCGCGTGCTGCCGGGCCTTGACCGCGATCTTCGCGAACAGCTCCGGCCCGGTGCCGTACCGCTCCATGTACTGCGCGCCGGCGCCCCCGAAGAGCTGGGCGGCGGTGGGGACGCCGGGGTGCTCGCCCTGGACGCCGGCCGCGATCGCTTCGAGGCGTCCCAGCGGGCTGGGGCGGTCGTCCCACTGGGAGCCGATCGCGCCGGGCCGCATCTGCTCGAATCCCAGGGCCAGGACGCAGTCGGCGGTGCCGCCGAGGATCGCCTGGCGCGCCAGCCACAGTGCCGACGATCCGGTGGAGCAGTTGTTGTTGACGTTGACCACCGGGATGCCGGACATCCCGACGCCGTACAGGGCGTTCTGCCCGCTCGTCGAGTCGCCGTACACATAGCCGGCGTACGCCTGCTGCACGGCGGCGTAGGTCAGCCCGGCGTCGGTGAGCGCGCGGGTGACCGCCTCTTGCGCCATCTGGTCGTAGGGGTTGCTGGTTCGCGGCGTCGCAAAGGGAATCATCCCGACGCCGGCGACGAACACTCGATCAGCCATGCGGCCCTCCTGAGTCTCGGTTGCTGGCACGGACCGTATCAGAAACATTAGTCAATCTTCACTTAGGGTCTTGTAATGCTGCTGTAACTGAATAACATCGCCGATATGACCCGTGGATCGAACTCATGATGATTCACATCGCTGGAGTGGAGACACCATGTACGTGACGCACTCGCTGCACCGCAGCGTGCAGCGCGACCCCGGCCGCCTCATGACGATCCACGGAGAGCGGTCGGTCACGGTGACGGAGTCCGTCCAGCGGATCGCCCGGCTGGCGGGTGCGCTGCGGGGGCTGGGGCTGGCCGCGGACGACCGGGTCGGCATCCTCGCCCTGAACTCCGACCGCTACCACGAGTACCTGCTGGCCTGCGCCTGGGGCGGCCTGGTCGCGGTGCCGCTCAACACCCGCTGGACGGTGTCCGAGAACGCGTTCGCCATCACCGACGCCGGCCTCGGGGTCCTGCTGGTGGACGACGAGTTCGCCCCGCTCACCGGCCCGCTCATGGAGCGCTGCCCGGCGCTGACGACCCTCGTCCACTGCGGCGAGGGCATGCCCGGACCGGGCCTGCTGTCGTACGAGGAGCTGCTGGCCGCCGCCGAGCCCGTCGAGGACCTGCGGCGCGGTGGCACGGACCTGTTCGGGATCTTCTACACCGGTGGGACGACCGGCCGCGCGAAGGGCGTGATGCTCAGCCACGACAACGTGCTCTGCAGCGCTCTGGGCGTGCTCGCCACCCACCCCGTGGTCACCGACCGGGGCCGGCTGCTGCACGCGGCGCCCATGTTCCACCTCGCGGACATCTTCGCCTGGTTCATGGGCCTGCTGCGGGAGAGCACCCACGTCATGGTGCCGGCGTTCGACCCCGCCGCCGTGATCCGCACCATCGAGCGGCACCGCGTCACCGAGTCCCTGCTCGTGCCCACCATGCTGCAGCTCCTGGCCGACCACCCCGACACGGCCGCCGCCGACCTGAGCAGCGTCCAGCACGTGATCTACGGTGCGTCGCCGATGCCGGACGCGGTCCTGGAGCGCTCCATGCGGCTCTTCCCGCAGGCCGGCTTCGCCCAGGGATACGGGATGACCGAACTGTCCCCCATCGCCACCGTGCTGCTGCCCGAGGACCACGCCGACCCGGTCCGCCGCCGCTCGGCCGGCCGGTCGACCGCGTCCAGCGAGGTCCGCGTGGTGGACCCCGACGACACCGAGGTGGACCGCGGGACCGTCGGCGAGGTCGTCGCCCGCGGCGGGAACGTCATGCTCGGCTACTGGAACCGCCCCGACGAGACCCGGGAGGCGCTGCGCGGCGGCTGGATGCACACCGGGGACATGGGCTACATGGACGACGCCGGGTACGTGTTCATCGTCGACCGCATCAAGGACATGATCGTCACCGGTGGTGAGAACGTGTACTCGGTCGAGGTCGAGAAGGCCGTCGCCCGGCATCCGTCCGTCGCCGCCGTCGCCGTGATCGGCGTCCCGGACCCGACCTACGGGGAGCGCGTGCACGCCGTGGTCGTGCTGCGCCCGGACGCCGCCGTCGCCGCCGGGGAACTGACGGACCTCTGCCGCGAGCACATCGCCAACTACAAGATCCCCCGCAGCTTCGAGTTCGTCGCCGCGCTGCCGGTCTCCGGCGCGGGCAAGGTACTCAAGCGCGACCTGCGCGCCGCGCACTGGGCGAACCAGGAACGCAAGGTCCACTGACATGAACGACCCGCACCGTGCGGGAGCGGGGGAGCCGCCGGTCCTCCTCCACGGTGCGGGACGACGCTCCTCCGGTCACGGCGACGAGACGACCGCGCCGCCACCGCCCGCGCGTGAACGCGGTGCCACTCCTCGAACGAAACGGACACACACCATGGAACGCAAGCACTACGACGACGAGCATCAGGCCTTCGGCAAGGCCTTCCGGGCCTTCACCGACAAGGTCGTCGTCCCGCACTTCGACGCCTGGGAGCGGGAGGGGCTGATGCCGCGTGAGGTGTTCGCCGTAGCCGGGCAGAGCGGCTTCGTCGGCATGGCGGTCCCGGAGGAGTACGGCGGGGGAGGGGTGCCGGACTTCCGCTTCAACCAGGTCATGGGCGAGCAGGTCGCCGCCGCCGGGATCGGCGGGGCCGGCCTGGGCCTGACCCTGCACAACGACGTGTGCCTGCCGTACTTCCTGAGCTACGCGACCGAGGAACAGAAGGGCCGGTGGCTCCCGGGGCTGGCGAGCGGCGAGCTGATCGCGGCGATCGCGATGACCGAGCCGGGCGCGGGATCGGACCTGTCCGGAATCCGCACCAGCGCGCGGCGCGACGGCGGCGACTACGTGGTCAACGGCGCCAAGACCTTCATCACCAACGGCATCAACGCCGATCTGGTGATCACCGCCGTCCGGACGTCCGACGACCGGCATCGGGGGCTGTCGCTGCTGGTCATCGAGCGGGGAATGCCGGGCTTCGAACGGGGCCGCAACCTGGACAAGCTCGGCCTGCACGCCCAGGACACCGCCGAACTGTCGTTCACCGACGTCCGCGTCCCGGCCGCGAACCTGCTCGGCACCGAGAACGAGGCGTTCGCGCACCTGACGGCCAAGCTGGCGCAGGAGCGGATGTCGATCGCCGTCGCCGGGCTGGCCGAAGCGCGGGCGGCGCTCGAGGAGACCATCGGATACGTCAAGGAGCGCCGGGCGTTCGGCACGACGATCAGCGCCTTCCAGAACACCAAGTTCGTCCTCGCCGAGATCGCCACCGAGGTCGACGTGACCCAGTCCTTCGTCGACCAGTGCGTCAACGCCCTCAACGACGGAACGCTGCTCGCCGCGGACGCGGCCAAGGCCAAGTGGTGGGCCACCGAGCTGCAGGGCCGAACCGTCGACCGCTGCCTGCAACTGCACGGCGGCTACGGCTTCATGTCCGAGTACGCCATCTCCCGCCGCTACGCCGACGCCCGCGTCTCCCGCATTTACGGCGGCACCACCGAGATCATGCGCGGGGTCGTGGCGAAGTCGCTGGGCCTGTAGGTTCCAGCGCCGCGCCAGGGGGCGTACAGGGAGCGGGGTAGGCGCACTTGGGTCGAAGATCAATTCGAGTGCGCCTCCGCGGGGTGATAGGACCGGTTTCAAGATCTTTCGGTTGCTAGCGTCCTTGCCGTGACACACCCCCAACCCTCCGGCGCAGAGCCGGACCACCTTGTGCTGCCCACGCCCCGCCAGGCGAGCGAATCGTTTCGTCCGATGGTGCTGGACCCGTCCCGTCCTGCCGAAGCGGCGGTGCTGGCCGAGCTGCGGGCGTCGGACCGGCTGCGTGAGGTCCATGACCGGATCGAGGACCAGGTCGAGGAACTGCTGCGGTGCCTGGCGCCGCAGGACCCGTTCGGGGGGCGTGCTCCGGCGCGCGCCGTCGCCGACGCCCTGGGCGGGCGGCCCGCCGCCTATGGCCGGTGGGTCTGGTACCCGTGGTCGGGGCGGCTGGTCCACCTGCTGCCCGAGGCCGAGTTCCGGCTGGTGCGTACCGACCGCAACCGCGACAAGATCACCCGTGAGCAGCAGCAGGCCCTGCTGGGGCGCCGGGTGGGCGTCATCGGCCTGTCGGTGGGCAGCAGCGCCGCGCTGACGTGCGCGATGGAGGGCGTGGGCGGGTCGTTCCGGCTGGCGGACCACGACCGGCTCGGCCTGTCGAACCTGAACCGGCTGCGGGCGGGCGTCCACGAACTCGGCGTGGAGAAAAGCGTGTTGTGCGCACGCCAGCTGTACGAACTCGACCCGTACCTGGACATCGAGATCCACCGGGGCGGCGTGACCGAGGAGACCATCGAGGACTTCTTCGGCGGGGGCGACCGCGGTCGCGGCCTGGACCTGCTGGTCGAGGAGTGCGACACCCCCTGGGTGAAGGTGGCCGCCCGCGAGGTCGCACGCCGTCGGCGCGTACCGGTCCTCATGGACACCAACGACCGGGGCATGCTCGATATCGAGCGCTTCGACCTCGAACCGGAGCGCCCGCTCTTCCACGGCCGCACCGGCGCGACGACCGCCGACGACGTACGCGGCCTCGACCGGGAGCAGGCCATCCGCCTGCTGCTCACCATCGTCGACGAGCAGCGCCTGAGCCCCGCCATGGCCGACGCCCTCACCCGGGTCGGCCGCTCCCTCTCCAGCTGGCCCCAACTCGCCGAAGGCGTCATGCTCGGCGCGGCGCTGGTCGCCGACGCCGCCCGGCGCATCCTGCTGGGCGAACCACTGCCCTCCGGCCGCCACTTCGTGGACCTGGAGACGCTCATCCCGGCGCTCTCCTCGATCCCGGCCCCGATCCACGCGCCGTCCCTGCCCGCACCGCACGGAGCCGCCCGGTGAACCACGTCCCCGAACTCCGCGGCGAGCATCTGCGGCTGCGCGAGCTGCACGCCGGCGACCACGACGCCTTCGCCCGCATCCTCACCCACCGCGTCCTGACCCGCTACCTCGGCATCGACCGCATGGACGACCGGCAGGCCCACGACGCCTTCGCGAAGAACCTCGCCCAGCCGCACACCCACCCCCGGCGCAAGTACACCCTGGCCGTCTGCTCGCCGGACGACGACACCCTCGTCGGCACCATGGGGCTGCTCGTCGAGGACTACGGCAGCAACGCGATGCTCAGCAGCCTGGTCCTGCTGCCCGGCGCCCCCATGCGCGGGCAGGGGCACGAGGCCGGGCGCCTGCTGATGGCCTACGGCTTCGGCCACCTGGGCCTGCACCGCATCTGGGCCGGCCACCGCAGCGACCACGAGCACATGCCGAAGGTTATGCACGCCGCCGGTCTGCGCCCCGAGGCCACCCTCCGCGAGCTCTTCCGGACCCAGGGCTGCTGGCACGACGTCACGACCTACGCGACCGTCGCCCCCGAGTGGAAACGCCAGGCCACCTCCTGGGAACTCGCCATCCTCGACGGCGCTCCCCGGCTCGACCGGGTCTGAACGCGGGCGGCGGCACCCCGGCCGGAGCAGGGCGGCCGGGGGCCACGCGCGCCGGTCACGTGGGCTGTCGCGCGTCGCCGTTCAGCACGGCCGGTAGGTCGACCCTCCGGCGGATGCCGAGTTTGCGGTAGGTGCTGGTCAGATGGGTCTCCACGGTCCGCAGTGCCAGGTGCAGCAGCTCGGAGATCTCGGCGTTCGTCCGGCCGTCGGCGGCCAGCGCGGCGATGCGGCGCTCACCGGCCGTCAGTGAACTCGGCCCCGTGAGCGCGACGTTCCAGCGGCGGGTGCCGCTGGCGCGCAGAGCCCGCTGCACGGTGCCCGACAGCCGGGCCGCGCCCAGCCGCTCGGCCATCGTCGCGGCCTCCCGGAGCAGCGGACGCGCGGGACGGGGCTGCCCGGCGGCCGTCAGTTGCAGGCCGTGGGCGATGAGCGCGGGGATCAGCTCGACGTCGAGCGAGGTGCCGCGCAGGAGGGCGACGGCCTCGGCGGTGAGTTCGAGCCCCCGCCGGCCGCCGGTGGCCGCGCCCAGGACGCGCAGCGCACGGCCCCGCACCCGGGGGGTGCCCCACACGGCGGCGTACCGGCTCTCCTCCTCGGCGAGCGCGAGCGCCTGCGGCTCCTCCCCCAGCAGCAGGTGGCATTCGGCGGCCGCCGAACGCCACGGGGTGACGACGGGGCTCTCCACGTCGCGGCCGCGCTGGCGCCGGCCGCACTCCAGGAAGTCGGCCAGGGCCCCCGCCGGATCGCCGACGGACGCCCGCAGGACGCCCCGCGCGTACAGGAAGCGGTGCAGCTCCCAACCGGGCTGCGCCTGCTCGGTGTTGATGCCGGCGACGAGCCGCTCGGCCTCGGCGGACCGATCGCATTCGACGAGCGCCATGACGCGCTGGGCCAGGAAGTTGCTCGCACCGGTACGGGCGGCCTCGTCCGGCGTCCGCAGCCGGTCGGCGGTCTCCCGCAGCACCCGCTGAAAGTCGCCGCGGGCAGCGGCGGTGTCCACCCGCACGTTGAGCAGCGCTCGGTGGACGGGGTGCAGCGGCGTCAGCCAGTGCTCGGTCAGCCCGGTCCTGACGAGCCGTTCGGCGTCGTCCGGCGCGTCGGCCCACTGGGTCACGGCGGCGGCCGTGGCCAGCAGGTACGGCACCAGCAGCGGATCCTCCGGGGCGGCCAGCAGCCGCTGGACCTCCCGTACGGCCGACTCCGCGGACAGCAGCCCGGCCGCCGCCCGGTACCGGATCAGCAGCCCGCGCTGGGCCGGGCTGAGCCGCTCCGGGGAGTGCTCGGCCCGCTCGTGGAGCCGGGTGTAGACGGCCCGCCGGATCTCCGGGTCGTGGTCGGAGAAGAACGCCGTCGCCGTCTGGACCGTACGGGCGAGGACGGGTTCCGCGTCCAGCGGGCCCAGATCCCGCATGACGTCGAGAGCGGCGTGCGGCTTGCCCCGGTTGGCCAGGGCGTTGCCCAGGTTGACCGCGGCCAGCACCCGTCCCCGGGGCCGTTCCTGGAGGCGCAGCGCCTCGGCCAGCCGGGGTATCCCTCCGTTCCGCAGGGTGGCGAACTCCAGCTCGCCGAGTTCGGTCAGCACCGCGGACCGCCGCTCGCGCGGCAGCGGTTCGTCCAGCGCGCGGCGCAGGTAGAGCGCGGCGGCGCCGGTCCTGCCGGCCCTGGACGCGTCGGCCGCCGCGTCCAGGAGCGCCTTGTCGACGGCCGCCGCGCCCCCGGCCGTGCCGGCGGGGGTGGTACGCAGCAGGTGCCCGGCCACCGCCTCGGCCCCGTCGCCCCGGCGTTGGCGCAGTTCGGCCGCGCGCTGGTGCAGGGCCTGCCGGTGCGAGCGGGGCCAGCCGTCGAGGACCGCCCCGCGCAGCAGCGGATGCGCGAAGCGCGGGACGCCGGCGCCGGAGGCGCTGCCGGAAACGGTTCCGGACGCGCGGCGCAGCAGCCCGAGCCGGACCATCGCGGTGATCCAGCCGTCGACGCGGTCGGGGTCGGAGCCGGTGAGTTCGGCGAGAAAGTCCCCGAAGTCCCCGAGGTCACCGAAGTCCCCGGAGTCACCGAAGTCCCCGGAGCCGCCGAACCCACCGGGGTCGTGGCCCGGGCCCGGTCCGTCGGGCGCGGCAGGTCCCGGGCGCAGGCCGAGCCCGACCTCGTCGTACCGCTCCGGCGCCGAGTCCTCCAGCTCCGCGAGCGCGCGGGCCACGCCGGTGCCCCCGAGGCCCGCGCCTCTCAGCCACCACGAGACCGCCGCCACGAACGCCCCCGGGTACAGCTCGGCGCAGTCCTCGGGCAGTCGGGGCTCCGGGCCGCCGATGTCCAGGCCACCGCTGCCTGATCCGCCGCTGCCTGATCCGCCGCTACCTGCTCCATCACTGCCCGATCCGCCACCGTCCTGTCCGCCGGCCGGGAAGACCGCCCGCAGGTCGTCGAGCAGCGAGCGCAGCAGCAGGGGGTTGCCGGCGCCCGCTCGTACGCAGCCGTCGACCCAGGTTCCGCTGGTGTCCGCGCCCAGGACGCGGCGCACCAGCTGCTCGGCGGCGGGACGGCTCAGCGGCGCCAGGGCATGGGACCGGACCACGCCGGGGGGCAGCGAGTACGCGAGGCCCGGCGTGGGCGGGGCGATGTCGTACTGCCCCCGCTCGGTGACCACCAGTAGGACCGGCATGCCGGCCAGCCGTCGGGCAGCCTCCGTCAGCCACGTCCGGGAGTCCCGGTCGGCGAGATGGGCGTCGTCCACAGCCACCAGCAGCGGCGATTCGGCCGCCAGCTCGCACAGTAATCGCCACAGCGCCGCGTACTTCAGGTGCAAGTGGTCCGGCTCGTCCGGGACGTTGCTCAGGCTGCGGGGACCGGAGGACGAGTTGAGGAGCTGCCGTATGAGAGCCAGCGGACGACCGGAGCACTCGGCGGAGGCATGGACCCGCAGGACCCGCATGCCGAGCTGCGCGCCCCGCTCCGCGGCGGCCTCCAGCAGCGCGCTGCGGCCCGTACCGGTGGGCCCGCGGAACAGCACCAGCCGCCCGGATCCGCGGACGGCCCGGTCCGCCTCCGTCGCCAGCAGATCGAGTGCGGCATCGCGTTCCAGGAGCTCGGAAGAGCCGGGTCCCGCGGTCGGACGTCCGGCCGACGGCAGGGCCGTGACCAGCCGACGGGCAGGTTGCTGATGCGAGCCCAGAGCCATCAGAAGCCGCCGCCGATCTCGTGGTCGGTCTCGTGGTTAGCCACGGTGGTGGTGGTCCTCACAGCGAGGGAAGGATGGATGGTTAATGCAGGCATAGCTGGTTCCGTCGAACAAGACGCGAGGACGTATGGCATGGTTCATCGAAACTCCCATCGAATTCCGGTCGAAGTCCACGCGTCCGACCCGCTGTCCCTCGACGGAGCGGTCAGCCAACTGCGCCGGCATTCCGAGGTCGAGCTGGTCGAGCTGGTCGAGGAGGGCACGAGCCGGCCGGGCACGGTCGCGGTGCTGCTCGCCGAGACGCTGGACGAACCCACGCTGTCCCGGCTGCGACGGCTGACCCGCGCGGACGGCGCCAAGGCCGTCCTCGTCACGAGCCTGATCCGCGAGGCGGAGCTGCTCCAGGTGATCGAGTACGGGGTCGGCGCGATCGTCTGGCGGCGCGAGGCCACCGGCCACCGCCTCCTCCAGGCGGTGCTCGCCGCCTCCCGGGGTGACGGGGACCTGCCGTCGGACCTGCTGGGACGGCTGATAGCCCAGGTCGGCACGTTGCAGCGCGGCACGACGAGCGTGTCCGCGGCCACGGCGTCCGGGCTGGCGCCACGCGAGGTCGATGTGCTCCGGCTGGTGGCCGAGGGGATGGACACCGGGGAGATCGCGGCCAAGCTCTCGTACTCCGAACGCACGGTCAAGAACGTGATGCACGGCCTGACGACCCGTCTGCACCTGCGCAACCGGGCCCATGCCGTGGCCTACGCGCTGCGCGAGGGCTACATCTGAGGCTACAGCTGACGGTCCGTGCGCTGGTGAGGGCCCCCGGACCGATGTGCAAGGCCCCCGCGGACAGAAGACGGGCGCCGCGGGGGCAGCGGGGTTGCCCCGTGATCGTCCCCCGGGTGCCTCGCGGGACAGGCGTCCCGGCGACCACGATGGACTGGGCTCTCCCATGCCCGGGCGCCGACAGCGAAGGGCAGCACGACCGTGATCCACGAGGTGGACGACATCCTGCGCGGGCTGCTCACCCGCGGCTCCTTCGCGGGGTCCGACGTCGAGGTCACCTTCGACGCCCCGACGCGCGACTGGGCGGCCCGGCGCAACGCCCCGACCATCGACGCGTATCTCTACGACATCCGCGAGGACACCAAGCGACGGCAGCGCGGCAGGGTGGCGCTCCGCGACGAGCAGGGGATCACGCTCAAGGAGCACCAGCCGCCGCGCTGGTTCCGGCTCTCGTACCTCGTCACCGCCTGGACCAAGCGCCCGCAGGACGAGCACCGGATGCTCTCCGCGGTCCTGCACACACTGCTGCCCAAGGAGATCCTCCCGCCGGAGGACCTGACCGGCACCCTCGCCGGACTCGGCCTCTCCATCCCGCTGACCGTCGCGGGCCTGCACACCGAGGCGCGCTCGCTCGCCGACATCTGGTCCGCGCTCGGCGGCGAACTCAAGCCCTCCCTCGACGTGGTCATCACCGCACCCTTCCTGGCGTCCCCCGACTACCGGGTCGGTCCGCCGGTCACGGAGGGGCTCGGCGTCGAGGTGCGGGGGGCGGACGGCGTACCCGGGGACGGACCCGTGCGCTTCCACAGCGCGGAGAGCGTCGACGCCGCCAAGGCGGAGTTCACGACGAAGCACGGCACGGCCGCCACCCTCCAGGAGCGGCGGAAGTGAGCGACTCCTCTTCGCCGCTGCTCGAACGGCTCGCCGAGCTGCGCCGGCGGGTGGCCCTCCTCGTCGATCGCCGCAGCGCCACGGACCCGACGGCCGCCGACCCGATGCGGGGCATGTACCTGACGGAGGACGCGGTACGGCACCTGCTGTCCGGGGCGGCGGAGAGGGCACTTGCGACAGGCGCGGGAGAGCCGGAGGAGGCAGACTCCCCGGCGGAGGCAGGAGGTGCGGACGAGTCCTGGGCGTCCGAGGACGACCGCCTGCACCGGCTCGCCCACTCGCTGCTCCTGAGCCCCCTCGACACCCGGATCCTGCTGATCGCGCTGGCACCCGACCTGGACCGCACCTTCGAGCCGCTGTACGGCTACCTCAACGACGACGTCACCCGCCGCCGGGCGACCGTCGCGCTCGCGCTCGACCTGTGCGGGGTGGCCACGCACTCCGCCGCCGGGCGGTCCCGGTTCCATCCGGGCGCGCGGCTGCTCGCACGGGGGCTGATCGAGGTGGAGGACCCGGAACGCCCCTTCCTCAGCCGCTCCTTGCGCGTTCCCGACCGCGTCGTGGCGCACCTGCTCGGCGACGACACCCCCGACCCGGCGCTCAGGGGAACCGTACGCCCGCTCCCGTACCGGCCCCTCGAAGCGGACGGTGGGAGCGCGCCGGCCCCCGGCACCCCGGACGGCGTCGACCCGCTGACCCGGACGCTGGCCGGGCAGCTTGCGGCGCGCCCGCTCACGGTCTACCTGCGGGAGCACCGCGACGGCGACGGGCTCGCCTGCGCCACCGCCGCCCTGGGCGCGGCCGGTCTCCCGGCCCTGCACTTCGCGCCGGGGGGACGCCCGGCGGACCACCGCCCCGACGAGCACGCCCCGGTGGAACGGGCGCCGGGGGAGCCCACGACGGGGCAGCGCCCCCCGTACCGGGAGCTGCTGCGCGAGGCGCGGCTGACGGGGCGCGCGATCGTGGTGACCTCGCTGCCAGAGAAGCCCGAGGAGCTGATCCGGGCGCTCTCGGTGAACGACATCCCCGTCGTGTTCGCGGACCCGCGCCCCTACGACCCGCAGTGGTGCGACAGCGGACGCGACCCGATCGTGCTGGACGCGCCCCGGCAGCGGGCCGGCGACCTCGACGCCTGGCGGGCGGCGCTCGGCCCCGGGGAGCCGGGGTTCGACCTGGCGCCGGTCGTCGCGGCGTACCGGCTCGGGCCCGGCGGGATCGACCGCGCGTCCCGCGCGGCCCTGAACCTCGCCGCGTTCGAGGGCACGGAGCTGTCCGCCGCGCACCTGCGGTTCGCGGCCCGGCAGCAGTCCGCGTCGGGCCTCGAGCGGCACGCCCGCCGCATCCGGCCCGACGTCGGCTGGAACGATCTCGTGCTGCCCCCGGGCCCGCTGGCGCAGCTGCGGGAACTGGTGCTGCGCGCCCGGCACCGCGACCGGGTGCTCGGCGACTGGCGGCTGAGCGCGGGCGGCGGGCGCGGGCGGGGCGTGGTGGGGCTGTTCGCGGGCGACTCCGGCACCGGCAAGACGCTCTCCGCCGAGGTCGTCGCGGGGGAACTCGGCCTCGACCTCTACGTCGTGCAGCTGCCGTCCGTCGTGGACAAGTACGTCGGCGAGACGGAGAAGAACCTGGAGCGGATCTTCACCGAGGCCGACCGAACGGACGCGGTGCTGCTCTTCGACGAGGCGGACGCCGTCTTCGGCAAGCGCTCCGAGGTCAGCAGCTCCAACGACCGCCACGCGAACATGGAGAGCGCCTACCTCCTGCAGCGTCTGGAATCGTTCGACGGCATCGCCCTGCTGACCACCAACCTGCGCTCCAACATCGACGACGCCTTCACACGGCGGCTGGACCTGGTGGTCGACTTCCCCTTCCCCGACGCGGAGCAGCGCCTGGCGCTCTGGCGGCACGGCCTCGCCCACGTCCCCTGCGCCGACGACGTCGATCCGGCCGCCTGCGCGCGGGACTTCGAGCTGGCGGGCGGCTCGATCCGCAGCGCGGTCGTCACGGCCGCGTACGCGGCGGCGGGCCGGGGCGACGGGGTGTCGACGGCGGACCTGCTGGCGGGCGCCCGGCGCGAGTACCGCAAGGCGGGGCGGCTGGTCCTGGACGGCGCCTCCTGGTAGGAGGCCGCAGAGGGCGCCGTCCAGGATCCGGGTCGACTACCTTTTCGGCGCCGGCTGCTTCACCGATGCCGGCGGCTTCTCAGGTACCGACTACTTCATCGGGGCCGGCAGCCAGCCCTTGGCCGTCACCGTGCCCGGCGTGTCCTGCGTGTGGACCCAGCCCAGCTTCGTCTTCGTGAGGGTCGTCTCGTCGAGCACCCCGGTCTGCTCGGCCCCGAACTGGGCCTGGTACTCCCTGATCCGGTCCGTGTCGGCCTGAGTCGGCTTCTCCTGGAGCTGGATGTGCTTGCGCAGATAGTCGATGTTGGCCTTCGTGTACTTGACGGTCGTGACCAGGTCGCCGTCGTCGAACTCGCCCTGCGTGCCCCAGAGCAGGATGTTCCGCACCCACGGCACCTCCGGGCTGGCCTGGTTCTGGTCCAGCGGTACCGACTTGGCGGCGGCGAAGTGCGAGGCCAGGAGCGCGGTCATCGTGGTGCGGCCCAGGTTTCCGAGCCCGTCGGTCTTCGCCAGCTGGCTGAACTGGCCGAACCGTGAGTCGCTGGACTGCTGGAAGCACGTCAGCGCCAGCGCGGTCGCGGCGTCCAGCTTGCCCACCGTGTAGGGGGCCGTCAGTTTGCAGCCGCCCGCTCCCTCGACCAGCCGTACCTGTGCGAACTGCACGAACAGGTTCGGCTTGTCCTGCGACGTGATGGGCAGCGGTGGCCGCGCGGGCTTCTCCGGCGGGGGCTTCTTCTTCCCGCCCCCGCCACCGCCTCCGGCCGGGGACGCCTTGGGCTGTTCGGTGGGCGAGGCGGCCGGTGTGGGCTGCGCGGTGGGCGGCTGGGGCAGGGTGGTGGCTGCCACCTTCTCCAGTTTCTCCTGCGCGAGCGTGCGGACCGGTGCCTTGTAGGTGAACCAGAGGATGAGTCCCGTGACGGTGAGGGCGAGCAGCAGGCTCAGCGCGGTCATCATCCAGACGGGCAGCAGCGTGCGCTGCACGTAGGTCCCGTTCACCGTCAGGGGTTCGAATCCCGAGCGCCGCACCGACAGCTCGTACGGCCGCTGCTGCTTCTGCCCCACCCAGGTGATCTGCCGGGGCTTGAGCGTCGCCTTCACGAAGGCGGCGCGCCCCGGCTGGATCTGCACGTTGGACGGGACGATCTCGTACGAGAGGTCGTCGCTGTTCTTGTCGCCCCCGCCGATCGACGCCGTGAGCACGGTGTTGCCGAGGTTGTCGACGGCCAGCTTGGGCCGCCCCCTGAAGCGCCCCTTGACGGTCTGCGGGACCAGCTCGGCCCGTACCTCCGTGAACGTGGTGAAGGTGATGTTCCCCTCGGCGACCGTGGCGGCCCCGGGATGCTCGGTGGGCAGGACGCGCACGCCGTACGGGTGCGGCCCGGCGGTCGCGTCCGGGGTGCGGGGCGGGGCGACGGTCAGCTCCACGACGCCGGAGGTACCCGGAAAGAGCCTGATGGACGGCGGTTCCACCGAGACGTACGGGGCGATGTCGCCGACCGCCTCGAAGCGGTACTCGTCGACGACGTCGCTGGTGTTGCGCAGGCGCAGTCGTACGGTCGTGCTGCTGCCCGGGTCGACCGTGGTCGAGGCGGGCTCCAGGGATGTCCAGGTCGTCACCCGATGGACGCTACTGCCCGCGGCGGAGACGGCATCAGAGGCCGCCGGGTAGCGCCGTTGCCCGAAAGGCGGCACCCGTTGCCCTCGAACACCCCTGCGGACAGAGCCTGTTGCCGGTACGGGGTCCGGCCCGGGACAGGACCGGAAGGCGCGCAGCCCGGTACCGCCTCGGTGCGGCCCCGCCGGGCGTTCCCGGCGACGGAACCGGCCTCGCGGCCCCCGCACGTTGCCCTTGGGGGCACAGTCCGTGCCCCGCACGAGGCACCGGAGGACGTATACCCGGTCGCGCACGGGCCGCGAGGGTGAAGGTGGTCTTGTCTTGGTACCCCGAGGAGAGCAGAGCATGCCGTCTTACCTGTCGCCGGGCGTGTACGTGGAAGAGGTGGCCAGCGGCTCTCGTCCGATCGAGGGGGTCGGCACCTCGGTGGCCGCATTCGTCGGGCTGGCGCCCGAAGGCCCACTGAACGAACCGACGCTGGTCACCAACTGGACCCAGTACGTCGCCGCGTTCGGCGAGTTCACCGACGGCTACTTCCTGGCGCACTCGGTGTACGGCTTCTTCAACAACGGCGGGTCCGCGGCCTACGTGGTCCGCGTGGGCGGGACACCCGGCGGAGTGACGGGCGCGCCGGGCGAAGGCGCCGACCCGGTCGGCGGACGGCGCGGCCGGCAGGCCGTCAACGGCGGCGCACCCGCGCCGGCCGCACTCACGGCCGGGGAGCCGCAGGCCCTGGGGACGTTCAAGGTGTCGGCCGTCGCGCCCGGCGAGAGCGGCACGCTCAGCGTCGAGGTCACGGACGCCGAGGGCGAGGGCCCGGCCGAACGGTTCCGGCTGATCGTCAAGGACGGCGCCAAGGCCGCCGAGACCTTCGACGTCTCGGCGAAGAAGGGCGCCCGCAACTACGTGGTCACCCAGGTCAGGGAACACTCCAAGCTGATCTCCGTGCAGGAGGCGGCAGCGGCCTCGCAGCTCGCCCGCCCCGACAACCAGACGGTCGCCCTCGACGCGCCGGTCCCGGCCGCGCAGACCCCCGTGCACACCCCGGCGGTCCCGGACGCGGTGGAGAGTGAGTCGGTCGGCATCGCCGAGTACCTGGGCGACTCCGCGGACCGCACCGGCTTCGGCGGCCTCGAAGCCGTCGACGAGGTGTCCATGGTTGCCGTCCCCGACCTGATGGCCGCCTACCAGCGCGGAGCGATCGACCTGGAGGCCGTCAAGGCCGTCCAGCTCGGTCTGATCGCCCACTGCGAACTGATGGGTGACCGGCTCGCGATCATCGACCCGCCGCCCGGCCTCAACGCCCGGCAGATCCGGGTCTGGCGCCAGGAGACGTCCAACTACGACTCCAAGTACGCCGCGCTCTACTACCCGTGGATCAAGGTCTTCGACCCGGCCGGCGGCCAGACCCGGCTGATCCCGCCCAGCGGCCACATCGCCGGCATCTGGGCCCGCAACGACTCCGAGCGCGGTGTGCACAAGGCCCCCGCCAACGAGGTCGTACGCGGCGCCGTCGACCTGGAGCTGCAGATCACCCGGGGCGAGCAGGACCTGCTCAACCCGGTCGGCATCAACTGCATCCGCACCTTCCCCGGCCGCGGCATCCGCGTCTGGGGTGCGCGCACCCTCTCCTCCGACCCGGCCTGGCGCTACCTCAACGTCCGCAGGTACTTCAACTACCTGGAGGAGTCGATCCTCAACGGCACCCAGTGGGTGGTGTTCGAGCCCAACGACCAGGCGCTGTGGGCCCGGATCCGGCGCAACATCTCCGCGTTCCTCGTGACGGAATGGCGCAGCGGCGCACTGTTCGGCGCCACGCCGGAGGACGCCTACTACGTGAAGTGCGACGCCGAGACGAATCCGGTGGAGTCGGTCGACCTCGGCCGCGTCATCTGCCAGATCGGTGTCTCGCCGGTGAAGCCGGCCGAGTTCGTCATCTTCCGGCTGGCGCAGTTCTCCGGAGGCAGCGGCGAGCTGGAGGAGTGACGCGCCCCACTGGAGGGGTAACTCGCCACGCGCCTCCGGCTTCTCGACTCCGGTTTCCCGACTCCGGTTTCCGACCATCAGTAGTCAGTAGAAGGAACGGCTTTCATGAGTCTCTCTCAGGGTGACGCCCTCACAACCCACAACTTCGGCCTCCAGATCGACGGCGTCATGGTCGAGTACCTGCACGCCGTGGGCGAGGTGGGGATGGAGCAGGACGTCATCGAGTACCAGCAGGTCTCGGCGAACGGCCAGCCGATCACCAAGAAGATGCCCGGCGTGAAGAAGGCCGGCGAGACCACCGTCACGCGCGGCATGGAGCAGTCCACCGCCTTCACCGAGTGGATCGCGGCCTCGCTGCGCGGCGACATGGGCTCCGCCCGCAAGAACGCGAGCATCATCTACATGGACTACCAGTTCAACCCCGTCCGGCGGCAGCACCTGCGCAACGCCTGGTGCAGCAAGGTGGTCGGCGCGGCGGCGACGGCCGGCGAGGCCTCCGTGATGACCGAGACCGTCACGATCGTCTACGAAGAGCTGGTCACCGAGTAATGCGTCGCGGACCCGCAAGGCCCGCCACCGACGCCGCTGCCGCCACCTCCGCTCCCGCGGACGTGGCGGCCCCGGCCGTCGCACCGGCGGAAGCACCGCCCGCACGGCAGCAGTTGCGAACCGAGTTCGCCTTCGAGCTGCCGCGCGGGTACGTGGACGACATGGGAACCGTGCACCGCGAGGGCGTGATGCGACTGGCGACCGCCCGGGACGAACTGATCCCGCTGCGCGACATGCGGGTGCGGGAGAACCCCGCGTATCTCTCGGTGGTTCTGCTCGGCCGGGTCATCACCCAACTGGGCACCGTGGCCCACATGCACGACGGCGTGGTGGAGAACATGTTCGCCTCCGACCTCGCCTTTCTGCAGGACTTCTACCGGCAGGTCAACGCCGAGGGCCACACCAGGGCCGGCGTCTCCTGCCCGCACTGCGAGCAGCCGTTCGAGGTCGAGCTCGGCGGGAGCCGCCTGGGGGAATCGTGACGTACGCGACCGACCGGATCCACGAGGAGATCGCGTACATCGCCTACCACTTCCACTGGCACCTGGACGACATCCTGGACCTCGAACACCGTGAGCGGCGGCGGTACGCCGAGCAGATCGCCACGCTGGTGACGCGCGCTGCGACGGAGCGGTGATGGGCATATTCGACCGTTTCAAGGACCGGGGCCGGGAGGCCGGAGCGGAGCCGGTCTCCGCACCCGAGATTTCCGCCGGTGAGAGTGCTGCTGCCCCTGCTGCCCCTGCTGCTGCGGGTGGACGCGGCTGGGCCGGTCTGCCGCCGATCCAGCGCGCGTTGCTGGCGCCGGGGCGGCAGACGGTCGCGTCCGCGGACTTCAGCGGCTCGCTGACCACCTGGCAGAACCACTCCTTCTCCGGGACGCTCTCGCATGCCGTCCTGGACGGTGCTCCGGGCGGTCTCATCAAGGACACGCTGTCGGTCGCCGGGGGGCCCAGCGAGGGCAGGCTCTTCCCGACGGCCGTTGTCGTCGACGACGGTGGCGGTGAGGGCGGGGACAGGCATACGGCGGAATCTGCTCCGGCGCCGACGGTTCAGCGTGCCCTGGGCCCGCGGGTCACGCCCGTTCCCGTACGGCCCCGGCCTCGGCCGGGGCCCGCGCCTGCGGCGCTGACGCGGGCTGCCGCCCCGAGCACGGGGCACCGCAGGGTGCTTCCGGCGGTGGCGCCGAGCCGGGTGACGCCTGCTGCGGCGGCTGCCGGGACGGGCGCTCGGGCGCCCGAGTCCACGTCCACGACCGCTCCGACGCCTGTCCAGTCGCCTTCGCCCGCGTCCGGGCCTTCCGCTGCCGGGTCACCCCCGGCTGCGTCCCCGACTGTGCTCCCAGCGACCGCGCCCACCGTTGTGCGCGTCCAGCGCTCCGAAGGAGAACAGGACGGCCCGCGCGGCGGCTCGGCGCGGATCGACCCGCCGGGCCCCCGGCGACCGGGTCCGACGGACGGGTCCACGGCAGCGCCCGCCGCAGAGCGGACGCCTCCGGCTCAGTCCTCGTCGCCCCCCGTGCAGCGGCGGGTGGCGAGCGCTCCCGGTCCGACGGCCGGACCGGCGGCGTCCCCGCAACCTCGGCGTTCGCTGCTCGGGCCGCCGCTGTCCAGGCCGGTGGCCGCACCGACCCCGCCGACCTTGCCGACATCACCGACGTCACCGGTGCAGCGGCGTGCCGCCGACCCCGTCGTGCGTTCGTCGCCAGCCGCTCCGCCGCAGGGCGCCCCCGGGGGCAACGTGCCGTCGGACGGCGTGCGGCCGTCTGACAGCACGCCGCCAGTACCGAGGACGTCGACGGCGGGGTGGGACGTTTCGGCGCGCCCTTTCGGGAGTGATGCGTCCAAAACGCCTGCACCTGGAACACCTCCGCCCGGTCCCCGTCCGGCCGTCCGGCCGCGACTGGGCGCTCCGGTGAGCGGTCCGTCCGCGAACCCGGTCGCGCCCCCGCAGACCGCTGCCCCGGCTCCCGGCCGTGCACCCCTCGTGCAGCGTTCACCGGCGGTCGGCGGGCCGCCGAGCACCCCGGCACCGCCGTCCATACGACCGGCCGCCCGACCGGCGCCGGGCCCCGTGGCGCCCGCTCCCGTACCGGCGGTGCCCGTCCAACGACGTGACCAGACCGGCGGCGCGCCCTCGACCGGGCAGCGCCCGGCCGCCCCCGGTACCGGCTCGGCCCGGTCCACCGCCATCCCCGACACCACCCCCACCGCCTCCCTCCCGTCCGGTTCCGGTACGGGGGCAGGCGGCGCGACACCCGTGGCGTCGGGGCCCGGCAGCGTCACCGTGCCCCCCGCCGTTCCGCCGCGTGCGCACGCTGCGGTGCGACCCGACGTGGCTGCGGAGCGGACCGGCGGCCCGCTGCCGGTGCAGCGGCTCGTCGCGCCGAGCAGTCCGGCGGGCGGGGCCGGTCCCGCGGGGCAGCCGCCCCTGGGGCGACTGCCGGCTCCCGCATCCGGTCCCCGGGCGAGCGCCCCTTCGGCGGCGACGTCTCCGGCCGCGATCCGCAGCCCCGGTCCGGCCGCCGTCAGTCCGGCAGCCACCGGCCCGGCAGCCGGTGGTGGCGCGCCGATCCCCGGCGCTCCTGTTCGCCCGTCGAGCGGCTCCGGCGGAGGCGACGCCAGCCCGGCGACGCCGGCGCCACCTGCGGTACGACCCGCTGGGGCGGGTGGTCTTGGAGCCGCCGGGCTGCCCGCCGCGCCTCCGGTGCAGCGGGCCACCCGGCCCACCACGCCCGTACGGCAGTTGGGCACGGTCTCGAACGCCCCGACGGTCTCGAACGTCCCGCCGGTAGGTCAGCCACGATCGGCGCCAGCACCCGTACCCGTACCCCTCGCTTCGAACGTCCCGCCGGTGAGTCGGCCAGGTTCGGTGCCAGCAGCCGAACCCCTACCGCTACCCGTCGCCTCGAACGTTCCTCCGGTCAGTCAGCCACGATTGGCGCCAGGACTCGCACCCCTACCCGAGGGCGGTGCCCGTCCCGCTGCCGCAGAGCCACTACGCCCCGCCGTGAACCACCCACCGGCTTCCGGCCGTTCGGGCGGCGTGCCGCACGTACAGCGGTCGTTGCTCGCCCCCACCTCGCCCCAACTCCCGACCTCGGCCCGGATCCCCGCTTCCGGCGTTGCCCCGGCCACTCCGTCCGCTCCGGCCACCCACCCGCCCGTGACCCGGACCTCCGCCGTACGCCCGGCGTCAGCCGAAGTTCCTCCGGCGCCGCGACCCCTCCCGGTCGCTCCGCTCCTCGGTGCCTCGAAGCCGGTCACGGCCGCCGGGTTCGCGCCGTCGGCGATGGAAGCGCGGTCCGCAGCCCCTGCCGCACTCACGAACAGCGCCCCGGCGGTGACCAGTGCCTCGCCGACTGCCGTGCAGCGAGTGGCGGCTCCCGGAGCGCCCCCGCTCCCCGGCGTCCGCAGTGCCGTAGGACCGTCCTCGCCGTCGCCCGCCCCCGCGCCGACGGTGAACAGCGCTCCGGCCCCCGTTCGGCTGCACCGCGTTGCGCCAGCGGCGCCCGCCCCCTCCGTCTCCCGCCGGACTGCCGTACAGCGATCCGTGGCATCGTCGTCCGCCGCCCTGCCGCCCGCCGCCGTCCGTCCGCTACCGCGGACCGACGCCCCAGCCCCCGCCCCAGCCCCCGCCCTCACCCCCGCATACGCCCCTGCCCCAGCCGCTCCCACCACGGCGCCCGCTCACCCGGTCGTCCAGCGCTCCGCGCCGGCGCCCTCCGTCCCGGGCGGCACCGGGCGCCCCCCGGTGAGGGACGCTCCCGGCGGCTCCGGAACCTCCCCCGTCCACGCCCACGTCCCCGGAGTTGCCGCGGCCCAGCCGTCCCGGAGCTCCGTGGTGTCCTTGGCGCCCGTCCGGTCCGTTCCGGTCGCGGAGCTGCCGGTGCAGCGGGCCGCGGCCGCGGTCCCGGCCGCGCCGCCTTCGCTGCCGCCGGTCGTGGCACGGACGCCGGTCCGCACACCTCCATCCGCCCCCGTGCGGGTCTCCGCCCCGCGCGGCTCCACCTCCGTCGAAGTGCAGCGCAAGAACGGCGGCGGAGGCTCCTCGGACCGGACGGCGTCCGCGCCCGCGCCCTCCGCGACCAGCCAGTTCAGACCGCGCGAGTTGAAGGAGGACCAGGTGGCCGAGCTGGTCCACCGGCTGATCGGGCCGATGACGCGGCTGCTCCGCACCGAGCTGCGGCTCGACCGCGAGCGGATCGGCAGACTGCGCGACCCACGCCACTGACAGCCCGGTGCGCGAGCCGAGCCGCCCGATCCGCCACCGTCGGCCCCGCAGGCCCGACTCCGCCCCTCCTCCCCATCGCCCCACCCCCGTGGAACCGCAGGAAGGCCCCACCCGATGCCCCAGGAACTCGACGCAGGCTCCACCATCTTCTTCAACCTCACCATCGACGGTGAGAGCCTGGGCAACTTCAACGGTTGCGAAGGGCTCTCCTCCCAGGTCGAGATCGAGCAGCGGCAGGAGGGCGGCAACAACGGGTTCGTCTGGCAGCTGCCCTCCCGCGTCACGTTCTCCAACATCACGCTGACCCGGCCCCTCACCCAGGAGACCGCGAAGGTGGCGGAGTGGATCTCCTCCGTGACCACCGGGGTGACCCGGCCCACCGGGCAGATCGCCGCGCTGCGCGCCGACGGCTCGATGGTCGCGCAGTGGGGGCTGATCGACGTGCTTCCGGTCAGCTGGCGCGGTCCGTCCTTCGACCCGGCGAGCCCCGCCGTGGCCACCGAGGTGCTGGAGATCGCCCATCACGGGTTCACGGACGCGGGGGAGGCGTAGCCGATGAAACTCTCCAGCTTCGGCATCGGCGACAGCCTGGTACGGGCCACGCTCGCCATCCATCAGCCGCCGATCGGCAGCAGCACCAGCCCCGGCGCGCTCATGAAGACGTTCCACTTCGACTTCAACCCGTCCCAGCTGTCGCTCACCCGCCGGGCCCAGTGGAAGACGACGCCCACCGCCGCGGTGCGGGACGGCGCGGTACCGGAGTTCATGGGGCCCGAGCCCCGGGAGATGTCGGTGGAGATCTTCCTCGACCGCTCCGACGACCCGGACAGCAACGACGTGCGCAAGAAGGTCGAGGCGCTCTTCTCCTGCTGCGAGACGACGACCGCCAGCATCGCGGCGAAGCAGCCGTCGACCCCGTGGGTGGTCTTCGAGTGGGGCGCCTTCTCCACCGCCCGCTTCAACGCGTACGTCAGCTCCGTGGAGGCCCAGTACACCCTCTTCAACACCAACGGGATGCCGATCCGGGCCGTCTGCCAGGTGAGCCTGCACGAGATCCCCAGCAGCACGCTCGGGCAGAACCCCACCTCGGGCGCGCTCACCACCCGCCGGGTGCACCGGGTCGTGGCCGGTGACTCGCTCCAACTGCTCGCCTGGCGCGAGTACGGGGACGCCACCGTGTGGCGGACGATCGCCGAGGCCAACGACATCGACGACCCGAAGGTGCTGACGCCCGGTGTCGAACTGATGCTGCCCGCGGCGGAAGAGGTCGGTGCCTGATGTCCGACATCGGCTTCTCCAACATCCTCACGGTGCAGATCGCCGGCGCCAAGCTCAAGTCCCCGGAGGACAAGAAGCTGGTCGCGGGCCGGGTCGACTTCGGCGCGGGGGTGCCCGGCGCGTTCCAGCTCACCTTCCGTGACGACAAGAAGGACATCCTCGCCAAGCTGAACGTCGAGATCGGCGTGCCCGTGGTCATCGCGCCCCTCGCCGACGGCAAGGGCACCCCGATGATCACCGGTGAGGTCACGGCGCTGGAGACCGACTACGACCGGACCGGCACCTTCACCGTCATCCGCGGCTACGACAAGGGCCACCGCATGCTGCGCCAGCGCAGGGTCGCGGCGTACCGGAACAAGACCGCCACCGAGATCGCCGTCGAACTGGCGCGCAAGAGCGGCATTCCGGTGGGCCGGACCACCCGGACCAAGGGGCAGTACGAGTTCATCAGCCAGGCCAACGTCACCGACTGGGACTTCGTCCAGCGACTCGCGGACGAGAGCGAGATGGTGATGTCCATCAGCTCCCAGGGCAAGTTCCAGTTCGTCAAGCGGCAGCAGGCCGCGTCGGCACCCTCGGAGAGCCTGCCGGGCCGGCAGAGCGCGCTCCTGCTGACGGGGGGCGAGGACATCCTGCGCTGCCGTGCGGCGGTCACCTCGGCCGACCAGGTGACCGCGGTCGAGGCGCGGGGGTGGAACGTCACCACCAAGCAGCCGCTGGTCTCCAAGGCGCCCGCGGTGGACAACCCGGGCTTCGCCATCGGGACGCGGCCCTCCGCGGCGTCCAAGAAGTTCGGCAAGGCCGAACTCGTCGAGACCGGCACGCCCTACGACAAGCTCGACGAGGTCAAGCACGCCGCCGACGCCCTGGCGGACGACGTGACCTCCGCCTTCGCCGAGGTGGAGATCACGGCGCGCGGCAACACCGAACTGCGTCCGGGCGTCGCCGTCACCCTCAAGGACGTCGGCAAGCCCTTCCAGGGCAAGTACACGATCACGGCCGCCCGCCACACCTTCGGCGACCAGGAGCACTACCAGACGTTCCTGCACGTCAGCGGGCGGCAGTGGCGCTCGCTGTACGGGCTCACCTCCGGTGGCGGCGGGACCGGCCCGGCCCGGCTGCCGAGCGTCGCCAACGCCCTGGTCACCGACATCAAGGACCCGTTGCGGCAGGGCCGGGTCAAGCTGACGTTCCCGTGGCTGGACGACATGTACGTCAGCGACTGGACGCGGACCGTGCAGCTCGGCGGCACCAAGGGCGGCAGCATGATCTCCCCGGACGTCGACGACGAGGTGCTGGTGGCGTTCGACCGCGGCGCCCTGGACCACCCGTACGTCATCGGCGGCCTCTACAACGGCGTCGACAAGCCGGACCCCGTCGACGTGCCGGTCTACGACCCGACGCGCGGCAAGGTCACCCGGCGCACCCTGTCCGACCGCAGCAACAACCGGATCGACCTGCTCGACCAGAGCGTCGGCCTCAAGCGCGGGGTGCGGCTGTCGACCGGGGACGACCGGCTCACCATCAACCTGGACCGGACGAAGACCGAGATCGTCGTGGACAGCAAGGGCAAGGTCTCCATCCGGGGGACCGGTGCCGTGGCCATCAACGCGGGCGGCAACCTCTCGCTGAACGCGGTGGGTTCCCTGACGATCCGCAGCGGCGGGCCGATGAACATCAACGCGGCGTCCGTCCTGTCCGTGAAGGCGGGCGGCGCCGCGTCCGTGACCGCCACCGGGGCGCTGTCGATGACGAGCGTCGCGGCCATGTCGCTGACCGCGGGGGTCTCCCTGCAGATGACCGCCGCCATCAACATCGGGCTGCAGGCGGCCACCATCAAGTCCTCCGGCATCCTCACCTCCAACCTGAAGCCGGTGCTGACCGTGGGAGGCGTCTGATGGCGGAACAGTTCGTCGGCTCCGGCTGGGCGTTCCCGCTGCGCATCAGCCCCACCGGCGGTATCGCGCTGGTCAGCGGGGAGCGCGAGGTGGAGGAAGCCATCAGGCTGGTCCTGTCGACCGCGCCCGGGGAACGGCCGATGCGCCCGGAGTTCGGCTGCGCCATCCACGACATGGTCTTCGCGCCCGTCAACGAGGCGACCGCGGGCCGCATCCAGCACGAGGTGCACAGCTGTCTGGACCGCTGGGAGCCGCGCATCGAGGTGGACGACGTCGCGGTGACGGCCGGCGCGGAGGACGGCGTCCTCTTCATCGACGTCCGCTACTCGATCACGGGCACCAACAACCCGCGCAGCCTGGTCTTCCCGTTCTACGTGATCCCCTCACACGACGGACCCGAGGGGTCCGGCACGCCCGACGAGCACCTTGGAAGCGACCGCTGATGGCCCTGCCCTCCCCGAACCTCGACGACCGGCGCTTCCAGCAGTTCGTGGACGATGCCAAGCGCTACATCCAGCAGCGCGCCCCCGAGTGGACCGACCACAACGTCTCCGACCCGGGGGTGACGCTCGTCGAGACGGTCGCGCACATGGCCGACCAGTTGGTGTACCGGCTCAACCGGGTGCCGGAGAAGAACCACCTCGCGTTCCTGGACCTCATCGGGATCACGCTCTTCCCGCCGTCCGCGGCGCGCGCCGACGTCACGTTCTGGCTGTCGGCGCCGCAGAGGCAGCCCGTCGTGCTGGCGACGGGCACCGAGGTCGCCACGGTCCGTACCCAGACCGAGGACGCGGTGGTGTTCGCCACCGAGCGCGAACTGACCGTGGTGCCGTGCGAGTTGTCGTACCTCGTGGTGCACTGGGCCGACCAGGAGCCGACCGACCGCACCTCGGACCTCGCCGGGTCCAAGGACGTGCACTGCTTCACGGAGGCTCCGCGCCCCGGCGACCGCATGCTGTTCGGGCTCAGCGCCGCCGTGCCGGAGTGCGTGGTCGTGCTGGAACTCGACAGCCAGGTGGACGGTGTCGGGGTCGATCCCCGGCAGCCGCCGCTCGTCTGGGAGGCGTGGACCGCTGACGGGTGGGTGGGCTGCGACGTCGACCGGGACACCACCGGCGGCCTCAACCGCCCCGGCGAGGTCGTGCTGCACGTCCCCGGCGGCCACGCGCTGTCCCGTACCGGGCGGCGCGAGGCGGGCTGGCTGCGCTGCCGGGTCACCGAGCCGGAGCAGGGCCAGCCGTTCTACACCGCCTCGCCCACCATCCGCTCCGCCGAGGCGTTCAGCATCGGCGGCACCACCGGTGTCGTGCACGCCGAGACGGTCCGGGACGAGGCGCTGGGGGAGGCCACCGGGCTGCCCGGCCACCGGCTGCGGCTGGCCAACAGCCCCGTCGTCGGCGACGCGCAGCCGCTGCTCCTCCAGGTCGCCGAGCGCGACGGCTGGGTCGACTGGGAGACCGTCGGCCACTTCGCCGCCTCGGGCCCCGCCGACCGGCACATCACCCTCGACGCGACCACCGGTGAGATCGCCTTCGGCCCGTCCGTCCGCGAACCGGACGGCGCTCTGCGCCAGTACGGGGCCGTCCCGCCCAAGGGCGCGCCCATCCGGGCCCGCCGCTACCGCACCGGCGGCGGAAAGGGCGGCAACGTCGCCCGGGGCGCCATCCAGGTGCTGCGCGACTCCATCCCGTACGTCTCCGACGTCGTCAACCGGGAGGCCGCACGGGGCGGGGTCGACGGCGAGACCGTCGCGGAGGCCAAGCTCAGGGCGCCCATCACGCTCGGTGGGCAGGACCGTGCCGTGACCCTGCGGGACTACGAGGAGCTCGCGCGCCGCGCGGCGCCCGAGACCGCGCGCATCACCTGCCTCGCCGCCGAGCCGGACGAGCACGGCGCGCACGCCGTACGGGTGCTGGTCGTGCCGCAGGCCGTGTCCGACCCGGGCGGCCGGCTGCGCTTCGAGCAACTCGTGCCCGGGGACGCCCTGCTGGGGCGCATCACCGAGTACCTCGACGAGCGACGCCTGATCGGCACCCGGCTGGCGGTCGGGCCGCCCTTCTACCAGGGGGTGACGGTCGTCGCGACGGTGCACGCCTTCCGCGGCACCGACACCGACCGGGTCAGACGGCAGGCCCACGACGCCCTGTACCGCCACCTCGACCCGCTGACCGGGGGAGCACACGGCACGGGCTGGCCCTTCGGCCGCCCGGTGCAGGCGGGCGAGGTGTTCGCGGTGCTGCAGCGGGTGCCCGGCGTCGAGCTGGTGGACGAGGTGCTGCTGCACCCAGCCGACCCGCTCAGCGGCAGGCGCGGCGACCCCACGGACCGGATCGATCTCGAACCGTCCGCGCTCGCCTTCTCGTTCGACCACCGCGTCCGGGTGATCGGAGACGCGTCGTGAGCCCCGGCGGGAGCGCGCGCGGCGCCGTCGACGGGCTCGGCTCCTCGGCGCCGCTGGGCGTGATGCTGCCGGCGGTGTTCGCCGAAGACGACCTCGCCCAGCGGTTCGTCGCGGGTATCGACGAGGCGCTCGCGCCGCTCCACAACGTGCTCGACTGCCTGGACGCCTACTTCACGCCGTCGCTCGCGCCCGTGGACTTCACCCGCTGGCTCGGCAGCTGGGTGGGCGCGGAGATGGACGGGCCGGCGGACGGCGAGCCGGACGAGCCGGACACGGCCGCGTCGTCCACCGCACCCGCCCCCGGCCGCCCGCAGGACACGGAGGCGACGGCCGCGCTGCGCGCCGCGGTGAGCGCCGCCGTCCGGCTGCACCGCGTCCGCGGCACCCGTCGCGGACTGTCCGAGGTGATCCGGCTCGCCTTCGGCGTGGAGCCGGAGATCACCGAGAGCGGCGCGGCCGCCTGGGACGCCCGGCCCCTGGGCCCGGTCCCCGGCGAGCGTCGCCCGCATCTGCACGTCACCGTACGGCTGCCGGAGCCCGGCCCCGCCGCCGAGCACCGGCTGGAGCGGCTCGTAGCGGCCGCCCGCCCCGCCCACATGCCCTACACGGTCCAGGTGACCGCAGCCGAAAGGACTTCCGACCGGTGACCAGTCAGCAGGGTTCCCCGTCCACGCCGACCACGGGGAACGACGCACGCCTCTGTGCCGAATGCGGCACACGGCCGACGCCCGGGCAGTCCTTCTGCGACGGGTGCGGCGCGGTCCTGAGCTGGACCCCGGAGCGGAGGGAGCGGGCCGCGGAGGCCGAGGAGGGCTGTGCGGGCACGGTGCGCGAACCCGTACGGGAGCCTGTGCGCGCCGATCCGCCGGCGGCGGTGCGCGAGGAGGACGAGACCCGGCCGATCGCGGCCACCCCCGCCGCGACGGCAGAGAGCACGACCCCGACCCCGACTCCGACCGTGACCCCGGACCCGACCCCGGACCCGGAACCGATCCCGACGCCTTCCCCGTCCCCGGCCCCGTCCCCAGAGCCTGACGCCAGCGCGCGGGCCCGGGCGCTGCTCGTTCCGGTCGCGGACCAGCGCGCCGCCGCACCGGCCCCGCACGTCGCGCCGGTCCTGCCGGGCGTGCCCGCCGCGGCCCGCCCCCTGGTCCAGGGCCCCACCGGCGAACCGGCCGACGAGACCGGGCCCCCGTGCCCCTGGTGCGAGGTCGGCAACCGACCCGACCGGCACTTCTGCCGGCGCTGCGGCATGTCCCTCGCGGAGCGCCCCGGCGTCCCGGACGCCAGGCGCCCCTGGTGGCGGCGGATGGGGAACTTCGGCAACCGGCCGGCGCCGTGGGCGGGCGAGCGCCCGCGGCTGCGCCGGGGCTTCGGCCGTGTCTTCCCCTGGATCGCGTACGGCCTGGTGCTCGCGCTGGTGATCTACGCGGCGCTCAACGTGGGTACGGCGTGGAACGCGGCACGCGACCACTTCTCCAAGCGCGCCCAGGTCTCCCCGGACTCCGTCGCGGCGTCCCGCTCCTTCAGCGGCCATCCGCCGAAGGCCGTCTTCGACAAGCTCAACAACACGTGGTGGGGCCCCGGCATCTCGCAGTCGGCCGAGGGCGAGTGGATCGAGGCGCGCTTCCAGGAGCCCACCCGGCTGCTGGACATCCTGATCACGTCCGGCATCTCCGTCAAGGCGTCCGACCTCTCCGCGGCCGCGCTGCCGCGCCGGATGGACGCGATCATCACCACGGCCGACGGGAAGACGTCCACACTCGCCGTCAACCTCGACCAGGTGAGCGGCCCCCAGCGGCGCAAGTTCCGGGCGGAGAACGTCGTCAGCGTCCGGTTCGTCATCCGGTCCGCGTTCAACGCGGCCGCGGACAAGCAGGTCTCGATAGCCGAGATCGAGTTCTTCACCCGCGCCACCACCAGCGGCACCTAGGCCCGGCCCCGACGCTCCCGCCCCCGACCCTCCCGCCCCGACCGATCCATGCCCGGCCACCCCGGCCGGGCATCGGCTTTGCCGACAGCCAATCGGACTCCGCGATGGTTCGGGGATGAGCGACACACTGATCCAAGCCGCGCCTGCGGACCGCACGGCGCGGGCCCGCCTCCTCGACCTCCTCAACTACCACAGCGCCCGTTTCCGACAGATCGAGCACGCACCCGAGGGCAGGACCGACCTGGCCAGCGCGCTGCGCGGCCACCCGGTGGGGCAGGCCGCGAAGTGCATCGTCGTGCGGGTCAAGGTGACCAAGAAGAGCTCCCGTTACGTCCTGGCCGTGGTGCCCGGCGACCGCCGGGTCGACCTGGGCAGGATCCGGGAGCTCTGGGAGGCGCGGGACGCGTCCTTCGCCGACCGCGCCACCGCCGAGCGGCTGTCCGGCTGCGTCAGCGGCGCCATCGTGCCCTTCGCCTTCGACCCGGCGCTGGAACTCGTCGTCGACCCCGACCTGCTGGAACACGACGAGATCTTCTTCAACGCAGCCGACCTGAACCTGTCCGTGGCCCTGGACGTGCGCGACTACCTGCGCATCGCGGACCCCCGCACCGAGTCCATCGCGGAGAAGGCCGCCGCTCTGGCCGGCTGAACCCCCCTGCCGTTGTGCCCCGCCCACCGGGGCACAACGGCAGGCCCCGTACCGGCCGCGGGACCCTCAGCGCCGTCCGGGCTTGTAGTGGAACTCGATCCCGCACAGCAGCACCCTGCTGTCGGGCTGGCAGGTGGCCTCGCGGGGAGGACGGCCCTGCACCTCGCAGAGCAGCCGCAGCGGCGGGTGCGAGCCGCGCTGGCCGGGGAGGCTCTTCACCCGGACCTTGGCGCTGCCTTCGGGGAAGAGCCGCGACAGGTCACCGCCGGTCTCGCGACGCCCGCGCAGCGGGATGCTGACCTCGCTGTCCACGGCCTCCGCGACGAGCACCCCCTCCACGTACCGGTGGGCGCGCAGCCAGGCCCCGATGCCGAGGGTCAGTGCCAGCACGATCGCGCCGAACAGCAGCGCCCATGAGGCGACGTCGACGGTCGTCCGAACGCTGCCGGCGACGGGGAGCGAGTCCCCGGTCGGCCCGGCGGCCAGCTGGGTGGCCTGGCCGGCGAGGTACGTCCTGACGTCATCGGCCAGCGGCGAGGTGACGGTGCCGTCGAGCCGGAGGCGCCAGGTCGCGGCGTCGTGGGAGGACAGGAAGCCGTACCGGTGGCTCTCCGCCGTGGTGAAGCGGATGACGTAGTCCCGGTACTCGCCCGCCTTCAGGTCCGCCTGCTCGGGCAGGTTGTGCGTCGCGATCACGTCGTCGGGCAGGCCGCGCAGCAGGATCCCGGTGATGTGCACCGGGAGTGAGGTGGTGGTCGCCGTCAGGCGCACGTGCACCTCGCTGCCCTGGCTCAGCGCGACGCCGGGGCCTGCGCCGGGCCACGTGACGGCCACCCCCTTGCCGTCGTCGGCCGTCACCGCCGTCCTGGCCTCCCGGATCCGGGTGTCGTCGCGGGCCTCGTCCAGCGCCGCGCTCAGGTCCTTGCCGACCGGGTCGAGCATGCGGACATGCGGGAGAACGGTGCCCAGCACGGTCGCCACGTCGCCGCCCTTGCCGAACGGGATGCCGTAGCCCGTCACACTCGGCGACCCCGGCAGCGAGGTGGCCTCCTGGCGGAGCTGCGACCAGCCGGAGCTGTCGAGGGCCTTGTAGCTCGTGTCGTCGGGCGCGTTGAGCTCCGCGTCCGACAGGAGCAGCACACCGGCGGTGTCCGCACCGGCCCGGCGCAGACCGTCGAGCGCCGACTTGAAGGCGCGCCCGAAGTTGGAGCCCACACCGGTGGCGTGCTGGGGCAGGTTGCGCAGTTGCTGCTCCGCCTCGGACTTGGAGACCAGCGAGCAGTCACCGGCGCCGGAGCTGAAGGTGATGAGGCAGACCTGGTCGCGGACGGTCAGGGAGCCGATGAACTGCGGCAGGACCTGCAGGACGCGCTGGTAGTAGCCGTTGCTCTCCATGGAGCCGGACGTGTCGATCAGCACGGCGTAGTGCGCGGTCTGACGCGCCGTGATCTTGTTCAGCAGCGACTCGAGGCCGTTGGAGTCGGTCGCGTTGGCGCTGCTCCCCGTCGACAGCAGGGCGCAGGTGAGACCGGCCACGGTCAGGGCCGCAGCACGGCCGAGACGCCGGACGAGCCGGGTACGACCGGGGGGACCGGAACGGGGACGCGAGGGTGACGCGGCGTCGGCGTCGCAGGGAACGGGCATGACCATCGTGGCCTTTCCTGGGTGCGGGTGCGGAGGTGCGCGCCCGGCGCCGAGGGGCGTTCGGCCGCGCGGCGGGGGCGGTGAGGGCGGCGGGCCGCCTCATCCTTTGCCGCCCTTCTTGCGGGATCTGCGGGAGGGCTTCTTCTCGGCCGGCGGCTGCTTCGGCTGCGCGGACTGCTTCGGCTGCTTCGCCTGCGCCGCCTGGTGCGCGAGCCGGAGGACCGAGCGCAGCCGGGCCATCCGCAGTTGCCGCAGGCGCCGCGCCGATCGCTTGTGGGCGTGCTTCTCACCGGTGAGGAACCGGTCGGCCTCCCAGCCCGGGTTGGTCTCCCAGATCGACGTCAGCTCGCCGCCGGCGATGCGCAGGGCGAGGCGCCGCACGTAGGCGCCCGCGGCGGCCGGGGAGCAGCCGGTCCGTACGGTCAGCGCGCGTTCCAGCTCCTGGAGGATCGGCTGGCGCCGGTACTCCGGGATGCGGTTCCACCACCACCCCACGGTGATGGCGGCCTGTTCCTCATAGGGGGTGAAGACCAGCGGGGCCCAGGCGTCGACCACGGCCGCCAGGGGCTGGGTGATGTCGGCGGCGATCCCCTCCAGGCGTTCGAGGGCCTCGTCGGTCTCCGGCAGCGCCGCGGGAAGCGGCTGGTGCTCGGGGGGCGCCGGGAGAACAGTGACGCCGTCGGGCTGCTGCGGCCCGTCATGGGTGAGCACCGGGCTGGGCCGGGCCGCCTCCTCGAAACCCCTGATCCGTTCGGCGACGGCCGGGTAGGGGTGGAAAGCGTCCAGGAGGTCGTCGGGGCGGTCCCGTCCCTGCATGGTGTGCAGGATCACCTCGGCCATCGCGTGCACGATGGCGTCGCAGTGGTGGGCGAGGGCCAGGTGCCCACCCAGGAACTTGACGGTGTCCCGGTACTCCGCCTGCCCCTGGGCGTCCCACACGGGGCCCAGGAGCGGGCGGCCGACCACGGCGCGCAGGGCGTCCGACAGGCCCCGGCACTCGTCCCAGTGCCCCCGGCGGTCCAGGATCTCGGCGAGCGCGGGGGCGGCGGGATCGAGGAGCGATGTGGCCGGCCGCAGTCCGGCACCGGGGCGGTGCGCCACCTGGTCGTAGACGTCCCACAGCGGGTCCTGCGCCGAGCCGCTGCTGCCGGTCGTCGCCGCCTCCTGGATCGCTGTCCGGACCAGAGCGGCCCACAGCCGGCGGATGGTCTCGGTGGCCTTGCTCGGGGGGCCCATGCGCACCGCCGCGTCGAGGACGAGCACGGCCACTCCGGCGTCGTCCGGCGGGAGGATCACCCGTCCGGACTCCAGCGACGGGATCAGCGGTCCCCACGCGCGCAGCCACGCCGGGCTGTTCATACTGGTCAGCCGCAACGACGTGAGCCACGCCTCCAGCGTCGCCCGGTCGTCCGCTTCCGCGGAGAGCAAGGTCAGGGTGAAGGGCCGGACCTTGCGGAAGGTCCGGATCACCCGGGTGCCGGCAGCGAAGACCGCGGCGGGGCCGAGCGAGCGCACCCGGTCCACCGCCGGCCAGTGCCCGGAGTGCCGGCCGTTCAGGTCCGGGCTCCGGGTCAGCTCGGTCAGCAGCTCCACCGTTCGGCCGCTGGCGACCGCCAACTGCCACAGGGCCCGCGACCGTTCCCCGGTACGGAACGCGTCGCCGTCGTCGTCGGCCAGCACGCGTTCGGCCACGAGCCTCGTCATCGTCTCGGTCTGCAGCGGGTGGCTCCACTGGCGGCGCAGCTCCTCGCCGAGGTCGCGGTCCTCCTGGCGCAGGGCCGCCCGCACGACCTCCTGCTGCTCCGCGGAGACCGGCCCGCTGCGGCGCAGGCCGACGAGCGCCTCCAGAAGCCCCGGAGCGGTCGACCGCTGCTCCGGGACCGTGTGGGTCGTGCCGTGGTGGACGTCCAACTCGCCCAGGGAGGCCTGGATGGCCCGGTGATCGGAGAAACCCAGGGTCGTGCGCTGCTCCCACAGGTGCTCGACGATGGCGAACGGGCCCAGCTTGTCGATGAGCCAGTGCAGCCGGGCGCGGTACTCGTGGGCGGGTCCCGCGCTGTGCTGCGGCAGTTCGCCGAGCGTGATCGGGCGGGTGCCCGGGGGGTTCTGCGCGCAGAACGCGAGCCGGGCCACCGGGGTGCGCAGGCTGTCGAGGCAGGTACTGACGGTCAGGTCGCTGCGCAGGCCGTACGGCAGGAACGCGACGACCGCGTCCAGCACGCTGAGCCGGTCCTGCCGTCCCAGGTGCCCCGCCTGCTGAATGATCACGTGCTCGTGCGCGAGCAACTCGGCTGCCACGGCGGCCGCCCAGTGCGCGGCGGCGATCTGCCGCTGATGGGTCTCCTCGGAGTGGACCCTGACCACGCTGCCGATGTGCGAGAGGCCGATGCTGCACGACGCCTGCGGACCGGCGGACATCAGGGGAACGTGCAGGGTGCTGTCGGGCGAGTCGGGCGGCAGGGCGATGTTCTGCACCGCCTGGTAGAGGGAGCAGTAGGGGTAGGTGTACAGCGCCGGTCGTTCCTGGCGGAGGAGGAAGTACCGGGTGGGGACCACGGCACGCCCGCTGTGGTCCCGCAGGTCGGACATCTCCATGATGGACACGCCGATCCACTGGCTGGTCTCCTGCGTCCAGCCCCTGATGCTGACCCAGGGAAGGCCGTCGGCGCCCTTGTGCTCCTCGGGCGGCGGGTTCCCCGGGGACGCGTCGCGGATGTAGTCCTCGAACAACTGGCGTTTGTCGCGCCCGCCGCTGTTGGCCAACACCCCGTAGTCGCTCAGCGAGCGGTTCTCCTTCCCGAACCACGCCCACAGGACGTCCGCGATCTGCTGGTCGGTCACGGTCAGCCTCGATTCCGGATGCCGAGGAGCAGCGAGATCACGGGCTCCATCACGTTGTGCGGGATCACCGGGCCGATGATCTGCTGCGCGCCGTCGACCTCGTCCACGTTGCCGAACCGGTGGAGGTCGACGGCTCCCGCGGGCGAGGTCCCGAATCCGATCGACGACGTCACGAAGAAGCGGATCCGGGACGGGTGGAAGCTGGCGCGGAGGGCCTCGGCGACCAGGGCCATGGTGCCGCCGTGCATGTCCTTGGCCAGCCAGTCGAAGAACTGCTCGGCCTCCGGGACCACGGGCGTTCCGTTCGGGCCGGTGTCCGTCCACCCCCCTCGGCGCGCCCGCTCGAACACCTCCGGGTCGTCGAACTTGGTGAGGCAGACGGAGATGTGGTGCGGCAGGTAGGGGCCGTCGAGACGACCTTCGGCGAGGCACTTGCGGCTGAGCCGGGCCAGGGTCCCGTTGAGGTACCCGAAGGACCTGCCGTCGGCTGCCTCACGGGTCGGGTCGAACAGGTAGATCAGTCCGGAGGAGTCGGCGAGGTGCTCGATGCTCTCCTTGGCCGCCAGGTTGTCGTTGAGGTCCTCGTACGTGTCGCCCGACACGTCGAGCAGGCTGAGCAGGAACTGCACCTCGTTGGAGGCGCCGCGGCCGCGGAACCGGCGTCGACGGGCGTACGGGGAGTCGGTGAGGTCGCCCAGGAACCGCCAGCTGAACTTCCGTGAGCTCTGCGTCGCCTCCGGGAACCGGCGCTCGATCGAGAGCCGGCGGGACGTCTCGATGAGGAAGGACTCGGAGACGTCGTCCGACGCGATGACCTGCCAGTGGCCGTAGGCGATGGGGGAGCTGAGCGCCGCGAGCCGCAGCGCCCCGAGGAAGGTGGTCTTGCCCGCCGCCGGCGACCCCCACAGGCCGATCCGCACCCCTTTCTGCCGCTGCACGGGAAGGTCCGGCAGGGGGCCGAGCACGATCGGCTCGTGCGTCTTGTGCGGTTCGCCCTCGGCCAGCAGGGGCGGGCTGGGAAGTTCCCGCCGGCGGCGGGGCAAGGGGTCCGGGAACTGGGTGTGTTCAGCCTCGTCTGGGCTCATGATTCCTCGTTCTCGTGCCAGGTCCGGGTGTCGAAGGGTGAGTCGTCGCCGAGCGCGCCGACCATCAGGCCCGGAGCCGTTCCGCGCACTCCGGCGGCGGCACGGATACCGGCGGCCACCACTTCGGGCCCGTGCATGCCCAGTTCGAAGGAGTGCTGCCGCCCCAGTTCGGTCCAGGCGTGGCGCAGCCGGTCCACGCTCTGCCGGCGCCAGCGCCCCAGGGGCGGATGCGGGTCGTACACGGAGATCACCTGCAGCTCCAGCCGTTGCCGCAGCTCCCCGAGGATCACCTCCCAGTCGAGCCCCTTCGGGCAGGGCAGCGCCAGGTCCTTGCCCTGCTGCGGCGGGTGGGGAGGCCGGGACCCGACGATCAGCAGCACGCGGTGGGCGTGCGGCCGCCAGATGTCCCGGCGTGCCGCCGCGTCCAGCGCGTCCTCCAGCGGGGTCGCGAAGGTGTGGCTCGCCGGTGACGGCGTCCAGGCCTTCAGTTCGCGGCCGGCCTCGAGGGCCGGCCCGGGGCCCCAGTACCTGAGCGGGTCCTGTTCGACGGAGGAGCGCATCGGGCGGAACGCGTGCCCCCCGTAGCCGATGGCGCCCACCGTCAGTTGGCCGGACGCGGACCAGTCGGCGTCCAGCCGTTCCAGGACGGCGCACAGCAGCCCCACCCGCCGGTCCAGATCCGCCGGGGTCCCGCCCAGTTCGAGCAGCAGCAGCAGGTCCACGTCGGGTGCGGCCACCGGGCCGGGACGGGCCAGCAGCAGATCCTCGTCGAAGGGGGAGTCGATCACGTTTCCGGAGAACCGCGGCTGCCCCGCGTGCCGGAGCACGACGGTCACCTCCGTCAGTTCACCCGGCCGGATGGTCGTCCGGCCGGTGCGCAGGACCTCCCAGTCCGCCGGCTCGGGACCCTTGGTGAGGACCAGGGGCAGGGCGAACGTGGACGCGGAATCGCCCGGTGCGGCGCTGAGTTGTACCTTCACCGACAGCGCGTCCTCCTCCGGCAGCAGGGTGCCGCCCGGGAAGAGCAGCAGCGGTCTGATCTGGCGCTGCGCCAGCGCGCCGGCGGTCTTCGGGCGGGTGAGCAGCGCGTAGCCGTGGCGCAGCGGAACCCGGTGGCAGGCTGCCGAGACGGCGGCGGCCATGGCCCGGCCGTCGTCGGTGGCGATGCGGGCCGCGGGCGGCGCGCTGCGCTCGACCGCCCGGAGGGCCGCGTCCAGCCAGCGCCAGCCCGGTGCCCAGTGGACGACCACCAGGGGCACCGCCCGGCCGTTGCTCCGCACGGCGTGCAGCGCGGCCAGGGCGAGGTCCGTCGACTGGCTGATAGCCGCTTCCCACGCGCGATCGGTGGCGGGCGGAAGGCCGGGGCCGCCGTACGGCGGCGCCTGCCCGATCCCGCCGGCCAGCAGGAAGTACCGCTCCGGCGTCGAGCGGGGCAGCCAGGGCGCCACCTCGGTCCACAGGACCTCCGAGCTGCGGCTCTGATGGGCCGCCGGGGGCTCGTCGGTGTGCCGCGGCAGGATCTCGGTGGTCAGGCCGGTGGCCGAGATCCCGAGGAAGAGCACGGCGTCGACCGCGCCGGCCGACAGAGCGGTGAGCACCGACACCGCGCCGGCCCAGGTTTCCGGGCCCTTCGGGAGGGGGCGGTACGTCTCGTCGGCGGGCGCCGGCACCTCGTCCCACATCGGTGGGGGGAGGCGCAACAGGGGCCGCAGCCCCGGCAGCACCCGGTCGGCGGAACGGCCCTGCCGCCCGGCCGCGTTGGCCCGCTCCCACACGGCACGCGACGCACGTGACGCAGCGTGCAGATCCCACTTCGCCGCCGCGGACCGCAGCTGGGTGGCACCGTCCGTGACGTCATGGCCGCAGACACGGCACAGCGGGACGTCCGTGCCCGACCAGCAGACCGGACACACGCCGGGGTCGGGCTCCCGGCGTACCCCTGGGTTCCGGGGCGGTCGGGCCCGGTGCGGCCGCTTCGATCCGGGGCCGTCCATCAGGTGGCCCCGACGACGGCCGCACCATAACGCCCAGCTCCGGTGCGGTACGACGGCACGCGTAAGTTACCCCTCATTGCACTCCCCCCTCGGCCCGGGCCCATCGGGCCGGACACGAGTGCGGTTGGCGCTGCATCGAGCGCGAACCGTCGGTCTGGCGTTGCCGCACAGCCCTGTCCCCCGAGAAGCGGACTGTCCTCGTCGGTGACGCATGGTGGTGTCGCCACGCGCCGGCCCCGCAGGATCGGCTGCAATTCCGACCTGACTTGTCACTGATGGTAGTGACCCGATAGGGAGGATGTCTGGCGATGAATGTAATTCAATCCGCCTTTTTTCGGATCCGTGCCGTCTGGTTTCCGGCGGCGGTGGATTCCCGGACGGAAGCCCAGTCGGCGGACCTGAGGATGCCGTCCAGCCCCCCGGCCACCAGCCCGTCGCGGTCCACCCGCAGACCCGACACCGCGCCGACCTCCCACCGCCACAGCTCGGCGCCGTCAGCGCCGGACAGCGCGGAGACCCCGCGCGGATCCGTGCCGTAGACGGTGTCCCCATCGGCCTCCAGAGCGCACAGCCCGCCCCGGGCGGCCGGCCGCGCGGTCCACCGCACGGTGCCGTCGGCGGAACGCAGCGCGCTCACCTCGCCCTCGACCGTGCCGATCAGCAGCCGGGCGCCCGACATCACCGGCGAGTGATGGATCGTGCCGCCCAGCCGCCGGGACCACCGGGTCCGCCCGGTCTCCGCCGAGACAGCGACGACGTCTCCGTCGGCCGTGCCGGCGTGGACGGCCCCGTCGGGGCCGACGACCGGCCCGGAGAAGGCCGCGCCCCCGAGCGCCACCCGCCACCGCAGGGTGCCGTCGGCCAGTCCCCAGGCGCCCAGCGTCCCGTCGTCCGTACAGCAGTAGACGCTGTCGGCGTCGACCGCCGGCATGCCCACGACGACCCCCGCCTCCGCGGCGCTCCAGCGGAGCGCGGGGCCCGCCGGCTCGAACAGGTGCAGGTCGCGCCGGCTGCAGACCACCAGCGCCGGGGGCGGTTTGCCGGGCCCCTCGTCGCGGGTGAAGGCCACCGCGTGCACGGGGGCGCGGAAGGGCCGCCGCGCGTACACGGGGCCGCCGGACCCGAAGCGCACCACGTGGGCCGAGCCGTCCACGGTGCCCAGCGCGATCGAGTCACCGGCCCGGGCGATGCCGCCGCGGGCCGGCCGGCCCAGGGCCAGCTTCCACCGTTCCTGGCCGCCGGACCGGTCCAGCGCGTGCAGCGAGCCGCTCGCGGTGACGGCCAGGACGAGATCGCGGTGCAGCACGGGGGCGCCGCGCAGCCAGTCGTGGCACCGCCAGCTCCACCGGACGTGGACGGGAGCCGTGCCGCGGTCCACCCGCGTGCCGGAAGGGCCCGCGGATCGGACCGACGTCGGCCCGTCGTACGCGCTGAAGTCGTCCCGCACACCCGTCAGTGACCTCAGGTGGAGGCGGTGGCGGTCCAGGACGGCGAGGGCGGGGTCGGGCAGCGGCAGGCCTTCCGGCTTCCGGGCGCCGGTCGCGGAGCCGGCCCTGGCCAGGACCGCTCCGGGCGTGGGGCGCTGCTCGGGAGTGGCTTCCATGCAGTCGGCGAGCAGGTCCCGCAGCGCGCCGCGCGCCAGCCCCCGCAGATCCGGAGGCTCCGTCAGCGCCCGGAGCTGGATGTCGAGTTGGTTGTGGCCGTCGCGGGGCGGATGGCCGGTGGCGGCGAACAGCAGCGAGGCGCCGAGGGCGAAGACGTCGGCCTCGCCCTGCGCGCGTCCGAGCCCGTCGACCTGTTCCGGCGCCGCGTACTGGAAGCTGCCCATGGTGTCCGAGGCCGACGTCAGCCGGGGATCGCCGACCAGCCTGACGAGGCTGAAGTCGATGACCCACGGCCGCGAGCGGGTGACGAGGATGTTGCTGGGCTTGAGATCCCGGTGGTAGAGGCCGTCGGCGTGCAGCACCCGGAAGATGTCGGCGAGTGCGGCCGCGAGCGCCCAGACCGCCGGGTCCGGCAGCGGGCCGGCCTCGTCCACGAGCTGCTGGAGCGACGGGCCGGGGATGTACCGGGTGGCGAGCCAGGGCCGACGGCCGCCCGCGTCGGCCCCCAGCAGTTCGGGTATGCCCCGGCCGCCCGCCCGGGTGATGGCCTCCACCTCGCTGGCGAACCGCGGCCGCAGCCGCTCGGAGTCCGCGATGTCCTGCCGCAGCACCTTGAGGGCCGCCAGCCCGCTCCGGCCGGTCGCCGGCCGGGCGAGGAACACCTCGCCGAAGCCGCCGGCCCCGATACGGCAGAGGAGCTTGAAGTCGCCTATCTCGCGCGGGTCCTGAGGCGTCAAGGGTTCCATGCGTCACCCTTCTCCCGTCCGGCCGAACCGTGCGCGCGGGCCGTCGGAACCGCCGCCGAACGGCAGCGACGCGGGTTCCACGACGGAGGCGAGCTCCTGGAGGCAGCCGAGGGTGCCGACCCGGTCCCGCAGCATCAGCAGCCGCGCCAGGTGGGCGCGGGCCGTCTCGCTGGGCGGCTTCGGAGCGGTGCCCTCCCGCACGGTGAGCCGGGCGGAGGATCCCGAGGCGGAGGTGTAGCACAGCCGCGGGTGGGCCGCCCGCGGCTCCGGCGCCCAGGTGGCGGCGGTCAGTTGCGCCCGGTAGCCGTAGGGGAGCAGCGCGAGCACGGCGTCCATCGTCTCGATGCGGGTCAGCGCGTACCGGCTGGTGCGCGCGACCAGGTCGATCGGGACCGTGAGCGCCGCGGCGGCCGTCGCCGCCGCCCAGCCGAAGTCCACCTCCTCGTCCAGCAGCCCGGCCAGGCGGGGCAGCGGCTCCGTGTCGAACCGCAGGGCCACCTGCTCCGGCGCTGCCGCGGGTTCTTCGGCCGCGGCCGCGGCGTCTTCTCCGACCGCCGCGGATCCCGGCGGCAGCACCACGGGGCGCACCGCCCGCCACAACGTGGTCAGGCCGGCCCGGTGGCGCGCGAGATCCTCGAAGCGGACGTCGAAGTACCGGGTCACCACGGGGCGCCGGCCCGCGGAGTCCCAGGTCGCCGGTCCGCCCACCGACCAGTCGGTGACCGCGATGCTCACCCACCGGTGCGACCGGCGGCCGTCCCCCGAGAACCCGTAGGAGATCCACGGCAGGTTCTCGCCCGGCTCGCCCGCGACGGACCACTGCAGGGGCGTGCCGAACATCATCGGCCTGACGAACCCCTCGAACTCGCGGAACCCGGCCGGGCCCGCACTGCACGCGAGGACCCGGTAGTCCCCGCCGTCGGCGGGCGGTTTGGACAGCACGGCCCACCGGGCCCGGACGGTGGCAGGCTCGGGCATCCCCTCAGTCCTCACCCGAGAGCCCCAGCGCCGCCAGCGGTTCGAGAACGTTCACCGGCCGGGCGGGCTCCCGCAGGATGGGGGCGCCGTTGTCGTCCTCCGTCACGTTGTAGCAGTCCTCCAGATCGACCGAACCGTCCCGGCGATGACGGAACCCGATCGCGGACAGCACGAACCACGAGACCCGCTCGGGCAGGAAGCTCTCGGCGACCAGGGACCGCAGCTCGGCCACGCTCGGCGAACTCCTCGCCAGCCAGGCGGTGAAGCGCTCCGCGTCCTCCTGCGGTACGCAGGGGTCACCGTCCGCGTTCTGGTTCACCCAGCCGCCCCGCCGGGCGCTGCGGAACAGGTCCGGCTGGTCGAACTTGCTGACGCACAGCGCGACATGGTGCGGCAGCCGGCCGCGCACGAGCTGACCGCGCTCGCCGTGCTCGCGCAGCAGCCGGCGCAGCGGCGGCGCCACGTTCGCCTCCTGCGCGCCGGTGTCGGTGGTGAGCGGGTCGACGAGGATCAGGATGCGCTGCGCCCGGGCCAGATGGCGATCGACCTGGGGGTGCTTCCCGTAGCCCTCGGTGAACTCCGCACCGCCCGTGTCGAAGAAGTTGACTCCGAAGTCGACCTCCTGGCTGGTCGCGGAGGACGGGCCCGGGTCCGGGAGGCGCGCCCGGAAGCGGTAGGTGAAGCCCCGGGGCGACAGCGTGATGTCCGGGAAGCGCCGCTCGACGGCGAGGTAGTGGGTGAGCTGCACGATGAACTTCTCGGCCGCTCCGTCGTGGGCGACGACGTTCCACCGGGCGGGCCCCTTGCGCGCCGTGACGGCCGCCAGCCAGGCGGCACCGAGCAGCGAGGTCTTGCCGCTCCCGGGGGCGCCCAGGACCGCGATCGTCCTGCCGGTCGCGGTCGGGTCGGGTGCTGCCCCCGGCTCTTCGCCGGGGCCCGGAACGTCCGGAGCGGCGGGCGGCACGGCGCCGCCGGCCGGGCGGCTCGGGGCGAACGGCGGGGGAGGGGGCAGCGGGACGGCGGGGGCGGCCGCATCGGGTGCGGGAGTGCCGCTGTGCCCGCCCGGAGCGGTGTCGGGCGCGGGGGTGGCCGGGGCGGCTGCCCGCAGCCCCTGCTCGATGGTCTCCACTGCCTGCCGGTAGGCCGGTCCGAGTCCCTTCAGCAGCACCGCGGCGATCTCCGCCAACGGCCGTACCTCGGAGTCGATCCCGTTCGCCGTCTCGCGCTGGTCGGAGGAGGCGAGGAAGGCGGGGAAGGTCAGCGGGGTCAGCCCCAGCCGGCCCGTCACGTACTCGGAGACGACGGCGAAGAGCCGGATCGCCTCCTCGCTCTCCATGCTCTCGACGAGCAGCTGCCGCAGACCGTCGGAGAACTGGTAGTCGCTGCCGCCGCGCGACGTGCCCGCCTCGCCGGGTCGCTTGTGCAGCAGTCCGCTGAGGAACACCTCGGCCAGCGGCGAGGGGTCGCACGTCTCCCCGGCGGCGAGGCTGGTCGCCCGGTGCACCAGCCACATGGTCGCCAGGTTCAGCGGGGCCACGGACAGGGACCGCAGCAGCCGACGGGCCCGGACGGAGGCCCAGGCGTCGAACTCCCGCAGCCGGACGGTGGCGCTCGCCCCGCCCACCCGGGCCGTCCCAAGGCTCTCGCCCCGGGGGCGGCCGCCCCCGGCCGTGGTCGCCTTCGCGCTCACGATCCACGCGAAGCCGGACACGGTCCTGCCGCGGTGCCCGGCGACCAGGGACGCCCAGCGCGTCAGGGGCGTCGCCGCCAGCGGCACCACCGGCACGGCACGGGGCGGCCCGCCGCCCGGCGGCCCGCCCCCCGGCCACAGATCGCCGAACGACCACCCGGCCGGGCGAAAACCATGGGTCCCGCCCGCTCCGCCGGGCCCCGCCCCGGTGTCGGGGTCCGGACGGAAGTAGACGGGCAGCGGGTCGACACCGGTGCGGGGCCACATCTGCTGGGGCAGCAGGTGGATCACCACCACGGGCCCGTAGCCGGCCAACCGGTGCGCGTGTTCCGACATCCGGCCGTCGTTCCAGCCGCGACTGACGCCGTCGGTGAAGAACGCGACGATCCGGCGGCCGTTGGGTTCGATGAGTTCTCCCAGACCGGCATCCCCGTCCGGTCGGTTCAGGACGATCCGATCGGTGTCCGAGCACAGTTTGCGGACCGTCACCGACCGGAACGAACCGTTTCGCTCGGCGCCCCGGGCCGCCTCCCGCAGCAACTGGTCCCACAGCCTCATGGACGGACCGGTGTCGCACACCATGGTCAACTCGTAGTAGGGCTCGGGTGCCGCCCGGCAGACCGGCAGGACCAGGCCGGTGGCGGCGGCCCACTCGGCGGACAGCGCCTCGTCGACCTCCTGGGCCACCGGCGAGGGTCTGGTGCGGCGCAGCGCGCGCAGGGCCCGCGCCAGCCCGATCGGGTCCGGGAGCGCCCGGGACACGGCGGGGCCGCGCACCTCGCCGACCACACTCCCGGCGGCGGCGAGCACCCCGGCCGCCTCGCGGGGATACAGGTCGACCCCGGTCAGCGTCGGGCCCGCCGCCCCGGCCGGCCCGGCGCCCGCGGCCTGGCGGACGCCCTCGGCGGGATCGTCGGCCGGCCATCCCGCGGCGTCGAGCACCTCCCCGCGCGCATGCCCGGCACGGCCCGACATCCGGCGGGCCAGCCAGGCGATGTCCAGGACCTCGGACAGGCCGATATCGGCCTTCGACTGCAGCAGCGCCTCCGCGACGGCCGGATCCACGCGGTCACGACCCGGAGAGCGAGTGCAGGACCGCGTTCCGGATGACGTCGAGGTCCTGCGGACCCATGTGCGTGGTCAGCCGCAGCCGCACGGCGTTGATCAGCTGGTCGGGGGAGAGCTGGCGCCCCTCCGCGCGGAGCTTCTCGTACGCCTGCACAAGGTCCGCGACCTGGTCGGCATCGGTGAGCTCCGGCACATGGGTGCGGACGATCTCCTTCAACCGGTCGCCCTCGGGATGCTTCAGCTTCAGGAACAGACAGCGCCTGCGGAACGCCGAGGAGAACTCACGCTCCCCGTTGCTGGTGAGGATCACCACCGGGAACTGCGCGCACCGCACCTTGCCCTCGTGCACGGGAACCCGGTCGCCGCCATCGGCGGACAGCACCCGCACCGGGGAGCGCTCCGCGCGGCGCAGCTCGGGGATCTCGTAGCCGCCCGTCTCGAAGACGTGCAGCAGGTCGTTGGGCAGGTCGACGTCGCTCTTGTCGATCTCGTCGATGAGCAGGACACGGGGTTTGAGCCGGGGCAGCAGGGCGTCTCCCAGCGGACCCAGCCTGATGTAGCGCCCGATGTCCTCCGGGGCCTCCGGCGGAACCTGTTGCGCGGCCTCTTTCGGGGCCCCCTTCGGCCCCGGGTTCGCGCGCAGCGACGTGGCGCGCTTGGGCTGCCCTTCCACCGCGTCCGGGCGGCGCGGGAGCCGCTGCTGGATGTTCAGGTCGTGCAGGCGGGCGAGGACGTCGTACTCGTACAGGCCCTCTCGCAGGGTGGAACGGCTGGTGATGCCCCACCGCAGCACCGGCCCGAGAGCGAGCTCCCGCGCGATGCTGGCCGCCAGCGTGGTCTTGCCCGTGCCCGGCGGTCCGGTGACCAGCAGGGGGCGGCGCAGATGGATGGCCGCGTTCACCAGGTCGTGGGCCTCGCCGTCCCCCTGGTACGAGACGGCGATGTGATCCTCCCAGGAGGAGTCCCCCGGGCTCGGCTGCGGTGCGCGCACCGGCCGTCGCGGATCGTCCTCCGGCAACCCCTCCGCCTCTTCGGGGGAGGCGAGGGCCCCGAGCCCGAAAGAGCGCCAGGGGGGCGGTTCCGGTAACTCGGCGGCAGGGCCGGAGGGGCCGGAGGAGGCGGAGGAGCCGGCGGCGCCGCGGGGCGGGGCCCAACGTCCGCGGTAGACCCACCAGTCCGCTGCTGTGCCCGTACCCTCGTACCGCGTCATCGCGCATCTCCTTCCACTGGGGTCGCGACCGCCGTCCTGACCAGTGGAGAACGACGGGGATCGTCGAAGAGCACGGTGACGTTCCGGAAAGTACCGACGCCGGACGGGTGTTGACGCAGGGCGTACATGATCTCCGGTACCTCCTCGAGCCGGCACTCCAGCAGTTTCTCCCGCAGCCCGTTGTCCAGGGCCAGCCGGTGGCAGGGCGGGGCGGACTGCCAGATGGGACAGTCGGCGTGGCACTCGACCCGCGGCCAGATTGCCAGCACGGCGCCCGCGTTGAGCGCACTGGAGACGATGTGCTTCCCGTCGGCGGAGTCCCTGGGCCGGGAGAGGACGATGCCGGCCGGTGCGTCGTCGTCGTTCCGGCTGAAGGCGCGACTGACGCCCTCGGCGTCCACCGTCCCGCTCGCGTCCACCCCGGCCCGCTGGTCGGCTCCGGCCTGCTGGTCCGCGCACAGGCGCCACATCAACGGCGCGGCCGGTGAGCTGTCCAGCACGGGACCGCGATCCTGCCAGGGGTGGAGCTGGGCGCCACGGCGGTGCCGCCACTGGTCCCGCACGACCAGCGCCCCCGCGTCACCGATGGTCGGGGCCACGCCCTCCTCCACCTCGTACTTGGGAAAGGCGTGGAAGTCGTGGTCGAACAGGTCGCGTTCCACGATGAACTCGACACGGGCGCGGTTCAGGGCCGATCCGACCTGCAGGGCCGCCTGCTCGTAGGTCAGGCGGAACGCCTCATGGAGCCGGGACTTCGGCCACGCCCCCGGCAGCCGGCCGATGGGCTCCAGCCTCGGCCCGGCGTAGAACCACGCGCGGGCCGTGTAGTGGGTCTCCGCGTCCGGACCGGGAACCGCTTCCACTCCCTCGGTGAACTCGGTCGCCCGGCAGAACGCGACGACCAGGAAACACGCGCTCTCGGTGCGGTACAGGGGCTGCTTGAGCGGGGGCAGCCCCGCTCGCTCCGCCACCTTCCCGTACCAGTTCTTCAGTTTGGTCCCCGCCCGCGGATGGGACAGCAGGGCCGCGCACAGGGTGGTGATGTGCGGTGGGTGCCCGTGCGGGCGCGGCAGTTGCGCGACGTGCGCCGCCATCTCCGCGAAGGGCTGCTCCGGATCGGGGAGGGTGAGGCCCTCCGCCGACAGGCAGGCCCGCACATCTCCCTGACGTCGCTGCCCCACATCGGCCTGGACGAGGATCCGGCGGAGCTCCTCGGCCTGTTCCTCGGTGACCGTCACATGCGGCCGGTAGTCACCGCGACGCACCGGAACACCGCGCCGGGTGATGTAGAACCGCGTGGGGATGCTGTCCAGCTCACCCGCCTTGTACCGGTCGAGGAACTGCCCTTCCAACTGCTCTGCCACGCCTGCCATCCGGTCGAGATCGAGCGCGGCCCACGGCTTGCTGTCGTCACCCCGCACGGCCTCCGCCAGGTGGCGGGAGAACAGGCCGCCCTGCCCGTCGAAGACGGCCTGGTCACCGGGGCGTGTCGCCTGGAGCTCCAACTGGTCGACGTGGTCGGATCGCGGAACGCCGGAACCGTGCGAGAAGGACGTGGCGATCCTGCCCTCATGGCTGAGGGCGCGGGCTCCGTCCTCGCGGCAGGCGTCGATGACGTACAGCTGACGTGCCGGGCGCCCGTCGCGGTTCATGCTGCGCTGGATGCTCGCCAGATCCAGCATGCGGCCCGACGGGAGGAAGAGCCACTGCTCCCCGTTGGTCAGGCTCATGCCGTGCCCGAGCCAGTACAGGACGAACGAGTCCTCCGTGCCGAGTTCTCTCAGCCCGCCCTGCTGCGGATCGAACTCGGCCAGCAGTTGATCCGGGGGCCGGATGTCGATCCGGTGCCGGCCCGAGTCCCCCACGAGGCCGTGCAGGGTCTCCGCGCCCGCGTCGCGGAGATCGGCGAACACCGTCACCTGGCAGATCTCGTCGCTGAACGTGAGAAGCCAGCGGACCAGCTGGGCCGCGCACTCCGCGGAGCCGGGCAGGTCCGGGACGATGCTCTCACCGTAGGTCTCCGGGCACACCACCAGTGCGCGCAGAGTCACCTCTCACCGTCCTTGACCACGGCGGCGAGCACGTCGTACACCTGCCGCGTCGTCCAGTACGCACCGTGGGCCCGCGGGAACGGCTCGCGGGTGTCGACCCGGACATCGCTCACCCGACTCCCGAACTGCGGCTCGGCGGGAAAGGCCAACAGGTCCACGGGGTCGTGGAGGTTGACCCACCGCGCGCCGAAGTGCTCGGGCAGCGCCGCCCCCAGGCGGTGCGTGGCCAGCGCGTCCAGGCTGTACAGGTACGGTACCTGGCTGCCGACCGTGACGATCGAGGCGACCTGGGGGAGGGGTTCTGCGACCAGCGTCTCGAAGCACGCGATGCCGCCGAGGCTGTGACCGAGCAGGACGACCGGACCGCGCACCTCGCGGACCCGCTCCGCGATGAAACGACGCAGCGGGCCCCCGCGCGCCTGATAGGCGAGGACGTCCCCGGCGGCGGGTGTCGCACGGTCCAGAACACTGTCGTGGTAGCGCCGCAGGATCGGATGCGCCGCCCGCTGCGCGGTGGCCCACGCGATATCGCGGGCCCGGCTTCCGACGCCGAGGGCGACACCGCCGAGGAAATCGGTGGCGGCCTGCTCCAACGCGTCGCGATCGGCGGCGGACACGGCTGTCCCGTCGGCCTCCTCCTCGCGGAGCCTGATGTAGGTCGAGACGACGGAACGCGCGATCAGGTCATTGGCTTTGGTGGCCGCCAATGACGGCAACGCGGCGTCGAACTCCCTTTCGGCCAAAAGGATTTTCGCGGCCTCGTGCAGCGCGGCGACAGCACTCTCGTCCGACAACTGCGCGCGGACCTTCGGGTCGTCGGCCAGTGCCGCTATTCGGCCGCGCAGCACGGACAGGGCGCGCGCCGAAGGCGCCGGGCTCTCCTCGAGCGTCGAGAGCCGAATTTCGAAGAGCGGGTCGTCATAGAGCCGCGCCCACACAGCCCGCCGGCTGTCCGCCCAGGTGACGTCGGCCGTCGTGGCGTGAGCGGTCGGGTCGGCCTCCTGATCATCCGCTGACCAGCGCGGAGCCACGCCGAGCAGATCCCCCCACGGGCACGCCTCGACCACGGCTTCCTGCAATGTGGCCGCTAATCCCTCGCGAATGCGTTCGACTGCGGCGTCATTTCGCTCCGAGCGCACACCTGTACCATGCACAAAAAGAACGGTCGTCATTCTGCCCCCCAATTGCCTGCAGAACGCGCCCCCGCAACGGGAGGCGGCAACTCCATACTGTAGCGGCAGGGGGCGCTGAGGGTTCCCTTTATGTGGAATGCGCCACAGTCCCTCCCATCCATGTCACAGGCGACACACGCGCTCCATCCGTCTCGTGTATTTCAGTGCTGAGTGCATGTGTCATGAGCCCGATTCGCGAATTCGGCTGAGCAGTGGCATGGCCGTGTTGTGCGCCGTTTCTTCGGCGACGGTTCGGGCGGGGCCCGGGGGGCTGCCGACCGACCTCCGCGTCACGCGACCTCCACCGCGGTGAGCTGCGGGCGCTTCGCGCCGACCGTGTCACCGGAGGAGCCGCCGGTCAGCCGCCTGCGGAGCCACGGGCCCAGGTAGGACCGCGCCCACCGGGCGTCGTCCCGCCGTCGCCGCCGGGCGGCGGTCCCGGCACGCGCCGGTTCGGGGGCCGGAGCGACGCCCAGGGTGGCCAGGATGTGATCGGCGACCCTGCGGTGGCCGGCCGGGCCCAGGTGGAGCCGGTCCTGGCACCAGAGCGCCGGGTCGCCGAACGCCGGATCCGCGAACAGGTCGACCACGTAAGCGCCATGACGGCCCGCCAGAGCGCTGACCGCCTCGTTCATGGCGACGATGCGCGGCCGGAGCAGACCCGGCAGGGGCAACCGCACGCTCTGGTCGGGGAAGCGGAACAGCACCACCTGGGCTCCCGCCTCCGCCAGCGTGCCGACCGCACGGTCGAACCTGGCCATCAGGTCGGCCGCGTCGAACCCGGGGCGCAGCGCGTCATTGCCGCCCGCGGAGAAGCAGACCAGATCCGGCCGCATCCCGGTCGCCACCGGGAGCTGCTCGGCCACGATCCGGTCGAGCCTGCGGCCCCGCACGGCCAGGTTGGCGTAGCGCAACCCCGTCTCCCGCGCCGCGAGTTGGCTCGCGACGAGATCCGACCAGCCGCGGAACGTGCCGTCGGGCAGCGGATCGCCGACGCCCTCGGCGAAGCTGTCGCCCACCACGACCAGGCTCGTCCAGCGGCTCATCACCGCTCCCAGCGGGGATCGCGGCCGGTGCGGGCGAGGAACCGATCGGCCGTCGGGGCGTCGCCCGACACGGCCACCTCTTCGCCGAAGGGCCGGCCGGGGCCGCGCGTCAGCGGGAACGTCAGCAGCATCTCCAGGGCGGCCCCGACGAGATCGTCGTCGAGGTCCCACTCCCTTCCCAGGGCGCGGGCCACGTCCCAGCTGTGCGCCACGGTGTCGATCACGTGCATCCGCACCGCGACCCTGCCGGGGAAGACGCCGAACTCGCGCACCTCGACCGGCCGTACCAGCACGTCCTCGACCGCGAACGCCTCGGTGACCAGGGCCGCCGACGCCGTGAACGCCTGCAGCGGATCAGGGTCGAGGGTCCCGCCGGTCCACACGGCCCGGTCGGTGCCGCCCCGCACCGCTGCCGCGAACCCCTGGTTCTCGCTCACCAGATGGACGAGGAGCTCCCGCAGCGTCCACTCCGCGCACGGGGTCGGGCGGTCCAGGTCGGCCGCGGTCACGGGGGACAGGATCCGCAGGGAGGCGTCGAGCGCCCGCCGGTCCAGTTCGATGAGGTGCATGACGGCGATCCTAGGAAGGGGAGCGGCTGCCCTGAAGGGCCAAAACAGCACCATCCGGGAGGAGCCAATTACGATGGGGCCGGTGGAGCTGCACATCGGCCTGGTCGGCCGCCATGACCTGATCGGGCAGATCTACCGGCAGGTCAGAGCGGCTGTCCTCGACGGGCGGCTGCGGCCGGGCGACCCCGTGCCGCCGACCCGGGAGCTCGCCGCCCGCCTCGGGGTGTCCCGCAACACCGTCAGCGGTGCCTACGACCGGCTGACGGCCGAGGGATTCGTCCGGGCTCGGACCGGAGCGGGCACCTTCGTCGCGCCCGGGATCGCCGCCGCCTCGTCGCCGACCGTCCCCAGCCCGTTGCGGCCGCTTCCCGTCTGGGAGGCGCTGCCGGAACCGCCCGACCTGATGAACACCCGCTACGCCTTCGACTTCCGGCCCGGACACCCCGACGTCCGGCTGTTCCCCTTCGAGAGCTGGCGGCGCCTGCTCACCCGCGAACTGCGGGCGAGCCGGTCGGGCACCGCGATCTACGGGGACCCGGCCGGCCACAGCGGGCTGCGCGAGCAGATCACCCGGCACATCGGCCTGTCCCGCGCGGTCCGCACGGAACCCGCCGACGTCACCGTCACCACCGGCGCGCAACAGGCCTTCGACCTGATCGCCCGCGTCCTGCTGCCGCCCGGCCGGACCGTCGCCGTCGAAGACCCCGGCTACCCGCCGGCCCGGCACACGTTCGCCGCCCACGGAGCCCGCGTCGTCCGCATACCGGTCGACGGCGAAGGGCTGGTCATCGACGCCCTCCCGCCCGATACCGCGCTGGTGTACGTCACCCCGTCCCACCAGTTCCCGCTCGGCATGCCGATGTCGCTCGCCCGGAAACTGGCGCTGCTGGCCTGGGCCGAGGAACACGACGCGGTCATCGTCGAGGACGACTACGACAGCGAGTTCTGTTTCGGGGGCACGCCGACGGAGCCGTTGCGCAGCCTCGACACCCACGGCCGGGTCCTGTACGTCGGTACGTTCTCCAAGGTCATGTTCCCCACCCTGCGCCTCGGGTTCCTGGTCGCCCCGCCCTCGCTGCGCCGGGCCTTCCGCACCGCCAAGTACGTGACCGACTGGAACACCTCCTGGCCGCAGCAGGCGGCGCTCGCGGCCTTCGTGGAAGAGGGGCTGCTGGCCGCGCACATCCGCCGCATGCGCCACTCCTACCGGGCCCGGCACGCCCGCATCGGCGCGGCCCTGGCCCGGGACTTCGCCGATCTGCTGGACCCCGTCCCCTCCGCCGCGGGCCTGCACCTGAGCGCCCTGCTCCCGCCGGGCACCGACGACCGGGCGGTCGCCCGCCGTGCGGCGGACCGGGGCGTGGGGGTCCTGGACCTCTCCGGCTTCGGCGGCGGTGGGAGGGATGGTGGCCGAGGCGGTCGATCCGGCCTGGTCCTCGGCTACGGCGCGATCCCGCTGGAGGCCGTCGAAGGCGGCCTTCGCGAGTTGGCACTCGCCATCCGTGACGGCTCGGGCTCCTGAGCGCGCGGCGCCGCACGGGCGCTGCCCGTTTCCGGTGCCGGGCGGGTTCGTTGGTCATGGAGGACGGGGAGAAACCTCGCGTGCGCGCTGCCCTCGTGGCCGCTCCGGGTGCGGATGCGGGGGCGCCGTACGCGAGGGGCTACGGGCCGGGGGGAACGACATGGCGCAGGATCCGGCGGGGACGGACGGGGCACCGGTGGCGCTGGCGGTGCTGTACCGGGCCGCGCAGTACGGGGCGGAGCGCAGCGCCGCGGGGGAGGCCCGGGAGCTGGCGGAGACGTTCGTGAAGGAGCTGGCCGGGCTGTTGTCGGTGCCTTTGCGGGATCGATTCGTCTACGACGTGGCGCTGGTCGTGACGGAGCTGCTCACCAACGCGAGCACGTTCGCGCCGGGCCCGTGCCTGCTGGAGCTGGAGGGCCGTCCGGCCGGGGTGACCGTCGCCGTGTCCGACACCAGCACCGCCCTGCCCCGCGCCTATCCGCACGATCCCACCCGGATCGGCCGGCACGGGCTGGAGATCATCCACCGCATCTGTGCCGACGTGCGGATAGAACGCGTCCCCGTCGGCAAGCGCATCAGCGCGACCCTGCGGCTCCCGACCATCCTCTAGGGCACCGGCCACCCTCTGGCTCCGTCCGCTGCATCCATCGCGGGGTGCGACGTGCGGTGCATGGTGCCGGAACGTATTGAGGGGCCCCGGCGCACATCAGCGCCGGGGCCCCGAAGGACGGAAAACACCACCTGTCGGCGCCTAGAACCGCGCCGACCTACTGTTCCGCACTGCCGACCGTGGTCGGGAGTGCGGGGATCGCGACTGCGTGACCGGAGACCACCTCGCTATCGATGTCCTGCGGCACCCGGGGGCACGAAACTCCCGCCCGGGCGATCCCGATGGCGCTCAACCCCTCCGTTCCCTCTGTATTGATCACTGACCGAACCGGTACTGCGAGCTACCGGAAAACACCTGGCGGCCTGTCCCGCACCACCCTCCGGCAGCCTGCGGCGGCCCCTCCCGGGGCGACCCGGCCCGGCAACCAACTCTGCGACCCACCAGCACTCACCGGCCGCCGAGTTCCGTCACCGTTCCGTACATCCGCGCGGCAGTTCGTGTCTGCCGCGCCCTGCTTCCTTCTTGGCTACGACCAGAACACTACCCACACCCACAAGCGAATGTCTACTTCACACGCGATAGATTTTGATGACACGGTCCGATAGGAATCTTCGCTCCCGCCCGGCAGGCCGCACGGTTCAGTGCTGGGTGTGGTCGTGGTCGAGGTGGTGCCGGATCAGCAGGTCGGCGCCGAAGTCGTTGGAGGGGTCGCGCCAGACGCTGTGCACGTGGTTGGCGTCGTCCTCGGCGTTGTCGAACTCGATCAGGGTCGTCGGGCCCTGGACGCGGAAGTAGTGCGGCCGGTCGACGGACGTGCCGCCGGCCCAGGCGAAGTGCAGATCACCGACGCCGCCCGCGGCCGCGATGCGGTCCATCTCGAAGCCGACCAGGCCGGGGCGGGCGCGTTCGACGAAGTGGGCGAGCAGGGCGTCGAAGTGCCCGCGCTGGGCGGGGGAGAGGTCGCCTGCGCGGATGCCGCGGGGGTGGTCGCGGAAGTAGGCGAGCGCCCGGCGGTCCTCGTCGGTGATCATCGCGTCGCGGCGGCCGACGCCGTGGTGGTCGGGGTATTCCACCTCGCCGACGGTGGCGACGGTACGGGTGACGAAGTCCGCCGGCGGCCGGGAGTGGATGATCGCAGTCCGCCGTTGGGGGCCGGTGAGGCTGTCCAGCAGGGCGAAGGCGGCGTCCTCCTCCTCGCCGAGGATCCGGAACGGGCCGAAACGGGCGGGTTCGGCGCCGAGCAGGAACGGGGTGGCGCTGACCACGTCCCCGTCGACGACGGTGATGTTGAGCGACAGGTGGTGGCCGACGAGCCGCCAGCCCCAGGTGGCGTCCGGCTGCGGCCGGCCGAAGAACGTCAGGAAGTAGCCGCGGGCGTCGCGGAAGGTGGGCGCGATGTGGCCGAACACCGGCAGGTTCAGCTCGCGCAGCACATGCTCGTTGGTCATCACCTGCACGACGCGGGCGTACGCCGGCAGCGACATCGACTCGGCGATCAGCCGGTGCGCCAGGACCTCCTGGTGGCGGTCGAGTTCGCCGAAGGGAAGGCCGTGCCGGCCGGACTCGGGCAGGAAGTTCCAGTGCGTCCTGGCGGGGTCCGCCGCCGGCAGCAGGACCCGCTCGCGCTGGTCGGCGGCCAGGGCGTCGAACAGCCCCATCGCCGCGAACGTGATGGCCGTCGCGTCGAACGAGCCGTCGAGCCTCGGCCGGTGGGCCGCGGGGAGAGCACCGTTCGGAGAGCGATGGCGGGGTGCCGTCATGACGTTCCTTCCGCTGGGGTCGGTTCCGCGCGGATCGTGTTCCCGGACGAAGGAAGCAGCATGCTCGCCACGCCCCAACCTCGATCCCGACCCGGACCCGGATCCGTGCGGCGAGGTGCCGCGGCCGCCACCGTGAGCGTGGCCCTGCTGACCGGTGTGCTGGCCACCACGCCGTCGGCGCGGCGACGCCCGTCGACCACGGGTACTTCCTGAGCGGTGTGATGTCGGGAAGGGCCGCGGCAACGTCGTGAACGGTCATGAGCGCTATGGAACCGCACGCCGCTGACAACGGGTCCGGGCTGCGGAATCCGCCGCGTTGACGGGCCCGCCGGTAGTGGGGCTGCGGCCCTATCCGGAACCTCGCCTCCGAGTTGGGTCGCCGCCGGATGATTCCGGCCGGCGGGCCGTATCGTTTCCCCCGCGCGGCGGGGTGGCCTCCGGGCCCTGGAGGGGCTGGGCACGGACGTGGCTGAACGGCCTCAAGGAGGAGACCAGGCGTGAGGATCGTCAAGCCCGGGCCGGTGAAGGACCGGAAGTGGACGCCGCTCACGGTTGCCAACGGCGCGTTGGCCCTCGCGCTGGAGGGCGGCCTGCTGGCGGCGCTGTTCTTCTGGGGGCTGGAGACCGCTTCCGGAACCCTGGCGGGGATCGCGCTCGGGGTCGGGAGTGCGACGTTGGCCGGGGTGGTGTGGGGGTTGTTCCTCGCGGCGGGTGGGCCGCGGTTCCCGCTGCCGGCCGGGCCGGAGATCGCGATCAAGCTGGCCGTCCTCGGCGTGGCCGCGCTGGCCCTGGCCGACTTCGGGCACGTCACGGGGGGTTGGATCTTCGCGGGGCTCGCGCTGCTCAGCGTCGCCGTGGAGTACACGGAGTGGGGCGCGCCGGGGGAGACCGGCTGAGGCGGGCTCCGCTTGACCTTGACACGGTGAGAAGGTCTTCACTGTGCCGAGGAGGTGATCACGATGACCGAGCTCCCACAGGACATCGATCTCGAGCACAGCAACCCGTCCGCACGGCTGCGGGCAGTGATGGCGGTCGGTACCACCCCCGACCCCCGGTTCGTCGGCGCGCTCGTCGAGCGGTGCGCGGTGGAGACCGAGTTCTCGGTGCGGGAGATGCTGACGTGGGCGCTCACCCGGCATCCGCCGTCGCTCACGGTCCCCGCGCTGATGGTCGAAGCGCGCTCGGAGGGTGTGCGGGCACGGAGCCAGGCGCTGCACACGCTGTCCAAGATCGGGGATCGGCGGGCGTGGCCGGCGATCACGCGGGCCCTGCTCGCGGACGCCGACGACGAGGTGGCGCGCAGCGCCTGGCGGGCGGCGGTCGTGCTGGTGCCCGAGGGGGAGGAGGCCGCCTTGGCCGCCGCGCTGGTGACCCAGCTCGGGCGGGGCGAACGGGAGACGCGGTTGAGCCTCAGCCGGGCGCTGATCACGCTCGGGGAGGTGATCCTGCCGGCGCTGCACGCTGCGATGGCGGATCCCGGACCGCACGTGCGGCAGCATGCGATGGCCACGGAACGGCTGTTGCACGACCCGGACGCCGGGTTCGGGTACGCCGTGGAGGAGGCGAAGCGCGTCGTGGCTCTCGGCGGGGCCGGGCAGGAGGAGTGACCGGCAGTGTTGATCGGTGAGGTGGCCCGGCGGTCCGGGGTCAGTGCCCGCATGCTCAGGCACTACGAGGCCCTCGGCCTCGTGCGGCCGACGGGCCGGACCGGCGGCGGCTACCGGGAGTACTCCGGCGAGGACATCCGGCGGATCTTCCACATCGAGAGCCTGCGGTCCCTGGGGCTGTCGCTGCGGGAGATCGGATCCGCGCTGGACGACCCCGGCTTCGCGCCCTCGGAGCTCGTCGACGACCTCATCCGCCAGGCGCGCGAACGGATCGCGGAGGAGACGGAGCTGCTCACGCGGCTGCGGCACATCGGTGCCGCCGGGCCCGCCGACTGGGAGGACGTCCTCCAGGTCGTCGCCCTCCTCCGGGCGCTGCGCTCGAAGAGCGCCGCAACGCGCCACCGCGCCGCCCTGTCCTCCGTGGGCGGGGTGCCGGTGCCGGTGGAAGCCCTGGTCGAGGCGGCGTTGAGCGAGCCGGACCCGATCGTCGCCGGCGCCCTGCACTGGGCGATGGCGCAGTCGGGCGACGGCGGGCTGGCGCTGCTGGGGGAGGGGCTCGGCTCACCGGTGGCCGCGGTGCGCCGCCGCGCCGTCCGGTCCATCACCGAGATCCCGGACGGTGCGGCGGCGACCGCGCTGCTGCGGGGCGCCCTCACGAGCCCCGACATCGTGGTCCGCCGGTACGCGGCACTGGCCCTCGGGGTGCGCGGAGTGGCCGAGGCGATCCCGACCCTCCTCGACATGGTCGTCGAACAGGCGCAGGACGTGGACGCCGCCGACGCGCTGAGCGCGCTCGCGAGCCGCCCCGCGCTGGCGGATCGCATCGTGACCGCACTCGTCGGCCGCCTCGCCCACGACGCCGCCGAACCGTCCGCCCGCCGTCGGCTGGCCGAGGCGCTCGCGGATGTTCCGGGAAGCGCGGCATCGCGTGCGCTGGCGGAGCTGTCGTGCGACGAGGACCGCACCGTCGCGCTCACCGCGGCCTACATCGTCGGGCTGCGCGGCGCGCGGTAGCGGGTCCGGTCCACGACCCCTGCGCGGCGCGCGGTCGCGGATCCGGTCCACGGCTCCACGGTCACCGCACGGACGCCCGCAGGGGCGCGGGCAGCCGGACCGGGCGGCCTTCGGCCCGGGAGCGGGTGGCGGCTTCGGCGACGGCGAGGGCGGCGCGGGCGTCCTGGGCGGTGCAGGGGCTGGGGCGCAGCCCCGCCACCACCTGGGTGAAGGCGGTGAGTTCGGCGCGGTAGGCGTCGAGGAAGCGCTCCATGAAGCCCGGGTGCGGCGTGCCGCCCGGCCAGGCCGCACCCTCGGCCGAGGTCAGCGGGGTCTGCTCGGTCAGTCCCGCGACCATGGTTCCCTTCGAGCCGCAGACCTCCAGGCGTACGTCGTACCCGGCGCCGTTGTAGCGGGTGGCGGTACAGGTGGCCAGGGTGCCGTCGTCCAGGGTCAGGACGCTGACGCCGGTGTCGACGTCGCCGGCGGCCGCGAAGAAGTCCTCGCCGCGGTTGGCGCCGGTGGCGTAGACCTCGGTGACCTCGCGGCCGGTGACCCAGCGGACGATGTCGTAGTCGTGCACGGAGCAGTCGCGGAAGATGCCGCCCGATCCGGGGATGTAGCCGGGGTGCGGGGGAGCGGGGTCCGAGGTGCAGGCCCGCAGGGTGTGCGTCCAGCCGAGGCGTCCGTCGGTGACGGCCTCGCGGACCGCCTGGTAGCCGGCGTCGAAGCGGCGCTGGAAGCCGATGTGCAGCGGGATGTCGGAGCCTTCGAGGGCGGCGAGCACCGTGTCGGTCTCCTCCAGCGTGCCGGCGACCGGCTTCTCGCAGAAGGCCGGCAGCCCGGCGCGGTGGGCGGCGAGGATCAGCCCGGCGTGGGTCCCGGTGGGGGCGGCGATGACCACGCCGTCGAGGCCGGCGCCGAGCAGCCCGTCCAGGTCGCCCGCGTACTCCGCTCCGACCCGGTCCGCCACGGCGCGGGCGGACGCCCGGTCGGCGTCGTGCACCACGAGGCCGGTGACGGCGGGCAGGCCGGCGAGGGTCGCGGCGTGGAAAGCGCCGATACGGCCCGTGCCGATGAGTCCTATACGCATTGCGGAGCCTTTCATCCGTGGAGGGGAGGACCGGGCGGTCATCCCCTGCTTTCTACTCTTGGTCGGGCCCTGGATCAAGAGTTTGTTATGACATCAGAACGTAATGTGTTAGAGCGAAAATGAGGCATACTGGCCTGTGTCGGCAGCAGCACCTGGGAGGATGACGTGGAGTTCGCGAAAAAGATCACCATCGACCGGAAAAGTCCGGTCCCGCTGTACTTCCAGTTTGCCCAGCAGCTGCAGAGCCTCATCGAGTCCGGCGAGCTGCCGGCCGGCACCAAACTGATCAACGAGATCGCCATGGCCGACCAGTTCGGGCTGTCGCGCCCGACGATGCGCCAGGCCATGCAACTCCTCGTCGACAAGGGGCTGCTGGCCCGCAAGCGCGGCGTGGGCACCCAGGTCGTCACCAACCGCATACGGCGCCAGGTCGAGTTCAGCAGCCTCTACGAGGACCTGGAGCGCGACAGCCGCCGGCCCCGCACCGAGGTGCTGTCCATCGAGACGGTCCCGGCCGACCCGGAGATCGCCGTCGCGCTGCGGGTGGAGGAGGGCGCCCCCGTGCTGGCGGTCGAACGGCTGCGGTTCGCCGACGACGAGCCGATCGCCGTCATGGGCAACCACCTGCCGGCGGGGCTGATCGAGCTGACCGCGGAGGGGCTGGCCGAGGCCGGCCTGTACCAGCTGCTGCGCCAGGTCGGCGTGGGGCTGAGCTCCGCGGTGCAGACCATCGGGGCCCGCCGGGCCACGGCCGCCGAGGCCAAGCTCCTCGGCGAGACCCGCGGCGCCACGCTGCTGACGATGAACCGCACCGCCTTCGACGGTTCGGGGCGGCCGGTCGAGTTCGGCTCGCATGTGTACCGGGCCTCCCGCTACTCGTTCGAGATGACGGTCAGCGCGACGTAGGTGCGTCGCGGAACGTCGTGCGGTCGCGTGCCCGGTGCCTGCCCGCCGGCGGCCACCGGGCCCTGCGACCGCGCCGCCGGTCAGTGCCCGCGCTTGAGGAGCGCGTCGGACAGGTCGGCGGCCGCGTCGTTCAGCCGCAGCCCGATCACGTCCAGGCGCCGCAGCAGCTCGCGGCGGCTGAGGATGCCGGCGCGCAGCTCCTGGCGGAACAGCGCGGCGACGGAGGTCTGGTACTCGCGCCGCACCCGGCCGGCGGCCTTGCGGGCCGCCATGGCGCCGTCCTGCACCCGGGCCGGACTGCCCGACAGCTCGGCGACGGCGTCGCGCAGGGCGACGACTCCTTCGCGCACGGCCTCCAGGGCGGGCAGGTCGACCGGATCGCCGGCCATGCCGAACAGGTCGGTCTCGCGGACGAGATCGCGCAGGTTGTCGAGCACGTCGTCGACGGAGCGGGAGAAGCGGTAGAGGTCCTCCCGGTCGATCGGCGTGGTGAGCGTCTTGGCCAGCTCGGCCACCAGCGCGGCGCGCCGGCTGTCGCCCTCGTGCTCCACCTCGCCCATGCGCACGCGCGCGTCCGCCGGTGCGATCCGGCCGGCAGCCAGCTCCGCGGCCAGGTCGACGCCCTTGACCGTCGCGTCCAGTTGCTGGGTCAGTAGGTCGATCGTCCTGCGGTGCGAGCGTCCCGCGAGGTCACCGAGGATGCGGCGTACGGTCCCGGCCATCATGAGGTGGCTCCCTTGAGCAGCAGGCCGGCCAGAGAGCCGGCGGCGAAACTGGCCGGCAGCGTGACCAGCCAGGCGGTCAGCAGGGGGACGGTGAACTGCCAGCGCACCCGGCGGCCGCCCTCACTGGCGCCGGTGCCCACCAGCCCGCCGGCCACCGACTGGGTCATGCTCACCGGCACGCCCATGCCCGCCGTGGACAGCACCGCCACGGACGACGCCAGTTCGGCGGACATCACCTGCCAGGGCCGGGTGGTCAGCAGCCGGCTGGTGGCGCCGCGGGCGACCCGGCGGGCGCCCAGCAGCGCACCGGCGGCAAACACCGCCGCGACCATCGCGTCGCCCGCCTCCCACGGGTGCGGCATGAGCGCGTCACCGGCGAAGGCGACGGCGACCACGGCGAACATCTTCTGCCCGTCGTTGGCGGCGTAGGCCAGGCACTGCGAGCCGTACGCGACGAGCTGCAGGCAGCTCACCAGGCGCGGCATGCCGCGGACCGCGGGGATCCGGCGCACCGCGCGCCCGATCAGCCAGCCGGCCGCCACGCCGACCAGCGGCGCCGCCGCGCCGACGGCGAGCACGGCGCCGAGCCGGCCCCAGGACGGCTGGACGCCGAGCACCACGCCGGCGCCGGCCAGGCCGCCGAGGGCGGCCAGCGTGAGCGAGGTGGCCACGCCGCCCCAGGTCAGCACCAGTACGACCCCGACCGCCGCGGCGGCGCCGGCCAGGAAGACCAGGCGTGCGGTGTCCGGCGACCCCTCGGCGAGCCGACCGGTGAAGGTCCGGGCGACGGCCAGCCCGAACAGGTTCGGCCCCACCCCCACGGCCACCACCAGCAGTGCCAGCACCGGTCCCGCCGACCGGCCGCGGTGGCGTACGGCGAGCGCGAGGAGCGCACCGCCGTCGTTGGCGCCGCTGATGAAGACGAAGGCGATGGCGGTGATGCACAGGGCAACGGTGACCGTCACGGGAGCAGGGGCCTTTCGCGGGGACCGCCCGCCGGCGGGCGGCGGGCTGGGGAGCGGCGCGCGCCGCCCGCGGACACGGGGGGAGAGCGGGAGGCGCGCGCCTGGACATGACACGGGGGGTGGGGGCGGTGTGCGGCCGCCCCCACCGCGCCGGGGGATCAGCGCACCCCGGCCGCCCGCATCACGTCGGCCAGGTCGACGATCTTGTAGTTGGTGTTCGTGCGATCGCCGTCGTCGCCCTCGCCGGGAGCGGGCGCGTTGTACCCGTCCTGGACGACGAACACGCCGTTCGGGAACGCCGAGCCGAGCGGCCGGCTGAGCGCGGCGATGCCGTCGGTCTCCTCCGTGCCGTCGACCGCGGTGCCCGCGGCCACCCGGAAGGAGCCGGTCCACCGGTCCGCGCAGGAGGTGTCGTAGACGGAGTACGTGTAGTCGCCCTGGCTGGAGACGACCAGGTACTGGTGGCCCGACGGAGCGCGGAACAGCGTCAGTCCCTCCGTGTCGGCGGTCAGGTGCCGGCCGCCGTACCCCGGGTCGGCGCCCGCCACGCACTCGTCGGTCGCCGCGTCGTAGACGGCGGGTATGCCGAACTGCTTGGTGCGGTCGACCAGTTGCGGTGAGCCGGTGAGCTGGGCGGACACCTTCCAGAAGCCGACGTCCTCCTGCCCGATGTAGGCGGTGCCGGTCGCCGCGTCGACCACCAGGCCCTCCAACTGCGGCCCGTTGCCGGGCTCCTCGCACGGGGTCCACGTCCCGCCGGGAGTGCGGAAGGTGCTCGGCAGGGTCATGCTGCGCACCTTGCGGTACGTCACGGTGCCGGCGGGGGTGACAGTGATCTCGAACAGCCCGACCTCGGGTGTGTGCCGGCGGCTGGCCAGCACGTACGAGCGGCCGGTGCCCGGGTCGCGCCACGTGGCGGTGCCGTAGGCGGTGAACTGGTCGTCCACCTCGGCCTCGGTCGCGGCGAAGGCGCGCGGCACGGCCGTGTCGGTCACGTCCGTCAGCGGCGCGGCGGGGTTCGCCCCGTCGATCCGGTAGAAGCGGATGCGGTCGCGCCCGCGGTCGGTGACGACGGCGACGTCGGAGCGGCGGCCGTCGGGGAAGCGGAGGCCCGGGAGCAGGTCGACGTTGTTGAAACGGCCCGGAGCCGCGTCCGGCGCGGGTGCGGCGGGTGCGGGCAGGGTCTGCACCGGATGGCCGTCGAGCCCGTACACGTCCAGACCGCCCTCCTTGGCGGTGCCGAGGACCAGGCTCGCTCCCGGGTGGGCGGCGTCGTACCAGACGGCGGGGTCGTCCGCGTTGGAGTTGCTGCCGGCGTCGTCGTCGAACAGCGGTGTCGTCTCCGCCGCGGCGTGCACCGACGGGACGCCGGTGTTGCCGGGCAGTGGTGCGGTGGCGGCGGTTGCCGAGGCGGCGGTCAGCGTCGTGACGAGCACGGCGAGACCGGCGGCAAGGCGGGTGCGGCTGCGCATGTTTCCTCCCTGACGGGGGTGGTTGGTCACCCCAAGGTGCTGCGGACCTTACATAAGAATGTATTGACAAAGGAAGGCCTACGGCGGGAGGAGTTGGAGTGGAATCCAAGTGAACGGCACGTGTCCGGGAAGCAACGCGCTTCCCAAGGGAGCGTTACGAAAGGGTTTCCTCAGAATGTCTTGACATACTGCCGTGGCGCGCTCGAAGCTGTCGGCCATCAGGTCGCCGGGCCGCGCTCCTTGGCCTCGGACCACACCCTTCGAGCCCGGCCGCGTCCGGGACACTGCGGGAGGCCAGGCCATGTCACGCCACGTCTGCGGGGACCGCCCCCGAATCACCGCCCGGCGGCGGTACTTCACCGCCGCGCTGCTCGCCGGCGCCCTCGGCGGCGGCGCCGCGTGCGCTCCGTCGAGCGGCGGCACCACCGGCTCGGACAGCGGACCGGGATCCGCCCCCAGCGCCACGGCCGTCGTCGACTCCGGCTTCGACCTGGACAAGCTGATCGCCGCCGCGCGGCAGGAGGGCGGCATCACCGTCTACGACAGCACCGGCGACATCACCAAGACCGTCGACGCCTTCACCGCCAAGTACGGCATCAAGGCCACGGGCGTGAAGAGCAAGGTCGGCGACACCCTGGAGAAGATGACCCGGGAGAACCAGGCCGGCAACGTCACCATCGACGCCACCTTCTACGAGGACGGCCCGTCGCTGGTCGGCCAACTGCTGGCCCAGAAGGTGGTCTTCACCTGGATACCCGGCACGCTCGCGCAGCGGATCCCCGCGGCGAACCAGAACCCGCTGCAGGTGCTGTCCAAGGGCAACATGTGGATCTACAACCCGAAGCTCTTCCCCGACGGCTGCCCCGTCAAGAACATCTGGGACCTGGCCGACCCCGCCTGGAAGGGCAAGGTGGCCCTGCAGGACCCGCTGGGCAAGCCGAACATCGTCGAGTACTTCAACCAGCTCAAGTCCGTCGGTGACACCCGGCTGCGCGAGGCGTACCGGGCCAAGTACGGCAAGGACCTGCCGGCCGGCGACTCCGCGGGCGAGACCTGGATCAAGGGACTGGCGAAGAACAGCCCCATCATCACCTCCTCCGACGACGACGCGTCGGCCGCCGTCGCCTCCCCGAACCAGACCAAGCAGCGCGTCGCCCTGGTGTCCAACGCCAAGTTCCGCGACGTGGCGGACAAGAACTACTCGATGCGGGTCTGCACGGGCATGCAGCCCTGGGCGGGCTACCAGTACCCCAAGTACGCGGCCATCGCCACGAAGAGCAAGCACCCGAACGCGGCCAAGCTGCTCGTGCACTTCATGCTCACGCAGGAGGGCGTCAACACCCAGCTGGGCACCGGCGGCGTCCCCGGCAACCCCGACCTCAAGCCCGGCGCCTTCATGCCGGACGGCCTGACCGACTGGAACAAGCAGCTCCTCGTCTTCGACCCGGCCAAGCTCGGCCGCGACTTCACCGATCTGCAGTCGATGCAGGACCTGTGGCGCCTCAACAACGGCTGACCACCCGCCGGCCCGGTCCGCCGCGACCGGGCCGGCCCGATCCCGGACACGTTACGGAGACTTGCGCATGGCAGCCGCCACCCGCCCACCCGTCACCCTCCCGCCAGAACCGGACGCCGGCCCGTCCGAGAGCCGGATCAGCCGGCTGCGCTACCGGCTGAGCGTCCTGCGGCACGAACCGACCGTGCCGCTCGGAATCCTGATCATCGTCGCCCTGCTCTACCTGGTGGTGGCACCCCTGGTCGCGGTGCTGTCGGACTCCACGCAGGTGCAGTACGGCGACGAGGGGCAGGCCCACCAGGCGCCCGGCACGGCCACCGGCTACTACTTCTGGCGGGTCTTCCGCTCGCCGGTGGCGCGGATGCTGTTCTGGGAGCCGCTGCTGCACACCGTCCTGGTCGCGCTGGGCGTCACCGTCCTCGCCCTGCTGCTGGGCGGATCGATGGCCTGGCTGCTGACCCGCACCAACGTGATGGGCCGCAAGTGGCTGTCCACCGCGCTGGTCGTGCCCTACATGCTGCCGTCATGGACGTTCGCGCTGGCGTGGCTGGCGCTGTTCAAGAACGACTCCTCCGGCGGTCAGATCGGCATCCTGGAGGCGTGGGGCGTGCACACGCCCGACCAGCTGGCCTACGGCGCGGTGCCGATCATCATCTGCCTCGGCCTGCACTACTACCCGTTCGTCCTGCTGCTGTTCGGCAACGCGCTGCGCCGCATCGACAGCCAGCTGGAGGACTCCGCGCGGATCCTGGGGGCCGGCCGCGGCACGGTCGCCGCGCGGATCACCCTGCCGCTGATGCTGCCGTCGCTGTCGTCGTCGGTGCTGCTGGTCTTCGGCCGCATCCTCGGCACCTTCGGCACCCCGTACATCCTGGGCCTGCCGGTCGGCTACAACCTGCTGTCGACGTCCCTGTTCCGGGCGGTCAACAGCCACCAGCGCGGGGTCACCGCGGTGCTCACCTCGGTCATCGTCCTGATCGGGGTGCTGGTGATCCTGGCCGACACCCGGCTGGCCAGGGAGCAGAAGCGATTCGTCACCGTCGGGGGCAAGGGCGCCATGGACCGCGTCGCCGACCTCGGCCGCTGGCGCCGGCCCGCGTTCTGCGCCGCGATCGCGGTCTTCGCGGCCGGCGTGATCGTGCCGGTCTGCACCCTCGCGCTGTCCACGGTCACCAAGACCCCCGGGATCTTCCGCGCCGACAACTTCACGCTGAAGTACTGGATCGGCGCCCACCTGCCCGGCGCCCCCGCCTTCCCGCACGGCGTGCTGCGCGGCGGCGAGCTCTACACGGCCGCGTGGAACAGCCTGCGCATCGTGGGGCTGGCCGCCCTCATCTGCGGTGTGGTCGGCCTGCTCATCGGCTACGTCGTGGTCCGCGCCGGCGGCAGCAGGATCGGCTCGCTGCTGCGGCAGATCAGCTTCCTGCCGTACATGGTGCCCGGCATCGCCTTCGCGGCGGCGTTCCTGTCGCTGTTCGCGGTGCGCCGCGGGCCGGTTCCGGCCCTCTACGGCTCGATCAGCCTGCTGGTGATCGTGCTCGCCGTCACGCACCTGCCCTACTCCTCCCGCTCGGGTATCAGCGCCATGACCCAGCTGGGCCGGGAACCCGAGGAGGCCGCGCAGGTCTCCGGCGCCGGCTGGTTCACCCGCCTGCGCAAGATCATCATTCCGATCCAGCGCGGCGCCCTGACCACTGGCGTGATCCTGCCCTTCATCTCGGGGCTGAAGGAGCTGAGCATCGTCATCATGCTCACCACCACCGGCACCCAGCTGCTGACCACGCTGTCGATCAACCTCGTCGACTACGCCTACGACCAGATGGCCAACGCGGTGGTGCTGGTCATCGCCCTGGTCTCCTTCCTGGCCACCTACCTCACCCAACGCCTGACCAAGACCAACCTGTCGTCCGGACTCGGAGGCTGAACGTCATGCCGACCATCACGCTCTCGTCGGTGCGAAAGAGCTACGGCTCCGGACCGCCCGCTGTCGACAACCTGGATCTGGAGATCCCCGACGGCTCGTTCACCTGCCTGCTCGGCCCCTCCGGGTGCGGCAAGACGACGACCCTGCGCATGATCGCCGGGCTGGAGTCGCTCAACGCCGGAACCATCACCGTCGGTGGCCGGATCATGGACTCCACCCGCGACGGGGTCTTCGTGCCGCCCGAGAAGCGCGGCATGGGGCTGGTGTTCCAGAACTACGCGCTGTGGCCGCACCTGACCGTTGCCAGGAACGTCGAGTTCGGCCTGAAGGTGCGCAAGGTCAAACCGGCCGAACGCGTCGAGCGCGCCAGGGCCGCACTGGCCATGATGCAGATCGACTGGGCCACCGACCGCTACCCCGCCCAGCTCTCCGGCGGCCAGCAGCAGCGCGTCTCCCTCGCCCGCATGCTCGCCGTCAACCCCAACGTGCTGCTGCTGGACGAACCGCTGTCCAACCTCGACGCCCAACTGCGCCTGGACATGCGCGCCGAGCTCAAGCGCATCCACGACGAGACGGGCCACACCATCGTCTTCGTCACCCACGACCAGCTGGAGGCCATGACCATGGCCACCCACGTCGTGGTGATGAACAAGGGCGTCGTCCAGCAGATGGCCCCGCCGATGGAGGTCTACACCCGCCCGACCAACACCTTCGTGGCCCGCTTCGTCGGCAGCCCGCCGATGAACCTGTTCGAGGTCGGCGGCGCCGCCGGCGCCGGCGACCCCTTCACCGACGCCGCACACGATCGCATCCTGGCCGACCGCCCCGATCTGGCGGGCGAGCTGGCCACCGTCGGCGCCCGGCCCGAGGGCCTGCGGATGCTGCGGCCCGGCGAACCCGACCCCGCGGACTGCTTCGTCTTCGACGCCGCCGTCAAGGCGGCCCTGCCCACCGGCTCCAGCTGGACGGTCCTGGTGACCGCCGGCGGAACCGAGCTGTACCTGGTGGCGTACACCGATGTGGGCGCCGCACCGGGCAGCATGGTGCGTTGTGCGATCCGCGTCACCGACCTGCACCTGTTCGATGCCTCGGGCAGCCGGTTGCCCGACTCCGCGGCCGAGGCCGCATTGACCGAGGAGAACGCCAAGACATGGGCCAGCTGACCCGACCCACCGCCCTGCTGCTCGACTTCGGCGGGGTGGTCGTGGCGACCACCCGCCGGCCCACCTGGGCGCACGACATGGCCACCGAACTGCACGCCGCGCTCTGCGCGTCCGGCTGCCAGGAGCTGACCGTCGCGCACATCGAGGCGGACCTCGAGGCCGGCGTGACCGCCGACGCGCACTGGAAGAACGCGATGAGCCGCCCGGCCGCCCCCCGGGAGATGACCTACCTGGAGTTCTGGACCGACTTCGTCGCCGCCGACTGGCCCGACGCGGCCCTGGCCTTCGTCACCGCCCACGCCCAGCCGCTGTGCCACCGGCTGGGCGAGCTCAAGCAGGAACGGGCCACCCGGGACGGGATCTCGGAGCTGTTCGACGCCTGCGAGCTGTTCGGCATCCGCGTCGGCATCGTCTCCAACGCCCTGGCGGGGTCGGTGCACCGCGACTTCATGGCCGCGAACGGCCTCGACAAGCGGGTCGCCGTGCAGGTCTACAGCGACGAGGTCGCGGTCCGCAAACCCAACCCCGAGATGATCGAGATCGCCGCGCGGGCGCTGGCCACCGAGCCGGCCGCCTGCTGGTACGTCGGCGACAACTACGACCGCGACGTGCTGTGCGGGCGGCGTGCCGGGGCCGGCGCGACCGTGCTGATGGAGGCCCGCGGCACCTACGACCGGCCGTACGTGGTCCAGGCCGAGCCCGACGCGGTCGTGGCCGATCCGCACGGCCTGCTGGAGCTGCTGCTCGGCGCCCGGGTGGTGACGGCGTGAGCGAGCTGGACGAACTCTCGGTCCACCTGTGCGAGGCCGCCACCGAGGCGGCGCTGGCCGTCGCGCCCGACCTGTCGGCCGCCTTCCGCTCCGCGATGGAGGTGGACTTCAAGCGCGACGAGCACGATCCGGTGACCGTGCACGACCGGCGCGCGGAGGAGCGCATCCGCGAACTGCTGCTCAAGCGGGTGCCGGACAGCACCGTCGTCGGCGAGGAGGGCGGCCGCCAGGACGGCGGGGGCCGCATCGCGTGGTACGTCGACCCGATCGACGGAACCGCCAACTTCGCCCGCGGACTGGCCTTCTTCTGCACCTCCATCGGGGTCACGGTCGACGGTGAACCGGTGGCCGGCGCGATCGTCGACCCCGTCGCCGGACACGTCTTCACCGCCGACGCCTCGGGTGCCCGCCTCGGCGGGGAACCGCTGCGCCCGACCGGGGTGCGCGACGAGGCCCGCGGGCTGCTCATCACCAGCTTCCCCAACACGCGGGAGCTGGCCCGCAACGACCCCGAGACGCTGCCGCGGTTCGGCGACCTCGTCTCCCGCTACGGCACCGTGCGGCGCACCGGAAGCGCCGCGCTGACCCTGGCGCACGTGGCGGCCGGCTGGTGCGACGCGGCGCTGGGGACCTCCGTCAACGCCTGGGACATCTGCGCCGCCCACGTGCTGGTGCGCCGCGCCGGCGCCGTCTACCGGGGCTTCGCCGGCGACGGCGCCGCCGACGGGGACTGGGACCGGCCCGGCTACCTGGCCCACGGCGCGAACCTGGAGCCCACGGCCGTGGGCGAGTTCGTCGACTGGTACCTGTCCCGGCTCGCCGGGTGGAACGCGTGACGCCCGCGCCGGACCCGTCCCTGGGCTTCCCGTGGATCGTCACCGACCTCGACGGCACCCTGGTCGACCGGGACCTGCGGATCGTGGAGCGCAGCGCGCTGGCCCTGCGGCGCTACCAGGAGCTGGGCGGCACGGTGGTGATCGCCACCGGCCGCAACGAGGTGTCGGCGGGGCGCTACCACCGTGAACTCGGCCTGACGACACCGATGATCGTGTACAACGGCGCGCGGGTGGTCGACCCGGTGTCCGGGGCCCGGCTGCTCGACCTGGACCTGGGCCCGGCGTGGCAGCCGCTGCGCGAGCACCTGCTGCCCGTCCTGCCCGAGGGTGTGGGGGCCGTCGCGTTCGCGGGCGGGGAGGCCTACGTGCTGCGGCACGCCCCCTCGCTGGCGGCCTATGCCGGGCGCGACCGGATCGAGCTGCGCGAGGACCCGCCGGAGCGGGCCCCGACGAAGGTGATGCTGATCGCCGACCGCCCGGGTCTGGGGGCGCTCGCGGAACTGACCGCCCGGCACTGTCCGGGCGCCCGGCTCCTGCAGTCGGAGGACACCTACCTGGAGGTCCTGCCGGCCGGCGCCGGCAAGGAGGTGGCACTGCGCTTCCTCGCGGAACGGGCGGGAGTGCCGATGGAGCGGATCGCGGCCATCGGCGACAACCCGAACGACACCGCCATGGTGCGGGCCGCGGGGCTGGGCGCCGCGGTCGGCGACGGCCACAAGGAGGTCCGGGCGGCGGCCGACATCGTGGTCGGCCCGTGCGCGCTCGGCGCGGTGGCCGACCTCGTCGAACGGGTCCTGGCCGGCGCCGGCCGGTGATCCGCGCCGCCCTCCTCCGCTCCGGCTCCGTGCCGGGCCCGGCAACCCGGGCCCGGCAAGCGGTGTCCGGGGCTCGCGGCCGAGCAGGCCGGGGACCGTCCGCGTCCGGTCCCCGGCCCTCCCACGTGCGCGTTTCGCCGGCAGGCCGCGCTGAACACCTGCAGTCAGTAGGACAGAATGTAAGGACAAAGTCTTGACAGGCTGACGTCGAAGAAGGCAGCCTCGACTCACGCGAGTGGGGCAGCGGCCCAGCGCAGGACGAGAGTAGAAATGGGGCTTGGAATGCCGATCACGTTGGCCGAGGCCGTACACGTTTCCGAAGGAGGCCGGTGGTGAGCGCGCCCATCTCCCAGCGGGTGGCGGGAGCACCGATCTCCTGGGGGGTCTGCGAGGTCCCGGGCTGGGGACACCAGCTCGCTCCGGACCTGGTCCTGCGCCAGATGGCCGAGATCGGCCTCGCGGCCACCGAGTTCGGCCCCGAGGGCTTCCTCCCCGACGCTCCCGAGGACAAGGCGAAGACCCTGGCCTCGTACGGGCTGCGGGCCGTCGGCCAGTTCGTGCCGGTGGTCCTGCACGACCCGGACCACGACCCCCTCCCCGAGGTCGAGGCGGCGATCGCCGGCCTCGTGGCCGCCGACGCCCGCACGGTCGTCGTCGCGGCCGCCACCGGCGCCGAGGGCTACGACGACCGCCCGGTGCTCGACGCGGCCGGCTGGAGCACCCTGCTGGCCAACCTGGACCGGATCTCCCGCACGGCGGCCGCCGCCGGCCTCGTCGCGGCCCTCCACCCGCACGTCGGCACGATGGTGGAGTCGGGGGAGGAGACGCGGCGGGTCCTGGACGGGTCGGGCATCGGGCTGTGCCTGGACACCGGCCACCTCCTCATCGGCGGCGGCGACCCGGTCGCGGTGGCCGCCCAGCGGCCCGACCGGGTCGCCCATGTGCACCTCAAGGACGTACGGCTGGACCTCGCCGACCAGGTGCGCGCCGGGGCGATGAGCTACACCGAGGCGGTCGGGCAGGGGATGTACGTCCCGCTCGGCGCCGGCGATGTCGACATAGCCGCGATCGTCCGGCTGCTGGAGGCCGCCGGGTACGGCGGCTGGTACGTCCTGGAGCAGGACACCATCCTGCGGTCCGCGCCCGGCGAGAACGGCGCCGCCGACCCCGTCGACGACGTGCGCGCCTCGCTGGCCCACCTCCTCACCCTCGGCACCCGCCCCCTCGACACCCCCGCCCGCGACGCGACGGAGGGCTGACCGGTGGCCCACGACCTCGTCGCCATCGGGCGCACCGGCGTCGACATCTACCCCCTCGACCACGGCGTCGGCCTGGACGAGGTGCGCAGGTTCGAGAAGTTCCTCGGCGGCAGCGCGACCAACGTCGCCGTCGCCGCGGCCCGCCACGGCCGCAGCGTCGCCCTGATCACCCGCGTCGGCCGCGACCCCTTCGGCCGGTACGTCCGGCGCGAGGCCGCGCGCCTCGGCGTGGACACCGCCTACGTCACCCCGATCACCGCGCCGGGCGGCCCGCCCACCCCGGTCACGTTCTGCGAGGTCTTCCCGCCCGACGACTTCCCGCTGTACTTCTACCGGTACGGCACGGCCCCCGACCTCATGATCGAACCCGCCGAACTGCCGCTGGACGTCATCCGCGACTCCACCGTCTTCTGGGCGACCGTCACCGGCCTGTCGGCCGAGCCGAGCCGGGCGGCGCACTTCGCGGCCTGGCGGGCGCGCGGGCGCCGCGGCCTGACGGTCCTCGACCTCGACTACCGGCCGATGTTCTGGTCCGGCCCCGAGGAGGCCGGGCAGCAGGTGGACCGCGCGCTGGAGCACGTCACCGTCGCCGTCGGCAACCGCGAGGAGTGCGAGGTCGCCGTCGGTGAGAGCGACCCGCAGCGGGCGGCCGACGCCCTGCTCGACCGCGGCCTCGAACTCGCCGTGGTCAAGCAGGGCCCCAAGGGCGTCCTCGCCGCGACCCGGCACGAACGCGTGGAGGTCGCGCCCTTCCCCGTCGAGGTCGTCAACGGCCTCGGGGCGGGCGACGCGTTCGGCGGCGCCCTCGTCCACGGGCTGCTCAACGGGTGGGAGCTGCGCAGGACCATCGAGTTCGCCAACGTCGCGGGCGCCCTCGTCGCCTCCCGCCTCGAGTGCTCCACCGCCATGCCGACCACGTCCGACGTGGAAGCCGTCCTCGCTTCCCGGCCGTCGGCGCACGCCGAAGGGACCGCCTGATGGACGCCGCACAACTGACCGCGATACGGGCCTGCGAGCCCGAACGCATCGGGCGGTCGTGGCAGAAGCGCGCCCGCCGCCCGCTGAGCGGGCACGACGGCCGGCTGCTGATCGTCGCGGCCGACCACCCGGCCCGGGGCGCCCTCGGCGTGCGGGGCGACGACGGCGCCATGGGCGACCGCACCGCCCTGCTGGACCGGCTGGCGACCGCGCTGTCGCGCCCGGGCGTGGACGGGGTGCTCGGCACCCCGGACCTGCTGGACGACCTGCTGCTCATGGGGGCGCTGGAGGACCGGGTCGCCATCGGTTCGATGAACCGCGGCGGGCTCCAGGGCGCGGCGTTCGAACTGGACGACCGCTTCACGGCGTACACCCCCCAGGCGATCGCCGCGCAGGGGCTCGAAGGCGGTAAGACGCTCACCCGCATCTGCCTCGACGACTCGGGCACGGTGGCGACCCTGGAGGCGACGGCGGCGGCGGTCACCAGCCTGGCCGAGCACAGCCTCATGGCCATGATCGAACCGTTCCTGACCGTGCGGGAGGAGGGCCGGGTGCGCAACCTCCTCGATCCCGACAGCGTCATCAGGTCGATCCACATCGCGAGCGCGCTGGGCGCGAGCAGCGCCTACACCTGGCTCAAGCTGCCGGTCGTGGACGAACTCGAACGCGTCCTGGACGCGACCACCCTGCCGACCCTGCTGCTCGGCGGCGACCCTCAGGGCGATCCGCACGACACGTACGCCGCCTGGGCGCGGGCCATGACGCTGCCGGCGGTACGCGGGCTGGTGGTCGGCCGCACGCTGCTCTACCCGCCCGGCGGCGACGTGGCCGCCGCCGTCGACATCGCGGCCGACATCGTCCACGGGAGCGGCCGATGAGCGGCGCCGAGCGGTGGGTGCGCCCCCTGGGCACGGCGGCGGGCGACGGGTGGGACGTCCTGATCACCGAGGGCCGGGACTGGCACCACACGCGCCTGCGGGTGGCCGACCTGGCGGCCGGCGACACCCGCACCCTGGACGGACGGGACTGGGAGCACATCGTCGTACCGCTCTCCGGCGGCGTGCACGTCACCGCGGTGGCGCCCGACGGCAGCACCCACGAGGCCGAACTCGCCGGCCGTGCGAGCGTCTTCGCGGGACCCACCGACACCGCCTACGTGCCCGCGCGGTGGCGGATCACCCTGCGGGCCTCGTCCGGGCCCGCCCGCGTCGCGCTCGCCGGGGCGCGGGTCCCCGCGACCGCGGAGCAGGGCGGCCGCGCGTTCCGGCACGTGGCCGCGGGCGACGTGCCCGTCGAACGGCGCGGGGCGGGGACGGCCTCGCGCCAGGTGCGCAACTTCGGCACACCCGACGTGCTCGACGCCGACGCCCTCATCGCGTGCGAGGTCATCACGCCGGCCGGCAACTGGAGTTCCTGGCCGCCGCACAAGCACGACGTCGAGCGCCCGGGGGAGGAGGCGGCGCTGGAGGAGATCTACTACTTCGAGACGGAGTCGACCGACGTCCGCGGCACCGATCCCGTCGGCTACCAGCGCGTCTACTCCTCCGGCGCGGACCGGCCGATCGACGTGCTCGCCGAGGTCCGCACCGGCGACGTCGTCCTGGTGCCGTACGGCTGGCACGGGCCGGCCATGGCCGCTCCCGACGCCCATCTGTACTACCTCAACGTCATGGCCGGCCCCGGCCCCGGACGCGCGTGGCTGATCTGCGACGACCCCGCCCACGCGGGGGTCCGCGACACCTGGCGGGACCTGCCCTTCGACGGGCGCATCGCCGCACCCGGGCCGATCGCGAAGACCCCCGCGGCCATCGACCCGGCCCAGACCCCGGCCCAGACCCCGACCCCAACCCAGACCCCGACTTGTGGAGGTGCCGCATGAGTACGGCCCAGTCCGCGGCGGCCCGGCCCGCGACCGTGCGGCTGACGGTGGCGCAGGCGACCGTCCGGTTCCTCGCCGTCCAGTGGTCGGAGCGCGACGGCGAGCGCAGACGGCTCTTTGCCGGCGTCTTCGGGATCTTCGGCCACGGAAACGTGGCGGGCGTCGGCCAGGCGCTGCTGCAGCAGGAGCGGGAGGCCGACGGCCGTCCCGACCTCCCCTACGTCCTGGCCCGCAACGAGCAGGCGATGGTGCACACGGCCGTCGGCTACGCGCGCCAGGCGGACCGCCTGGAGACCTGGGCCTGCACCGCCTCGATCGGCCCCGGTTCCACCAACATGCTGACCGGCGCGGCGCTCGCGACCGTCAACCGGATCCCCGTGCTGCTGCTGCCCTCGGACACCTTCGCGACGCGCGTCAGCGCCCCGGTGCTGCAGGAGCTGGAGCACCCCTCCGCCGGGGACGTGACCGTCAACGACGCCTTCCGTCCGCTGTCCCGGTTCTTCGACCGGGTCGTCCGGCCCGAGCAGCTGCCGTCCGCGCTGCTGGGCGCCATGCGGGTGCTCACCGATCCCGCCGAGACCGGGGCCGTGACGATCTGCCTGCCGCAGGACGTCCAGGCCGAGGCGTACGACTGGCCGGCCGAGCTGTTCGCGCCGCGCACGTGGCACATCGCCCGGCCGCCGGCCGAGACGGCACGGGTCGCCGCGGCGGCCGACGCCCTCCGGCTCGCCCGCAGACCGCTGCTCGTGGCGGGCGGCGGCGTCCACTACTCCGGCGCGGAGGACGCGCTGCGCGCGTTCGCGGAGGCGACCGGCATCCCGGTCGCCGAGACGCAGGCGGGGAAGGGATCGCTGCCGCACGGCCATCCGCGGGCGATGGGCGGGGTCGGCTCGACCGGGACGACGGCGGCCAACGCGCTCGCCCGCGACGCCGACGTCGTCATCGGCGTCGGCACCCGGTGGGCCGACTTCACCACGGCGTCGCGTACGGCCTTCCAGGGCGACGACGTCCGCTTCGTCAACATCAACATCGCCGGTTTCGACGCGGGCAAGCACGCCGGCCTGTCCGTCGTGGCCGACGCCCGCGAGGCGCTCACCGCCCTCACCGCCGCGCTGCGCGGCCACCGCGTGCCCGCGGAGCACGAGAAGCGCCAGGCCGAGCTGTGGGAGGCGTGGGACGCGCGGGTCGAACAGGCCTACAACCCGCCCGCGCACGTGACGGACGCCCTGGCCGAGGGGGTCCTGACACAGGGCACCGTCCTCGGCCGCGTCAACGAACTCACCGATCCGCGGGACGTCGTGCTGTGCGCGGCCGGATCGATGCCCGGCGACCTCCACAAGCTGTGGCGCGTCCGGGACCGCAAGGCGTACCACGTCGAATACGGGTACTCCTGCATGGGCTACGAGATCCCCGCCGCCCTGGGCGTCCGGCTCGCCGACGACACCCGCGACGTGTTCGCCATGGTCGGCGACGGCGGCTACCTGATGATGCCGACGGAGCTGGCGACCGCGGTCCAGGAGCGGATCAAGATCATCGTGGTCCTCGTCCAGAACAACGGCTTCCACTCGATCGGTTCGCTCTCGGAGTCCCTCGGCTCGCAGCGCTTCGGCACGCGGTACCGCTACCGCTCCGCGGCCGGCGGCCTGGACGGGCCCCACCTGCCCACCGACCTCGCCGCCAACGCGCGCAGCCTGGGCGCCCACGTGATCGAGGTGCGCTCCCGCGCCGAACTGGAGGCCGCCATCGCCGAGGCCAAGGCGTGGCCGGCCGACGGGGGACCCGTCGTCATCCACGTGGAGACCGACCCGCTCGTGCCCGCTCCCGGCAGCGACAGCTGGTGGGACGTGCCGGTCAGCGAGGTGTCGGCACTCGACTCGACGCGTGCGGCCCACGCGGCCTACACGGATCACAAGGAGGCCCAGCGCCCGCTGCTCACCCCACCACCGCTCCCGCGCGAACCCGGACCTGACCAGGCCTAGGGCCGGGGCACCTCAGGACCGGGGCACCTCAGGGCCGGGGAGTTTGCGGCGGGGGCACGGCCAGGGTGGCGCGGATGCGTTTGCCGACCGGTACGCGCTCCACGTGCACCTCGTCGCAGATGCGGTCGATGATCTCCATGCCGTGGCCGCCGATCCGGCTGGGATCGCGCGGGAAGATGCGGGGCAGGGTGCTGCTGCTGTCCCAGAGCGTCACGCTGACGTGGGTGGACCGCCCCTCCAGCTCCAGCAGGCACGGGCCGGGGGCGTAGCGGTGGGCGTTGGTGAGCAGCTCCGTCACGACCAGCGCCATGTCGTAGCCGAGCCGCTCGCAGGGCGGCAGCGCGAACAGGTCCAGGAGTTCCTTGAGGAACAGGTCCGCCATCCGCCGGGCGTCGCCCGTGGAACCGTGCTCGTAGTGCGCCGCCCGGTACAGGACCTCCACCGACACCGGCGCTTCGGCCGCCTCGGGCGGATCGGGCACCATCTCATCCCCTTCAGCACATCGCGCTCCGCTGCGAATTCCCCCGATCCGGCCCCGTAATCCTCCGCCGGCCCGGATGTTGCGGTTCTCACGGGCGGGCCCGTACGCCCGCGGCCCCGCCACCGGACCTCGCCCGGGGTGGAACCCCGCCGCTCGTGCCGGCCTCTACCTGGGCGGCCGGCCCCGTGTCCTTCGCGACCCCGGGAGCCGGTGTCCGCCGTGCCCACGACCACCACCCCTCCCGGGAGCGAACAGCGTTGACCCCGACCGACATCACCCGCGCCATCAACGACCTGCTGTTCACCCCGGGCCTGGACCTCGGTGAAGCCGTCGACCGGCACTTCGCCCCCGACTACCGGCAGCGCACCGACGGCGAGTGGAGTGACCGGGCCTCCTTCGTCCAGCACATGACCAAGCTCCGCTCCGTGGTGCGCGACGGGCACATCGAGGTCCACGACGAGCTCCGCGACGGCGCCCGCTACGCCGACCGCCACTCCGTCACCGTCACCAAGCACGACGGCGCCACCTCCGTCACCGAGGTCTACCTCTTCGCCGAGTTCGCCCCCGACGGGCGCTTCCGGCGCGTCGAGGAGACCACGTTGCTGGTCAGCGGGCACGAGGACGACCGGAACCTGGGATCCATCAAGTGACGGCGCGGGCCGGGACCGGGTTCGGGACCGGGGGAGGGGAGCGGTCGTGGTCTCCATCGGCGAGAGGCTGAGCAGCGCGCGCGTGCAGGCGTTCATCGGCCGGGACGACGAGCTCGGGCGCTTCGGGCAGGCGCTGGCCGGTGATCCGCAGGCGCCGTTCGCGTTCTACGTGTTCGGTCCCGGCGGCATCGGGAAGTCGACGCTGCTGCGGCGGCTGGCGGACCACGCGCGCACGGCGGGCCGCCCGCTCGTCGAACTGGACGGCCGCTTCGTCGGCCGGGACCCGGCCGACTTCGAGCGCGCGGCCGGCCCGTTCGTGGACTCTCCCGGCACCGTCCTGTTGGTCGACTCGTTCGAGCACTGCCAGTGGCTGGAGAGCCGGCTGTGGCACCACTTCCTGCCGCGCGCCGCGGACGGCGCCCTCGTCGTGCTGGGCGGCCGGCTCGCGCCGCAACCGCAGTGGAGCGCCGACCCCGCCTGGACGGGCCTCCTGCACGTGGCCGAGCTGGAGCCGTTCTCGCCGGAGCAGGCCAGGAGCCTGCTGGTCGCGGCGCGGATCCGGCCGGAACTGCGGGACATGGTGCTCCGCTTCGCCGGCGGCAACCCGCTGGCGCTGTCCCTCGCGGCGGCGCGCGGTTCGTCGGGCTGGAGCGGCGAGGACGTCTGGGCGCCGTCGGCCGACGTCCTGCGCACCCTGCTGGTGGGGCTGATCGGCGAGGTGCCGTCGGCGGCGCACCGCCGCGCCCTGGAGGTGGTGGCACAGGCGCACTCGACCTCCGAGGAGCTGCTGTCGGCGGTGCTGCCGGACGAGGACGCCCATCTGCTCTTCGGCTGGCTGCGGGAACTGCCGTTCATGGAGGCCACCCACCGCGGGCTGCACCCGCACGACGCCGCCCGCGAGACCCTCGCCGCGGACCTGCGCTGGCGGGCGCCCAACGCCTTCGTCTCGGTGCGCAGGCGGCTGGCGGAGGAGTACATGCGCCTGCTGCGCGAGGCGCCCGAGGAAAGGGTCTGGACCGTCACCGACGAACTGTTCTACCTCTTCCGCGAGGTGGCGACCCTGGCGCGGCTGCGCAGCTGGTCCCGCGAGGACGAGGTGCACGACCGTCCGCTGCACCCGGACGATCTCGACATCCTGCTGGGCATGGCCACGGAGACGGAGGGGCCGGCCTCCGCGGAGCTGGTCCGCTACTGGGCCCGGCGCCAGCCGCAGGCGTTCAGCGTCTACCGCCTGGTGGCGACGGGCCGGATCGTGGCCTTCACGGCCCGGCTCGCGCTGCCCGCCCCTCCCGACCCCGAGGACCTGGCGACCGACCCGGTGATCGCGGCGGCGTGGGCGTACACCGAGGCCGCGGGTCCGGTGGGCCCCGGCGACCACATCGGCGTCAGCCGTTTCACGATCTACCCCGAGCGGTACCAGGTGCCCTCGCGCGTCATCGACCTGAGCAGTTCGCGCGCCCAGGCCGAGGCCGCCCGCGCCCGCGGCCGCGCCTACGGCTTCGCCGTCTGGCGCGACGCCGACACCTGGGCGGAACGCGTCAAGGGGACCCTCGTCGACACCGGTGCCCGACCGCGCGTCGGCGCGCACACGTACGGGGTGTTCGGCGTCGACTGGCGCCAGGTGCCCGTGGAGGCCTGGCTCGGCCGCTTCATCTCGGCACCCGACGAGCCCGACGCGGCGGCGCTGTCCGGACCGGCGCACGGCACGCGCACCGCGTTCGACCAGGCCGTGCGCGAAGCGCTCGCGCACTGGCGCGACCCGGCCGCCTTCGCCGCCTGCGCGCTGGTGCGCGCCCGCCTGGCCGCCGACTCCGACGATCCCGCGGGGGAGTTGCGCACCCTGCTGCGCCAGGAGGTCGACGACCTCGCCCCGGACCCGCGCGGGGTGCGGGCCCGCGAGGCCCTGGCGGCGGGCTACTTCTCGGGCGCGCCCACCCAGGAGGCCGCCGCCCGCCGCCTCGGCCTCCCGTACGGCACCTACCGCCGCCACCTGCGCCAGGGCCTGGACCTGCTCTGCCAGGCCCTGTGGGAGCGGGAGTCGCACGGTCCGCGCACGGCGCCGTAGCCGCGGGCCGGTGCCCGTGGCGGCCGGTATCGGCTGCCACGGGTGTCAGCCGCGGCGCCGCCGGCGGGCGAGGCGGTGGAACGCCTTCGGGTTGCCGGCGGGCGCGGGCAGGGCGCCCGCGACCGCGTCGGCCAGCAGGGTGCCGACCGTCTCGGCCGCACAGGCGCGGTTGGCGCCGATGCCGCCCGAGGGCCCGCGCTTGATCCAGCCGACCACGTACGTGCCGGCCCGGCCGGCCACCCGGCCGTGCTCGTGCGGGACGGTCCCGGTCGCCTCGTCGAACGGCAGCCCGGCGACGGGCACTCCGCGGTAGCCGATCGCCCGCAGCAGCATGCCGGCCGGGATCTCCACCTCCGCGGTCCCGGCGGTGGCGCGCACGGCGCGGACGGCGTCCTGCCCGCGCACCTCCAGGGGCAGGGAGAGGAAGCGGAAGACGATGCGCCGGCGTCCTGCCGCGCCCGGTGACACGGCCCAGTCGACGGCCTCCCGCGCCACCCCCTGGAGGACCGCCGCCTTGTCCCACGGCCCGGCGGCGTCGATCACGGACCCGATGCGCGGGTCGTGGTCGTCGATGAGCAGGTCCACCCCGGGGAGGTGCTTGAGGGCGAGCAGTTCGGAGCGGGTGTAGGCCGCGCGCTCCGGATCACCGCGCCCGAGCAGCACCACCTCGCGCACCTTGCTGCGGCGCAGCTCCGCCAGCGCGTGGGGCGCGATCCCGGTGCCGGCCAGCGTCTCCGGGTCGGAGACCAGGATGCGGGCGACGTCGAGGGCGACGTTGCCGTTGCCGACCACGACGACCCGCTCGGCCGACAGGTCGACGGCGTCCGGCGCCACCTCCGGGTGCGCGTTGTACCAGGCGACGACGGTGGTCGCGGAGACGCTACCGGTCCGGTCCTCACCGGGGATGCCGAGCCGCCGGTCCGAGGCGGCGCCCACGGCGTAGATCACCGCGTCGTGGTGCGCGGCGAGTTCCTCGGCTGTGACGTTGCCGCCCACGTCGACGCCGAGGTGCAGCCGCACGCGCGGGTGGCTGAGGAAGCGGGCGAAGGTGTCGCCGACCTTCTTGGTCGCCGGGTGGTCGGGGGCGACGCCGTGGCGGACGAGGCCGCCGGCGACCGGGAGCCGGTCGATGAGCGTGACGTCGGCCCGGGTGTGCAGCAGCAGGTCCTCGGCCGCGTACATCCCGGCCGGTCCCGTACCGACGATCGCGACCCGCAGCGGACCGAAGTCCGACGGCAGGACGCGTCCGAAGGTCGGCTCGCCCCAGGCGTGGAAGTTCGGTCCGAGGCCCCCGGCCTCCGGCGCCTCCTCCGGTCCCTCGCCCTCGGCGCGCTCGAAGTAGGCCGCGTTGATGGCGGCGTACTCCCGCTGCCCGGCGGCCAGGCTGTCGACCGGGAAGATCGCGTCCACCGGGCAGGCGTCGGTGCACGCGCCGCAGTCGATGCAGCTCTTCGGGTCGATGTACAGCATCTCCGTGCTGCCGAAGGCCCGCTCCTCGGGCGTGGGGTGGATGCAGTTGACCGGGCAGACGGACACGCACGTGGCGTCGTTGCAACAGGTCTGGGTGATCGCGAAGGCCATGTCGTCCGCTCGGCTGTGGTGTCGTCAGTTCGGGTGTCGTCAGATGAGGTTGGCGCGCTTGTAGAAGAACAGCGCGGGCTTGGTGAGCAGGCCCACCGACGTCAGGAACTCCATGAGGCCGGCGCAGCTCGAGCGCATCATCGACTTGTGGTGCTCGTTGGCCTTCGCCTCGCGGATGCCGCGCTCCTCGTCCAGCCCGGCGTTCGCGTAGACCTTCCGGTTCACCATGCTGCTGACGATGACGTAGGCCGCGACGGCGATCAGGACGGAGTGGATGTGGCGGCGCACGCGCCCGGCGCCGGCGAGGTGCTTGCGCGTCTCCTCGCGGGCGAACTTCATGTGCCGCGACTCCTCGACGACATGGATGTTGTTGATCGTGCGGACGAACGGCACGACCCGCTCGTCCCGCATCCAGTCGCGCTGCATGACGTCGAGGACCTCCTCGGCGACGAGGATCGCCGCGTAGGCGGCCTCGCCGAACGCGACGGTCTTGAAGAACCGGCCGAGTTCAACCGCCGCCCGGCGCGGGCGGTAGGCCGGCGCCCCGAGCTTCTTCGCGCCGCGGGCGAACATGATCGAGTGCCGGCACTCGTCGGCGACCTCGGTCAGCGCCCACTGGAAGCTGTCGCTGAGCGGGTCCTTGGTGTAGATGTCCCGCAGCACCATCTGCTGCAGGATCATCTCGAACCAGATGCCGGTGCTCGCCACCGACGCGGCCTCCTGGCGCGTCAGCGCCTTGCGCTGCGCCTCGGTGAGCTCCTTCCAGTACGCCGTCCCGTAGAGCGTGCTCCACTCCGGGCTGGCGCCGTGGAAGTCCGGGTCCAGCGGGGTCTCCCAGTCGACCTCGATGAGCGGGTCGTACGAGAGCTGCGCGGACGAGTCGAGCAGCCGCCGTGCCACGTCCTCCGCAGGGGGTCGATTCGAGCTCTCCGGCCGCGAGACGTCGATCGCCATGCTGGGGATCCTCCAGTCGAGTCCGGGAAGGGTCTCTCTTCCGCCGCTGCCATTACCAGCGGTAACAAGAATTCTTGTTGACGGACTGTATAGCAAGAGCCGCCCGGTGCCTACCCCCGAGTAGCCTGCGGATTCCCGGATTCCGGGTGAAGCGCCTGGTCGAACCACCGGGTGAGCGTGGTGGGATGGGTGATCGCCGTGCCGACGACGACCGCGTGGGCACCCGCGGCCAGGGCCCGGGCGGCGTGATCCGGCGTGTGGACGCGGCCCTCGGCGAGCACCGGCACCGGCAGCAGGGGGGCCAGCTGCCGGACCAGGTCCAGGTCCGGGCCCGGGGTCCGCCGGGAGCCCGCCGTGTAGCCGGACAGGGTGGTGCCGACGAGGTCCGCGCCGAGCTCCACCGCGCGGATCGCCTCCTCGGCGGTGGAGATGTCCGCCATCACGAGCCGTCCGAGCCGGTGCACCGCCGCGATGGACTCGGCCACGGGCCGGCCGTCGGGGCGCGGGCGGTCGGTGGCGTCCAGGGCGACGATGTCGGCGCCGGTCTCCGCGACGGCGACGGCGTGCGCTGCGGTCGGGGTGATCAGAACGCCGCTGTCGCCGTCCTTCCACAGCCCGATCAGCGGTGCGTCGGTGGCGGCACGGATGGCCCGCAGGTCGTCGATCCCCTGCGCGCGGACACCGGCCGCGCCGCCGTCCAGCACCGCCAGGGCCATCCGCCGCATCGTGCCGGGGTCGTGCAGGGGCTCGCCGGGGTAGGCCTGGCAGGAGACCACCAGGCGTCCGCGCAGCGCTTCGAGGAGCTGGTTCACCGTCCGGCCACCGCCCAGGCGAGCCGGGCCGCGCCGAGCAGCGCGGCGTCGGAAGCCCAGCGGCGCCCGCTCCAGCGGGACGCCCCGCAGGGGTGGGAGCAGTTCGCCCCGGTAGGCGGCGCGCAGCGGTTCCCACCAGGCCGGGCCGCAGTTGCTGACGCCGCCGCCGACGAGCACGATCTGCGGGTCGAGCATGTTGACCAGCCCGCCGACGACCTGTCCGAGCGCCGTGGCACCGTGGGCCAGCACCTCGGCCGCAGTGGCGTCCCCGTCGGCCGCCCGCGCCGACACCTCGGCGAGATCGCGCACCGCGCTTCGAGCGCGTCAAGGGGCGGGACGCCGGTTCCGGACGGCGCGGCCGTCCGTCAGGCCCCGGGCGCCGGCCCGGTCGATTCCCGCACCACGAGTTGGGTCGCCAGCTCCACGTGGAGGGTGTCCACGGTGTGCCGCTCCAGCAGGCGCATCAGCAAGGACGCGGCCATCCGGCCCATCTCCTCCAGCGGCTGACGGACCGTCGTCAGCCGGGGCAGCGTGCTGCGGCTCAGGTCGATGTCGTCGAAGCCGGTGATCGACAGATCCTCGGGAACGCGCAGCCCGCGCTCGTACGCCGCCCGCAGCGCCCCGACCGCCGCCTTGTCGTTGAACGCCACCAGGGCCGTCGGCCGCTCGCGGAGGTCCAGCAGCTCGCACGCGGCCGCGTGACCCCAGTCGGCGGTCGGCTCGATGCTGCGCAGCAGTTCGGGGGAGGGCAGCACCCCGGCGTCGGCGAGCGCCGAGTTGTGGCCGGCGACGCGGGAGCGGGCGGCGAGCCAGTAGTCCGGTCCGCCGATCACGCCGATCCGCCGATGACCCAACTCGACCAGGTGCGCGCTGACGCTGCGGGCGCCGGTGAGGTTGGCCGCCGAGACCGAGGCGATGTCACCACGGAGCGGAGTGCGCGGATCGACGACCACGAAGGGGAAGTTCTGCTCCCGCAGCGCCTCCAGCTCGCGCGCCGGTTCCGGAGGGACGATCAGCAGCGCGCCGGCGATGGCCGGGTCGTCCGGCAGCCCCGCGAGCACCTGGACGTCCCGGGCGGCGTCGCCCGCGCTGAGCACCAGCCGCCGGCCGTGCAGGTCCAGCGTCTCCGCGACGGACGAGACGATCACCCCGAAGTAGTCGGTCAGGACGTACGGGCACCGCACGTACACGGCACCGTTCGCGCTGCCGGGCCGCACCGGGGGCGCGGCCCCCAACCGGTCGGCCGCCGCACGCACCCGCCGCCGGGTGTCGTCGGCGACGTTGTCCTGCCCGCTCATCACGCGCGACACCGTCGCGATCGACACCCCGGCCTCGGCGGCGATGTCCCGCACGGTGGCCCGGGGGCTCCCTGACCTGCGCGGTGTTACATCGTTCTGTTTCATTCCCGCAGCGTACTGCCCGTCGCCCATTCTGCGCTCGGAGCCTTGACAGGCGCACAGGTTGCGACTTCGCTATGGGGCGCCGCGGTTCCCTGTTGTTTCATTGTGTTTCACACGGAGGAGAACCTCTTGAGACGCGCTCTCGGCGTATCGGCCGTCACGGCCGCCGCACTGTGCCTCGCCGGCCTGCCCGCCACCGCCTCCCCGGACTCCCGCGCTCCCGCCCGTCCCGCGGCCGCGCAGGCGCAGGTGTGGCTGACCACCGCCGACGGCGCGCAGCGACTGCGCCCGCAGGCGCCCGTCGCCTTCCACGACGGCGGCTCCGATCTGACCACCATCACCGTCGACCCGCGGCAGCGCTTCCAGAGCGTCGACGGGTTCGGCGGCGCGCTCACCGACTCGACCGCCGCCGTGCTGGCGCAACTGCCCGCTGCCGAGCGGGACGCGGCCATGCGGCAGCTCTTCGACCCGGTGCGGGGCATCGGCGTCAGCTTCGTGCGCCAGCCCGTCGGCTCCTCCGACTTCACCGCCGCGTCCGCCCACTACACCTACGACGACGTGCCCGCGGGGCAGACGGACTTCCCCCTGCGGCACTTCACCATCGCGCACGACCAGCAGCAGATCCTGCCCCTGCTGCGCCGGGCGAAGCAGCTCAACCCGCAGCTGACCGTGATGGCCTCCCCATGGAGCCCGCCGGCCTGGATGAAGGACTCCGGCTCCCTCGTCGGGGGCCACCTCAAGGACGATCCGGCCGTGTACCAGGCGTACGCCCGCTACCTGGTGAAGTTCGTCCAGGCCTACACGGCCGCGGGGGTCCCGGTCGACTACCTGACCGTGCAGAACGAGCCGCAGAACCGCAAGCCCCACGCCTACCCCGGCACCGACCTGCCCGTCGAGCAGGAGGCCAGGGTCATCGAGGCGCTCGGCCCGCTGCTGCGCCGCGCCAGCCCCCGCACCAGGATCCTCGCCTACGACCACAACTGGACGACGCACCCCGACGACATCGCCACCGCGGAAGAGCTCGGCGAGGACCCGCAGCCCCGCTACCCGTACGACGTCCTGGACAGCCCGGCCGCGCGGTGGATCGCGGGCACGGCCTACCACTGCTACTCCGGCGACCCGAGCGCGCAGACCGCGCTGCACAACGCCCGCCCGGACAAGGGCATCTGGTTCACCGAGTGCTCCGGATCGCACGGCGCCACCGACACCCCGGCCCAGATCTTCCGCGGAACGCTCACCTGGCACGCGCGCACCATCACCATCGGCACCACCCGCAACTGGGCCAAGTCCGTCGCCGACTGGAACCTCGCGCTCGACCCGGCCGGCGGCCCGCACAACGGCGGCTGCGACACGTGCACGGCGCTGCTGACCGTCAACCCGGACCACACCGTGACCACGAACGCCGAGTATTCCACCATCGGCCACCTCTCGAAGTTCGTGAAGCCCGGCGCCGTCCGCATCGGCAGCACCAACTACGGCACCACCGGGTGGAACGGCCGGATCACCGACGTCGCGTTCCGCAACCCCGACGGCTCCACCGCGCTCGTCGTGCACAACGAGAACGACGACCCGCGCTCGTTCTCCGTGGCCGTCGGCGACAAGTCCCTGGACTACACGCTGCCCGGCGGCGCGCTGGCCACCTTCACCTGGCCGGCGTCCGCGCACCTCGACAGCCGCCTGCGCGAGATCCCGCTGACCGGCGCCACGGCGACCGCGTCGCCGGCCGGCCAGGGCGACCCGGCGCTCGTCGCGGACGCCGACGGCACGACCCGCTGGAGCAGCGGCACGGCACAGGCCCCCGGCCAGTACGTACAGCTCGACCTCGGCCGCCGCACCACCTTCCGCGGCGTGGCCGTCGACAGCGGCGACAGCCCCGGCGACCACGCCCGGGGATGGCAGCTCGGTGTCAGCGACGACGGCACCCACTGGCGGACGGCAGCCACGGGCACCGGCACCGGCCAACTCACCACGATCACCCCGCCCCACCCCACAACGGCCCGCTACCTGCGCATCACCCAGACCGCCACCGCCGCCAACTGGTGGACCCTGGCAGACCTCCGCCTCTACCGCTGACCCCGGCGCGAGCGCCCGACCCGAGCGCCCGACCCGAGCGCCCGACCCGAGCGCCCGGCCCCGCAGGCCGGGCGCTCGGCCGCCGTTCGCTGCGAAGCCTTGGCGCATCCTGAGGGATGGCCGCAGCCTGCGGAAATCCAGTTGGGTCCCGGTCCGTGTGATGGCAGGGTGGCGCTCATGTCGTCGCCCGCAACCGAACCGCTCCTGCGTGAACTGCACGCCTCGCTCGCACTGCGCAAGCGGCCGGAGGACATCGCCGGGCTCATCCAGGACCTCTATGCGGCTCAGGGCACCGACCTGGACACGGCCACCGGGACGGCGCTTGCGAAGGCCGCCGAGCACTCGCTGCGCAACGTCTGGCACGGCTACACCTCCATGCGGGAGGACTTCGCGCGCCCTGTCGGAGCGCAGCGGCAGCTCGCGCGTGCAGCGGTGCTGTTCGCGGACGTGCCCGCACTTCCCGACAGCGCCGGTGACGATCCGGCCCGGATTGAGGCGGTGATCCGGCGTGCCGGTGAGTCCATAGGCCGCGCGTACGGGCAGATCGACTTCGGGATGGATCGCCTTGACCGCGCCGAGCGTACGGCGGCCGGTGTCGGCGACATCTCCAAGCGGCAGTACAACAAGCGCTTCCGGCTCCTCCGCCGGATGGAGGGCAAACTCGCGCGGATCCTCCACGAGCAGCGGCGCCGCGAAGTGACCATGACGGGCAAGGGAGCACTCGCGCACGCGCTGCCGTACGACGTCTTCGCCGCGGACCCCGACACGGCGGCCTTCATCGCGTACGTCACGGCGCGGGGTTACATGCGCAGCGTCTTCACCAACGGCAAGCAGCGCCAGGTCTACGACGAGATCGCGGAGGCCCTCCTCCGACGCCTGCGCGCGTACCCCGAGCGGACCTGCTGGTACGCCGTCGCGCATGTCCATCCCACGGCCGAAGTACTGGCCGAGGTATCCGACGAGAACCTCACTCGCCTCCTGGTCCGGTGGAACGGCTTCCTCCGCCAGGTCGCGGACCAGTTGGAGGACGCCTGGAATCGGCACCCCCTGGAGCGGAACACGATGATCGTGCGCCGCGGTGACGATTCGTCGACGTGGAACCAGGCCGCACAGGCGTGGAACGCGGCGCGAGCCCACTGGTTCGCGCTCCTCACCGAACTGGGCCAGGAGAAGATCCTGGATCGCATCTGTCCGGGCAAGGTTCCACGGTTGATGGCAGCCGACGTGGCGTACTGGCACCGAATGAGCGGTGGTGGACTGCACCCGGACACCTCTGTCTGGGCCGAGCTGCCGCTGCCCTGGGAGGTGCTCCGCGGGCAGGAGCAGTGCCCGCGCTCTCTGGTCGAAGCGGTCTGCGCCCGGCACCGCGTGGACCCCGTCGCCGGTGCCTGGACCGCCCCTCGGCCGGTGGCTGAGGCCGTCGCCTTCCGCCGGACACCCGAGCTCGTGCACGGGGTTCCCGTCGCCGACCCTCTCATGGCCGGTGCCCTCAGGTCGGCGGGGATCTTTTCGGGCAAGGGCAAGAACGCGGCAGCGAAGGAGTGGCTGTAGCCGGGGGAATGGCCGTGGTCGGCGGTACGGGGCGGGCGAGGAAATCGATTGACGGGCACGTCGACCCTGGCAATGATCAACACGGCGGCGAGGAAGCTCTGTGGAGGAGCGCCCGGCTCTGACCCCGGGTGGACGTAGGTTCGAATCCTGCCCTCGCCGCCTTGTTCCGGCCGCGGGCGGACCAGGCGGCCGCACGGAGCCGCGTACCGTCGGCGGACCCGTCGCCCGGCCCGAGCGAGCAGTTGTCCGCAGGACTGAGTTGTGGTGACGTGTAGGCGTCACGGGGAGTGTGGGAGCGGACAGTGGCGCACATCAGAGTGACGGTATGCCTGCCTCCGGACGTGCGGGGCGATCTCGAGGCAGCAATCGGGGAAGCTCTGGCGCCGTTCGAGATGTACGGCGAGTTCGTCGACCGTGGCATGTGGGACCGCTGGACCATCCGTGGCGGGAGCGACGGGAGCGGGTTCTCGGCCGGTCCGGGCTTCGAGGACGATCCGCGGTTGATCCATGACGCACCGCTGCATACCGGGGAGCCCCAACCGAGCCTGCCGGGGATGTGCGCGGGCGGTCCCCGAGGCCTGCTGGACTTCGACGGCCCCCGGGCGACCGCGGTGTCGCTGGCGCATGCCACCTGGGACCTGTGGCACCGCCTCGCCCCCGAGTATCCGCCGGTGCGACCGCACTCGGCCTTCCACCGGCGGCATCTCGCCGATCCGGAGGCCTACCCCGGGCAACAGGCACATGACGACTACCGGGCGCAGCCGCTGATGGGTGCGTTCGAGGTCCTGTCGATCCAGGGGGTGCCGGAACAGTTCAGGAACGCGTTGATCGTCGACGATCCTGAAACGGTGTTCGCGGGGGACCGAGCGGAGTTCGTGCAGAGTGTGAGCTACCGGGCGAAGAGCTTCCACGACCTGCTCACTCTCGACGGCTGGTGGATCGAGGACCGCGACCGCCCCGTACACGGCGCCTGCGACCCCGCGCTCTGCCCCCACAAGGAGCAGGGCGCCCAGTATGCGGCGGACATCGACGGCTACATCGAAGGCCTTCCTGCGGAGGCCTTCCTCGTCCGGTTGAAGTGCCACGGCTGATCCAGCGGAGTCCGCGACAGCGACAGCAGCTGCGGTCGCCGGGCTCGGCTCACCACCGACGACCTACCTCACGGCAGGGTCGGCGGACGTCGCGTTTCGGGGTCGGGTGCGGTACTAAGGCCGGTGTGAACGAAGAGATCCGGCCTGCGACCGTCCGCGTGTTCATCGCGCTCGCTCCGCCCGACCGCGCGAAGGAAGAGCTGGCCCGGGAACTGCGTCCCGCGTACGACACGCACCCTGACATGCGGTGGAACCGTATCGAGGACTGGCACATCACCCTGGCGTTCCTCGGGGAGCTGCCGGTCGGGACGGTGCCGCTGTTGCGGCGGCCGCTCGGCGGGCTCGCCGCGGGGCACCGGGCTCCGCGGCTGGCGCTGCGGGGGAGCGGGAACTTCGACGACCGGGTGCTGTGGACCGGGATCGACGGGGACCTCGACGCGCTGCACCGGCTCGCCGCCGAGGTGCGCGGCGTCGTCAGGAGTTGTGGCGTCCCGCTGGAGGAGCGGCCCCTGCGGCCCCATCTGACGCTGGCCCGGGCCCGCCGGGGCGATCAGGGGTCGATCGCGGAGATCGCCGCCCAGATCGCCGGGTTCGCCGGCGAACCGTGGGCCGCTGAGCGGCTGCACCTGGTCGGCAGCAACGCCGGCCGCAGCAGCGGGCCGATCCACTACCGCGACATCGAGGCCTGGCCGCTGGGCACCGCCAGCTCCGTCGGCGTCTGAGAGCCGGACATGCCGCCCCCGCGCCGGGGAGTCCGGGCAGGGGCGGCACCAGGTGCTGGGCGATGGGCGGTCAGTCGGTGCAGACCGTGGCCGGTGCGGGGAGTTCGCGCGTGGTCAGGTAGTGGTTGGTGGCCTTCTGGACGCACGGGGAGGCCAGGAACATGCTGTAGTCGTCGCCCTCGCGGCCCAGGACGACGCTGCCGGGAAGCTGGGCGGCCATCGCCGCGCCCGCGCGGTAGGGGGCGAGGGCCTGGTGGGTGGACTGCAGGACCAGGGCGGGCGGTGCGCCGTTGACCGGGGCGCCCGCCTGGACCGGCGCGGCCGCGACGGGCCAGCCCAGGCACCCCGTCAGGGCCTGGTAGGAGCGCACGGCGCCGCCGAGGTGCGGGGACACCCGGGCGAGTTCCGTCCGCAACCGGGTGAGCTGCGCGAACGTGCTCACCGGACGGGCGTTGTCGAGGCAGGCGGGTACCTGGACCGGTCCACGGTCAGGGCCAGCGCGGCCGGGGCGATGGCGGCGGCGCTGAGGCCCTGGGCGGCGCGGGTGGCGATCAGCACGCTCGGGGAGGTGGCGAGGCCGGCCGCCAGCGAGGAGGCGGCGAACAGTGCGAGGCCGGCCATCAGCACCCGGTGGCGCCCGAGCAGGTCGGCCGCGCGCCCGCCGGCCAGGAGCAGCGCTCCGAACGCCAGCCCGTAGGCGTTGACGACCCAGGTGGTGCCGCCGTCCGACAGGCCCACTGCGGCGCGGATCTGCGGCAGCGCCACGTTCACGGTCGACGTGGCGAGCATGACGGTGAACTGGGCCGCCGCGAGGGCCGCGAGTACGGCCGCCGGGCGGGGCGAGCGGTCCGTCCGTTCCGCCGGTGCGTGTCGGAGGTTCATGCCGCACAGACTCGTGGCGGGCGCTGTCCACATTCCAGATCCGGCGGGGACGGTGACTGTCCACTGCTGTCCGCACGTGTCCACCCGGCGCTCCGGACCCCGGGCCGGGACCCCGTGACCGAGGCTGGAATGCGATCTTTTCGCCGATCCCGGGTTTGCTTCGCTCCGAAGGGGTCAGGCGAGGGATGACCTGGCCCTCTCCGCCGTGGTCGCCAGTATGCGCAGCTCGAAAGGAATCGCCTCGATGTCCCCCCGCTGTGAAGTGACCCCCGCACCGCACCCGACCGCCGTGGGCATGGCGTTCGTCCCGATGCTGGAGAGGATCAGGTACGACGGCGCGTACCCCACCCGCGAGCGGGCCGCGCAGGCCCTGTACGCCGTTCTGGAAGCCCTCGGCCCGCAGCTGGCCGACGCTGAGCGGATGGAGCTGGCCGCCCGCCTGCCCGTCGAGGCCGCCCGCACCCTCACCGCCCGGCGCCCCGGCGTCCGGCCCCGCACCAGCTGGGACTTCGTCCAGGACGTCGCCGCCCGCACCGGCGGAACGCCGGCCACCGCCCGCTGGGACACCGGCGCCGTGCTCCTCACGGTCGCCCGCCTCGCCGGCCCCGACCTCGTCGACCGGATCATCGACGGGCTCCCCGCCGGCTACGGGCTCCTGTTCGGCCGCACCGGACTCAGCCGCGCCGCCTGAGAGCCGTCCCACCCCGTAGCGACCCTCCGCGGAGCGGCCCCGCGAAGAGACCGACCGCGGAGCGGCCCGCCGCGGAGGGAAACCCTCCGCCACGAGGGATTCACCGTGCGCCGGCCGCCCGCCCGCGTACGGATTCAGCCACTTTCCCCGCGCCGCCGCGCGGAGACCTGTCAGGACCGCGGCGGGAAGCGAGAACCTCACTGAGGTTTCGACGTTCTGGTGTTGCGTCGGCGAGGGCGGAGGATCGGGTTCAGCCGTGCATGTATGCGGGGACCCGGTGATGTGCGGGTGGCTGGAAACATCGGCCTGCCGGGGTGGCGTGGCAGTGGTGGCAATCCGGTGGTCGTGCGGATGCGAAGAGGGTTCGGAGGGCTTGGCCCTCCGCGACATCACCCTCATCCGCAGAGAAAAGACCATCGATGATCTCAAGAAAAACCCACTCCGTAATCGGTCGGTGGAAGTCCGCGGCCATGATGCTGGCGCTCGGTTCGGCCGTCGCCGGTGCCGCCCTCGCCGGCCCCGGAGCCGGCGTCGGACAGGCGTCCAGCCACCGGGAAGCGCCGTTGATCGCGGCCGACCCGCAGCTGGACAACACCGACGTGTACGCGTTCACCAGCCCGGACAAGCCCGACACCGTGACGCTGACGGCCAACTGGATCCCGTTCCAGGAGCCGAACGGCGGACCCAACTTCTACCCGTGGTCCACTGACGCGCACTACGACATCAACATCGACAGCCAGGGCACCGGCAAGCCAGACCTGACCTACCGGTGGACGTTCCGCGACGAGGACCGGCGGGGCGGGAAGACGTTCCTCTACAACAACGGCGTCGTGAACAACCTGAACGACAAGACGCTGCTGTTCCGCCAGCACTACACCCTGCAGGAGCTCCGTCCGGGCAAGAAGCCGGTCACGCTGGTCGCGGACGGCATCGCCGCACCGTCCAACGTCGGCAAGGCGTCGATACCGAACTACGGCAGGCTCCGCGACCAGGCCACGCAGCAGCTGCCGGGTGGCGGCCAGACGGTCGTCACGCAGGCCGCCGACCCGTTCTTCCTGGACCTGCGGGTCTTCGACCTGCTCTACGGCGGTGACCTCTCCGAGACCGGACAGGACACCGTCAAGGGCTACAACGTCAACACGGTCTCCATCCAGGTGCCCAAGTCCGTGCTGGCCTTCAAGGGCGACGCGCAGCGCAACCCGGTGATCGGTGTGTGGAGCACCACCGAGCGGCGCACCCTGCAGCTCAGCCCCGGCAAGCAGACCCCCACGGGCAAGTACGTGCAGGTCTCCCGCCTGGGCAACCCGCTGGTGAACGAGGTTGTGGTGCCCGCCGGGCTGAAGGACGCGTTCAACGCGCTGCCGCCGTCCGAGGACCGCAAGCAGCCGAAGGTCGTCGCGAGGGTACTCGACCCCGAGGTGCCGCAGCTCATCAAGAGCATCTACGGCATTCCGGCGCCGGCCACCCCGCGCAAGGACCTGCAGGAGATCTTCCTGACGGGGATCGCGAAGGAGACCAAGGGCCCGCTGGCCGTCGACCTCAACTCGCAGCTGCTGAACCTCGACATCAACAAGAAGTGGTTCGTTCCCGCGGAGGAACTGCGGCTGAACATGTCGACACCGGTGACCGCCGACCCGGACCGTCTCGGTGTGCTGGGCGGTGACTTCCAGGGCTTCCCCAACGGACGCCGCATGGCTGACGACGTCCTCGACATCGAGCTCCAAGCACTCGAAGGGGCCACTCCCGGTCACCTGATCAAGGCGCTGGCCGCAGGTGACGGCGTCGACGGGCCGGGCACCCCGTTCGGGACCACGTTCCCGTACGTCGCCCTGCCCTACACCGGCTCGGTCAACCAAGCCGGTTAGCCCAGAACCGGCCGGTGCGGGTCAATGCCTCCGGCCCGCACCGGCCTCACCGTCACCCAGAGAGGGAACCCGTCCATGCGCCGCCTCGCCCTGTTCGCCACCGCCGCCGTACTGTGTGCCGGCCTGACCGGTTTCGCGGCGCTGGAACACCGCTCCGACACCTCCGGCTCCGCTCCCACCAGAATCGCCGGCGCTCGCACCTCGCCCACGGCCGCCACGCTCATCAGCAAGCTCCAGGACCACCTGCGCCGGCAGCCGGCCGACGCGGACTCGTGGGCGCAGTTGGGTTCCGCGTACGTGGAGCAGGCGCGGCTGACCGTCGACCCCACGCTGTACCCGAAGGCCGAAACGGCCCTGCGGCGCTCGTTGAAGGTGCGGCCGGACGCCAACACGGCCGCGCAGACCGGCATGGCCGGGCTGGCCAACGCCCGCCACCAGTTCGCCCAGGCCCGCACCTGGGCCGAGCAGGCGATCCAGAGCAATCCGTACGCGTGGGCGGCCTACGGGGCGCTGGCCGACGCGCTGACCCAACTCGGGGACGACACCGGCGCGCAGGCGGCCGTGCAGCGGATGCTGGACCTGCACCCGTCGACCGCGTCGTTCACCCGCGCCTCCTACACCCTGGAACTGCAGGGCCGGACCGATGAGGCCACGCAAGCCCTCCAGCGCGCCCTGGAGGATGCCTCCAGCCCCGCCGACCAGGCGTTCTGTCAGCACTACCTCGGTGAGCTCGCTTTTAACACCGGCAAGATCCCGCAGGCGTTGGAGCACTACCGCAAAGCGTTGGCGCTGGATGCCTCCTACACCCCGGCGCTGGCCGGGGTCGCCCGCGCGGAGGCCGCGTTGGGCCGCACCGCGCAGGCCGTCACCGATTACCAGGCGGCCATCGCGCGGGTTCCGCAACCGCAGTACGTGCTCGAACTCGGGGAACTGCTGGAGTCCTTGGGCCGAACTACCGAGGCGAAGGCGCAGTACGCGGTGCTGGAGGCCGAGCAGAAGCTGTTCACCGCCAACGGGGTCGTGGACGACCTGAACCTGGGCCAGTACCAGGCCGACCACGGTGACCCGCAGCTCGCCGTCACCCTGCTCACCGCCGAGTGGGGCCGCCGCCACGCTGTGCAGGTCGCCGACGCCCTGGGCTGGGCCCTGCACCGCGCCGGCCGCGACCAGCAGGCGCTGCCGCTGGCGCGGGAGGCGGGCCGGCTCGGCTGGCGCGACGCCACCGTGTCCTACCACCGCGGCGTCATCGAGCAGGCGCTCGGCAACGACCAGGCCGCACGCACCGACCTGACGGCCGCCCTGGCCGCCAACCCCGCCTTCTCACCGCTGCACGCCCCCGACGCCCAAGCGCGCCTCGCCCGCCTCCAAGGACACCAATGAACCGCATCCTCACGCGCCCACGCCCTCGCACACACCGTGCCGCACTGCTCCTGATCGGCATCCCGGTCCTGCTCTGCCTGGCCGCGCCCACCGCGTCCGCCCACCCGCTCGGCAACTTCACCGTCAACCGCTACGACGGGCTGACCCTGCACCCGGACCGCGTCGACGACCTCGCCGTCGTGGACACCGCCGAGATCCCCACCCTCCAGGCCAAGCCCGGCCTGGACACCGACCACGACGGAGTGGTCGGCCCCGCCGAGGCCGCCGCCCACGCCCGGACGGCCTGTGCCACGCTCGCCGACGGCATCAGGGCCACGGCCGGCCCGCGGGGCGAGAGCGTGGCGCGCGCGGCCCAGTTGCGCTTCCAGGTGCGCTCGGCCGACTACCGGCTCTTACCCGGACAGGCGGGTCTGGACAGTGGCCGCCTGGAGTGCCGGCTGACGGCCCCGGCGGACCTCGGAACGGTCGGGGGCGTCGAGTTCTCCACGGGTGCGGACCCGGCGCGGATCGGCTGGCACGAGATCACCGCGAGGGGCGACGGGGTGCGCATCGGCACCTCCGACGTACCGGCGACCTCCCTCTCGAACGAGCTGCGGAAGTACCCCGCCGACCTGCTGTCCGACCCGCCCGACGCCCGGCAGGCGCACGTGTCCCTGGGATCGGGCCCGGGGGCCGCCGTTCCCGGCGCGCCGGGGAGCAACTGGTTCGGGAGCTGGTACGCCACGCTCGACGCGAAGCTCGGCTCCCTGACCGACCGCGAACAACTCACCTTCCCCGTCGGCCTGTTGGCCGTGCTGCTGGCGCTCGTCCTGGGCGCCGGGCACGCCGCGCTGCCGGGACACGGCAAGACCATCATGGCCGCGTACCTCGCCGGACGGCAGGGCAGGCCGCGCGACGCGGTGACGGTCGCGTCGACCGTCACCCTCACCCACACCGCGTCCGTCCTGGTCCTGGGGACCGCGTTGAGCGTGTCGTCCGCGCTCGTCGGGGAGGTGGCACTCGCCTGGCTCGGCACCGTCGCCGGCCTGGTCATCGTCGCCGCGGGCCTCTGGCTCCTGCCGGCCGCCCTCCGCACGCTGCGGGCCCGCCGGGGCGCGGATTCCGTGCCGCACGAGCACACGCACAGCCATCACGGACACACCCATCCGCACACGCACGACGTACCGGCCGCCGTCGAACTCGTCTCGGTCGGGGGCACGGCCGTCGCGCAGGGGGTGACCCGACACGAGACCGCCGTCCACAGCCACGACGCGCACGAGCACAACCATCGTCACGATGCGCACGACCACCACCACGGTCACCCGCACGGCCACGACGTCCACGGCCACGACGTCCACGGCCACGACGTCCACGGCCACGACGTCCACAGCCATGACGTCCACAGCCACAGCCACGGCCTGTTCGGCCATCACCACCACGGCAAGCCGGCGGCCGGCGCCCGGAAGGGCGGCCTGATCGGCATCGGTATCGCCGGCGGGCTGGTTCCCAGCCCTTCCGCGCTGATCGTCCTGCTGGGCTCCATCGCCCTGGGCAGGACCGTCTTCGGCATCGCCCTCGTCGTCTGCTACGGCCTGGGCATGGCCGCCACCCTGGCCGCAGCCGGGCTGTTCCTGCTCAAACTGCGCGACCGGATCCCGGCCCTGAACGGCGGAGCCGTCGGCCGGTTCGCGGCGTGGGGCGCGCGCGTGACCCCACTCGGCACCGCTCTGCTCATCCTCGCAGTCGGCCTGGGCACCGCTTTACGCGCCCTGCCGCTGTGACCACTGACCACCACCGCTGACCCACCGTCACTTCACACGACAGGAAATCAACCATGCCCTCACACGTCGGCACCCGCTTGGCCACCCTGTTCCTGCTCGGCGCGCTCGCGCTCGTCGGCTGCGGCCCCACCGAAGCGGGTACCGGGGCCATCGACACCGCCTCCGACGCCAAGACGCCCGCCTGCCGCGCTCATCAGACCGTGCTGCCCAGCGAGGACTACTCAGGGGGGAAGGAGGCCGACATGAAGTCCGTCCTCACCATGCTGCGGTACTACACCGCCAAGGGGGCCTTACCGTTCTGCGACGGCAAGCCCGCCAACGAGCAGGACACCGCCTGGGTCAAGCTCTACACCTACCTCACCAAGCCCTGACGACCACCCGCGCCCGGCGCTCCGGTCCACCGACCGGGACGCCGGGCAGCGGCACGTCGACCCGCCGGGTGCAGTACCCCCCGTCCACGCCGCCGTGCGTACGGAACTCACGCTCCCCGGTGGTGAACCCGGGCGGTGCCGGAGCCGTACCTCCTGCAGAGCGGCCGGAGAGCAGCCGGAGAGCAGCCGGGTCGAGACGGGGGTCTCATCGATGGGGCAGTTGAAGGAACAACTGGACAGACCGGGCGGGATGACGCCCACGGCCGGACCGTCGGGGGGCCTCCGGCCGTGGGCCAACGGGCGCGGGGTGCTGCAGGGGGCCTTCGGGCTGCTGGGCGCCGTCGACCGGGCGGGGGAAGCCGGGCTGACGCGCCTCGCGGCGGAGTGCGGGCTGCCGAAGACCACCGCGTACCGGCTGCTGGAGCAGCTGGTCGCGCTGAACGCCGTCGAGCGGTGCCGCGGGGGGTACCGGATGGGCCCGCGCATGTTCCGGCTCGGCCAGGAGTGGCAGCCGCATCCGGGGCTGCGGGCCGCGGTGCGCGACCCCGTACGCCGCCTGGTGGGCGCGACCGGCGCGACCGTGGGCATCAGCGCGCTGCGGGAGGGGCAGACGCTGGTGCTGGACTGGATACCCGGTGAGGACACGGCGCTGCCGCCGCCGCGTGGCGGCACCGTCTGGCCGTGGTTCACCGCGGCGGGCAAGGTGCTGGTGGCCGGAACCGGGCACACCCTCCCGCTCGACCGGCTCCCCGCGTCCTGGCCCCGCGAGGCGGAGCGCGTCCGCGAGCGCGGCGTGGCCTTCGACCGCGAGGAGGTCGTGCCGGGCGTGTGCTGCGTGGCGGTGCCGCTGCACGCCGCGGACCGCGTCCCCGTGGCGGCACTGTGCGTCCTGACCCGACCCGCCCAGCACCTGGAACGCCTCGCGGACGTCGTCCAGCGCACGGGTCGGGCGATCAGCGCCTCCCTGCGGGGCCGTTGAGCGCTCGCGGTCGCCGCCACTGCTGCTCCCGGACGGGGACTCCGTCCGGGAGCAGCTCACGCGGGGCCGGTACACGCCCTCTGAGCGCCCCGGCCGTGCGGGTCAGCGGCCGAAGGTGATCCGGTGGATCGAGTCGGGCAGGCCGCTGCCGCGGGGGCCGGACTTGTCGACCGCGAAGACGCCGCGCGGGGTGACCGTCACATGGTTCGTCTTGGCGCCCGTCGCCAGTTCCGCGACGGTGGCGCCGGTGTTCGGGTTGACGACCTTGGTGGTGCCGGACGTCTGCAGGCCCACGTACAGCAGGCCGGTGCGCGGGTCGGTGGCGACGGAGAGGGTGCCGGCGCCGGTGTCGATGGTCCGTACGGTCGTGCCGGTGCGCAGGTCGACCACGGACACCCGGCCGTTCTTCAGGTCGGCGACGTAGGCGGTGCGGCCGGTGCGGTCCAGGGACACGTCGAGCAGGGAGCCGCCCGCGACCGGGATGAAGCGCGGCTCCACGGAGGCCTTCGGGGAGACGGCGATGAGCCGCTCCTTGCTGAGGTCCGTGACGTAGACGGTGCCGGTGCGCCGGTCGACGGTGAGGCCGGCGGGGCTCGACCCCTCCACGTGGACGCGCCGGATCTCCTTGAGCGTGCGGGTGTCGTAGACGACGACGCTGCCGTCACCGAGGGCGGTGGCGTACGCGCGGTTGCGCGCCTCGTCGACCAGGACCTCGCGGGCGTGTCCGACGCCCGCGAAGGAGGCGAGGTGCTTGCCGGTGCGCTGGCTGTACACGGCGACCGAGTTGTTGCGGGTGTTGGTCGTCCAGACGGTGTCGTTGCGGTCGTCCACGGCCACGCCGTAGACCGCCTCGACGGCGCCGGTCGCGGCGTCGGTGACCGGCGGGGTGATGGTCTTCTCGACCTTCAGGGTGCGCGGGTCCACCCGGAGCAGCTGGGACGTGGTGCCGGAGGCCGCGGTGACCCAGAGGTCGTCGTGCCGCTGGGAGTACGCGGTCTGGTAGAGGCCGCTGGTGAGCGCGGCCGAGGTGACCTGGTAGGTGGGGGCGGCGTGCCGGGAGGCCGCTGCCGTCTGCGCTGCCGGCGTCCGGGCCGTGGCCGAGGGGGCGTTGACGCCGCCGACCATCGCGCCGACGACCAGTGCGGCGCTGACCGCGAGTGTCGCGCGGCGCCGGGTGGATCGGATGCCACTGTTACCCATGTCGACTCCTTGGATAGGGGTATCTGCCGAACAGCCGGGTCCCACCGTTCCGGACCCGTCGAGAATGAAGGTTAGCCTAACCTAAGTTGATGATGGTGGCAGGGCCGGTTTCCGGTCGGGTACCCCCGCGATCAGGGCAGGTAAGGTCAGCCTCACTTGCTCTGCCCGATGGCCGACACCGGAGGACGCACCGCTCATGCTGCCCGCACCACCGACCGGAACCCCCAGCCGCCCGCCGCGCATCCCGCGACCGGCCCCCGTCGAACGGGCGGAGAGCCGTCGGATCGCCGAGCTGGCGCAGCGGCCGGAGACCGAGGAGGCGTTCTGGGACGCGGTGCGCGAGGAGGGGGCCCCGCTCGTCGAGGCGGCGCCCGACGGGGACGCGGAGCACGTCGTCGTCACCTTCGTGTGGCGCGGCACGTCCGCGACCCGCAACGTCCTGGCGCTGCCCAACAAGGTGCTGGACCCGGCCGACTGGAGCCGCAACCTGATGCGCCAGGTGCCGGGTACCCACGTGTGGCACTGGTCGGTGCGGATGCGGGCCGACTGGCGGGCCAGTTACGTGCTGTGCGTGGACGAGGGGCAGGCGCCGGCCGGGGTCGAAGGCCCGGCCTACGGCCAGTGGCTGCGCGGCCAGGGGCGCCGTGACCCCTGCAACTCCGGTGCGCAGCCGCGCCGCTGGGGCGGCGAGCCGATGTCGGTGGTGTCCCTCCCGGCCGCGGCCGACCGCGCCGGGAGCACCGACCGCAACGGGAGCGCTGCCCGTCGCGCGCCCGGCACCGTCACCGTGCACCGGGTGCGCAGCGCCGCACTGGGCAACGAGCGCCGGGTGTGGGTGTACGCGCCGGCCGGCCACGACCTGGCCGAACTGCCCGTCGCGGTGCTCTTCGACGGCGAGATGTGGGAACCGGAACTGCGCCTGTCGCAGGCGCTGGACACGCTGCCGCCGATGGTGGTGCTGATGCCCGAGTCCCTCGGCGGCGACACCCGGTGGAGCGAACTGGCCTGCAGCGAGGCGTTCGCCGACTTCCTCTCCACCGAGCTGCTGCCCTGGGCGGCGGAGCGCTGGCCGCTCACCGCCGACCCGGCCCGCACGGTCCTCGCCGGTCAGAGCCTCGGCGGCCTGACCGCGGCCTACGCGGCGCTGCGCGAGCCGGGCCGGTTCGGAGTGGCGCTGTCCCAGTCGGGCTCCTTCTGGTGGCCCAGCGGGACCCCGGACGAGCGCGGCGCCGAGTGGCTGACGGACCGGATCGCCGAACTCCCGCCCCTGCCGGTGCGCTTCGTGCTCTCCGCGGGCCTTCAGGAGTGGGTCCTGCTCCCGGCCAACCGCCGGCTGCGGGACGTACTGCTGGCCAAGGGATACGACGTGGACTACCGCGAGTTCAACGGCGGCCACGACTACCTGTGCTGGCGCGACGAACTCGTCGCGGCGCTCGGAGCCGTGGCCGGACCGTTCGCCGGGTCCTGAACTGCCTGTTCCAGAGCTGCCGCCGGCACCGGGCGATCGCCGCCGCCCGGTGCCGGCGGCCTCAGAGCGCCACCGTCCAGTGCTCCTCGACGTGGGCCGAGCAGTTGTCGTGCGAGTCGGGTCCGTACACCTGGGTCCAGCCGCCCGGCACCTGGGCGAACGCGGGCCACAGCGAGTACTCGCCCGCCGCGTTGCGCAGCACCAGGTGGGTGGGTCCGGCCGCGCGCCCGCTGTCCGGGTCGGCGTCGAAGGGGCTGTGGCGGGTCATCGGTTCACGCTCCCGAGGTGGTCGACGAGGCCGGCGGCGATGCGCGCGATCGGTCCGGCTCCGGTCATCTCCTGGTGCAGGCAGTCGATGTCCCGGTTGACGATCCCGCCGGTGACGTACGGCCGCCAGGCCTCCCTGGTCAGCCACGTCTCGGCGCGGGGCGCCGTCGCGGTGAAGAAGACCAGGTCGCCGTCGAACCGCTCGTGCGCGTGCTCGCGCATCAGCCGGGCGTTGTTGACGACGATCCCGGTGACCGCGGACAGGGTGAACTCCGGCAGCCCGGCCAGCGCGCTGCCCTCGTTCCGCAGCAGTTCGACCGCCGCGTCGCGATCCAGTGCCCGGCCCGGGTCGACGCCCGCCATCCGCAGCAGCGCCGTGAGCGCGTCCGCGTCCGTCGGGCCCGCCTGGTCGCGCCACTGGTCGGACGGGTAGGCGTCCATGAGCGCGAGCAGTTCGACCGTCTCGCCCTGGCGTTGCAGGTGGACGGCGACGGTGTGGGCGATGACGCCGCCCACCGACCAGCCCAGCAGCCGGTAGGGCCCCTGCGGCTGCACCGACTTCAGGTGCCGCAGGTAGTCCGCGGCCATGTCGTCCATGGAGGACGGGTACTCCTGCGGCGCGGTCAGCCCGCGGGCCTGGAGCCCGTGGACCGGCTGGTCGGGGCCGAGTGCGGCCAGCAGGCCGGAGTAGCACCAGCTGATGCCGCCCGCCGGGTGGAAGACGAACAGCGGGGTGCGGGTGCCGGTGGCGCGCAGCGGCAGCAGCACGCCCAGCGCCTCGTCGCCGCCCCCGGACGCGGGGTCGTGCAGCCGGGCCGCGAGCGCGGCGGGGGAGGGCGCCTGGAAGAGGGCGCCGATGGGGAGTTCGACGCCCAGGGTCGCGCGGATCCGCGCGACCAGCCGGGCGGCCAGCAGCGAGTTGCCGCCCAGGTCGAAGAAGCCGCTCTCGGCGCCGACCCGGTCCACGCCGAGCACCTCGGCGAAGAGCCGGGTCAAGGTCTCCTCCCGGGGGGTGCGCGGAGCGCGGCCCGGCGCGCCGGGGTCGATGCCGGGCGCGGGCAGCGCGGACCGGTCCAGCTTGCCGTTCGGGCTGAGCGGGAACGCCTCCAGCGCGACGATCGCACCGGGCACCATGTGCTCGGGCAGCACCGCCCGCAGGGCGGCGGGATCGGCGGCCGCGTCCGCCGGGGTGACGTAGCCGACGAGCCGCTGGTCGCCCGGCCGGTCCTCGCGGACCAGGACGCAGGCCGAACCGACGCCGGGAAGGGCCGCCAGCGCGGCCTCGATCTCGCCGGGCTCGATCCGCTGCCCCCGCAGCTTCACCTGGTGGTCGGTGCGCCCCAGGTAGGCGACGCTGCCGTCGGGCAGCCAGCACGCGAGGTCGCCGGTGCGGTACATCCGGGCGCCGTCTGGGCCGAACGGGTCCGCGACGAAGCGGGACGCGGTGAGCGCGGCCCGGCCGAGGTAGCCGCGCGCGAGCTGGGTGCCCGCCAGGAACAGTTCACCGGTGACGCCCGGCGGGCAGGGCCGCAGCGCCGCGTCGAGCACGTACAGGCGGGTGTTCCAGACCGGCTTGCCGATCGGGACCGGGCCCTGCTGCCCCGGCTCGCACGGGTGGTACGTGACGTCGACCGCGGCCTCGGTCGGCCCGTAGAGGTTGTGCAGGCCGACGCCCGGGAGCACGGCGTGGAACTGCTCGGCGGTCCCCGCCGGCAGGGCCTCGCCGCTGCAGAACACCCGGCGCAGCCCCGAACATCCGCCCGCGGCCGGGTCGGTGAGGAAGACCTGCAGCATGGAGGGGACGAAGTGGACGGTGGTGACGCGCTCCTCGGCGATGACCCGCGCGAGGTACGCCGGGTCCTTGTGGCCCTCGGGCCGCGCCACGACCAGGGCGGCGCCGTGCCGCAGCGCCCAGAAGAACTCCCAGACCGAGACGTCGAAGCCGGACGGCGTCTTCTGCAGGATCCGGTCCCCGGCCTCCAGCGGGTAGGTGCCCTGCATCCAGCGCAGCCGGTTGTCGATCGCCCCGTGCGTCACGACGACACCCTTGGGGCGGCCGGTCGAACCGGAGGTGTAGATCACGTAGGCGGGGTGCTGCGGGGTCAGCGCCCGGCCGGGGTCGGTCGCGTAGTAGCCGCTGAGGTCGGTGCGGTCCACCAGCACGACGGGCAGCGCGAGTTCGGCGGGCAGCGCGCCGCGGGTCGCGCTGTCGGTCACGACGCAGGCCGGGCGGGCGTCGCCGAGCATGTACGCGAGCCGCTCCGCGGGGTAGTCCGGGTCGAGCGGCAGGTAGGCGCCGCCCGCCTTGAGGATCGCGAGCAGGGAGACGATCAGGTCGGCGGAGCGCGGTACGGCGACCGCCGCGAGCACCCCCGGGCCGACGCCGAGGCCCCGCAGGTGGCGGGCGAGGCGGTTGGCACGGGCGTTGAGCTCGCGGTAGGTGAGTTCGCTGCCCTCGAAGACCAGCGCGACGGCGTCCGGGGTGCGCACCGCCTGCGCCTCGATCGGGCCGATGAGCGTGGTGGGGGGCAGCGCCCGGGTGGTCGCGTTGAACTCGGTCACCGTCAGGGCGCGTTCGGCGGCGGTGGTGATGCCCGTCAGGGCCTGCGGGAGCTGCGGGTCGGCCGCGGTGAGCTCCTCCAGCAGGTGCAGGAAGCGCGTCTGGTGGGCGGTGAGGGCGGCCTCGGTGTAGAGCGCGGGGTTGCCGTCGTAGTCGATCCGCAGACCGGAGCCGTCGGCCCGGTCGTAGATGTTGACGGTCAGGTCCTCGACCGGGCCCGCGGACAGGTTGTGCGGGGTGGAGGGGGCCCCGGCGAACGTCAGCGCGTAGTCGAACGGCATCACGTTGACCAGGGGGCCGACTAGTGCCCGGCCCTCGCCCAGCAGCCCGAGGTCGCGGCGGATGTCCTCGTAGCGGTACCGCTGGTGCCTGCGGATCGACCGGATGCCGAGGACGACCTGCCGCACCAGCTGCCGGAAGCTCTCGTCGGGCCGCACCCGCACCCGCAGCGGCAGCACGTTCATGACCATGCCCGGCACGCGCAGGGCCGCGGAGCCCATCCGCCCCATCATCGGCACACCCAGCACGACTTCGTCCGCGCCGGCGGCCCGCGACAGGTACAGCGCCTGGGCGGCGATCAGCACGTCGGGCCAGGTGGCCTTCACCGAGGCGGCGAGGTCGCGGATGCGGGTCGACAGCTCCGGGCCGAGGTGCGCGGTCCTCCGCACGAAGGTGCGCGACGGCAGCGCGGTGCGGTCCGCGAGGACGGGCACGGCGGGCCGGTCGGCGAAGGCATCGCGCCAGTGCGCGCGGTCGGCCTCGAACGCCTCGCCCGCCCGGTAGGCGGCGTCGTCGGCGACGAGTTCGGCCAGCCGGCCGAAGGGGCTCGGGCCGGCCTCCGCGCCGCCGGCGAGCGCCGAGTACACCTCGGCGACCCTGCGGGCCAGCAGCGAGTACCCGAAGCCGTCCATCACCGCGTGGTGGATGCGCTGGTACCAGAGCCAGCGGTGGTCGCCGACCCGGAACAGGGCCTGCGCGAACGGCGGTCCGGCCGCCAGGTCGAACGGGACGGCGAGGTCGGAGCGCATCCACGCGGCGGCGGCACGGTCCGGGTCGGGCTCCGCGCGCAGGTCGGCGGTGTGCAGCGGGAAGCCGGCGCCCGGCGCCGCCACGGTCAGCGGCAGCTGGCGGGGGCCGTCGGGCGTCTCGACCAGCCGCACGCGCAGCGCGTCGCACTCGCCGACCGTGCGGTGCAGGGCCGCGGCGAACAACGCCGGGTCCACATCCCCGTGGATCTCCACGTACTCGGCGGTGTTCAGCGCCGGACCGGCCGGGTCGAGGCACTGCGCGAACCACATGCCGCGCTGGGCGGCGGTCAGCGGCAGGCCGGCGGCGTCGGCCACCGCCGGGCTCCCGGGGTCGAGCACGGCCGTCATGCGCCGACCCCCGGCAGCGCCACCCACGCCTCGATGGCCGGCTGCTCCGCCAGCTCGACGAAGGTCACCTCCACGCCCTCGCGGCGCCAGCGCTCGACGAGGGTCATGATGCGGACCGAGTCCAGGCCGTAGTCGACGAGGTTCTCGTCGAACGGGATGTCCTGCGGGTCCTCGTCCAGGACCTCGGCGACGTCGTGGCGGATGCGCTCGCGGGTGAGTGCCATGCGGGTCACTTCCCTTCGGGGGTCTGGAAGACGGCGTCGGCGGTGGTGACCACGGCGCACCGGCCGGCCGCCCACCGCAGGGCCATGTGGTGGTCGGCCTCGCTGAAGTCGGCGACCGCGTCGGCGACGACGAACGCCTGGATGTCGCGCATCCACGCGTCGCAGGCGCTCATCAGGACGCCGATGTGCGCGTACACCCCGACGACGATCAGCTGGTCGCGGCCCTGTTCGCGCATCATCGCGGCCAGTTCGGTGCGCACGAAGGCGCTGTACTTCCACTTGGTCAGCACGGTGTCGCCCGCCGCGGGGGCCACCGCGTCCGCGACCGCCGCGGCCCGTGCGTCGGCCGGCAGCCCCGGACCCCAGAAGTCCTGCTGCAGACCGCGCTCGGCGGCGCTCTGGCCGCCGGGCTGCGCGGAGTACACCACCGGGACGCCGAGCCGCTCGCACTCCTTGCGCAGCAGCGCGATGTTGCCGAGCAGTTCGGTGACGGGCGAGGCGCCCGGGGTGAAGGCGTCGAGGAAATAGTTCTGCAGGTCGTGGACGAGCAGCAGCGCGCGGTCGGGGTCGACCGTCCAGTCGACCCGGTTGGCCGGGAGGCTGTCGGGGGTCGGCATCGGGTAGGGCGCGATGGCTGGCAGGGCCATGGGATTCTTCCTCGGTTCGGTGCTGCGGGGCGGCGGTGGGGGTGGTTCGCGGGGCGTGGCGCGGGTGCGCGTCAGGCCTTCATGGCCCGTTCGATGTCGTCGAGGACGTTCATCGCGGCGGTCGCCCCGCCCAGGCTCGTCCACTGCGAGCCGTCGATCTCGGTGGCGTGTCCCGCCTTGATCGCGCCCAGGTCCTTGAAGGCGGGGTCGGCCGAGAGCTTCGCGACCAGGCCAGTGCCGCCGGCCGACTGGCCGGTGGAGGTGAGGGTGCCGATGAAGAGCCAGTCGGCGTCGAGCTGGCCGATGTCCTCGGCGCTGAGCGGGGTGGAGTGGCCCTCGCCCTGCCGGCTCTGCAGGCCGGGGCGCTGGAAGGCGAGGTCCTTGAGGACATCACTGATGAAGACGCCCTGCTGCATGACGGCGGTGCCCTTGGGGGAGTACCGGGCGACGCTGACGGTGGAGCCCGCCCGGCTGCCGATCGCCGTCCGCACGGCGGCCACCCGCTGGTCGTAGGAGGCGAGGAAGGCCTTGGCGGCGGCGGGCTTGTCGAGGACGTCACCGGTCACGGTGAGCGCCTTCTTCCACGACTTGGTCCCGTCGATCGTGACGACGGTCGGCGCGATGGCCTTGAGCTGCTTGAGGACCTGGCTGTCGGCTATCTGTCCGGCGAGGATCACGTCGGGCTCCGCCGCGACGACCTTCTCGAGGTCCGGCCCGGTGACCGCGCCCACCAGCGGGATGCCCTTGGCCTTCGCGGCGAGGTACGCGGGGGCGCCGGTCTGGCCGCGGCCCGCGGTGAGGCCGACCGGGGTGACGCCCAGCGCGAGGGCGCTGTCGAGGTCCATCTCGCTGAGGACGACGACCTTCTTCGGGGTGCCGGGCACCGTCACCTTCGCGCCGGTGGCGTCGGTGACCGTCCGCTCCTTCGCCGCGCCGTCCGCCGCGCCGGCGTCCGAACCTGAGGAGCCCGATCCGCACGCGGTGAGGGCGAGGGCGCAGACGGCGGCGGTGACGGCTGCCGCGGTCAGCCGGGCGCGCGGGGTGCGGGTGGTGGTCATGCGGAACTCCGATGGCAGGGGAACGGCGGGCAGGGCCAGGTCACTTCCGGACCCGGAGCAAGCTTAGGCTAGGCTAACCTTATGGCAGTTCAGCAAGGCGAAGTGCGGACGATCCGGACGGCGGCCGCGATCCTCGTGGCAGCGCTGCTCGGCCTCGTCCTGCTCTCCCTCCTCACCGGCTCCGGCACCATCCCGATGGGGCGTGCGATGGACTTCCTGCTCGGCGACCCGTCCGCGCGCGCGGACGCGCGGCTGCGCGCCGCCGTCCTGGACGTACGGGTGCCGCGCACGCTCGCCGCCCTCCTGGTGGGTGCCGCGCTCGGCGTGGCCGGTGCCCTGCTCCAGGCCGTCACCCGCAACCCGCTCGCCGAGACCGGACTGCTCGGCGTCAACTCCGGCGCGGCGCTGGGAGTCGTCGTCGGACTGACGTACTTCCAGGTGACGTCCTCCTACGGCGTCCTGCTCTGGGCGCTGGGCGGCGGCGTGGCCGCCAGCTCGGTGGTGCTGCTCCTGGTCGCCTCCGGACGGGCCGCCGTCTCACCGCTGCGCCTGGTGCTGGCCGGGTCCGCGCTGGGCGCGACCTTCCACGGGATGACGGCGTACGTCCTGCTCGGCACGCAGACGACGTTCGACGAGTACCGCTACTGGACGATCGGCTCGCTCACCGGCGTCACCACCTCGACCGGCCTGGCGATCGCCCCCCTGGTCGTCGCGGGCGTCGCCCTCGCCTTCACCTCGGCCCGCCCGCTGTCCGCGCTCGCCCTGGGCGACGACGCCGCCCGCGCGCTGGGCCACCGCCCCGGCCGCATCCGGCTGGTGGTCGCCGGAGCCGTGGCGCTGCTGGCCGGGGCGGCGGTCGCGCTCGCCGGGCCGATCGCGTTCCTCGGCCTGCTCGCGCCGTACGCCGCCCGCGCGGTGACCGGCCCGCGGATGGGGGCGCAACTGCTGCTGTCCGGGCTGGTCGCGATGGCCGTCATGGTCGCGGCGGACATCCTCGCCCGGATCGTGATCCGGCCCTGGGAGACGCCCGTCAGCGTCCTGCTGGCGCTGCTCGGCGGGCCGTTGCTGATCTGGATCGCCCGTACGGGACGGATGACGGGAACCCCGGCATGACCACCGACCTCGAGCGCGGCCCGGCTCGCGACACCGCGCGCGACGGCGCGCCGCAGGACAGCGTCGTGCTGCGCACCGGCACCCTGTCCTGGCTCTTCCCGCGCCGGACGGCGCTGGTCGCCCTCGGCCTGACCGCCGTCGCCGCGGTCGTCGTGGTCCTCGCGTCCTTCGCCAGCTCGACGGGGATGAGCCCCGGCGACACGCTGGCCGGGCTGCTGGGCACCGGCACCCGCGGGCAGGTCCTGCTGGTCCGGGAGTTCCGGCTGCCGCGCATCCTCGTCGGCCTGATGGTCGGCGCGGCGCTCGGCGTCTCCGGCTGCCTGACGCAGACCCTCGCGGGCAACCGCCTCGCGACCCCCGACGTGATCGGGGTCAACGAGGGGGCGTCCGCCGCCGTCGTCGCCTCGGTCGTCGGCAGCAGTACGGCGATGGTCGGCGACTGGTGGCTGGGTCCGCTGGGCGCCGCCGCGGCCGCCGTCCTCGTCGTCCTGGCCGCGGGCGGCACCGGCACCCGCGGCTACCGCGTCCTGGTCGTCGGCATCGGCGTCTCCACCGTGATCGGCGCCGTCACCGACCTGGTGATGTCCCGGCAGAACCAGAACACCGCGGGCGGGGTCTTCCTGTGGAGCGTCGGCAGCCTGAACGGCCGCGACCTCTCGGTCGGCGCCCCGCTGCTGGCCTGCCTGGCGGTGCTGATCCCGCTCGCGCTGATCGCGGGCCGCCGGCTGGACGTGATGCGCTTCGACGACGACGTGGCGGCCTCGCTGGGCCTGAACATCCCGCTGATGCGCGGCCTCACCCTCGCGCTGGCCGTCGCGCTGGCCGGGGTGGCGGTCGGCGTCGGCGGCCCGATCGCGTTCGTGGCGCTGGCCGCCCCCGTGGTGGCCGGGCGGCTGTGCGGCCCGACCCGGGTGCCGGTCCTCGGCTCCGCACTGACCGGCGCGATCCTGATCGGCGCGGCCGACGCGCTGGGGCGGATCGTCGCGCCGGTGGAGATCCCGGTGGGCGTGGTCACCAGCGTCCTCGGCGGTCCCTTCCTGCTCTGGGTGCTGTTCAGCGACGGTGCCGAACGCCCGCCCCGCCGAACGGCTCCGTTCCGGCGCAAACGAGAGGTCTGAGTCAGGTGGAACTGCGAGTCGAGGGCGTCCGCGCCGGCTACCCCGGGCACACCGCCGTGGACGGCGTGGACCTGACCGTCCCCGCCGGGCAGGTGGTGGCCGTCGTCGGGCCGAACGGCTGCGGGAAGTCGACCCTGTTGCGGACGATCGCCCGGCTGCACCGACCCGACGAGGGCCGGGTGCTCCTCGGGGACGAGGACATCTGGGAGCTGAGGCCCCGCCGGGCCGCGCACCGCATCGCGCTGCTGCCGCAGTCCCCGCAGGCGCCGGAGGCGGTGACGGTGGCCGGTCTCGTCCGCTACGGGCGCCATCCGCACCAGGGCCTCTTCCGGCAGTGGTCGCGCGAGGACGAGACGGCGGTGCGCGAGGCGCTGGAGGTGACCGGCGTCGCGGACCTGGCCCGGCGCCGGCTCGACCAGCTGTCGGGCGGTCAGCGGCAGCGCTGCTGGCTGGCGATGGTGCTGGCGCAGCAGACGCCGGTGGTCCTGCTCGACGAGCCGACCAGCGCCCTGGACCTCGGGCACGCCGTCGAGGTGCTCGGGCTGGCGCGCGACGTCGCCCGCGCCGGGCGGACCGTGGTCATGGTGCTGCACGACCTGGCCGCCGCCGCCCGGTACGCGGACACGATCGTCGCGATGCGGGACGGCTCCGTCGTCGCGGCGGGCGATCCGCGCGAGGTCGTGAACGCCGCGCTGGTACGGGAGTTGTACGGGATCGAGGCGGACATCCTCAGCGCGCCGAGCGACGGGTCACCGGTGGTGGTCCCCGTCGTCGCGCGGAACGCGGCCCTGGTGCGTCCGGAAGATATGGTTAGGCTACCCTAACTACACCGGGTCTCCCCGGGTTCACTTCCGCGAGGAGTCGCTTCCGCATGCACGCTCACCGTTCCCACGCCGGCCTGCGCCGTGCCGCCGCCGTGGCCGCGAGCACCACGCTCGTCCTGGGCATCACCGCGATCGGCGCCGCCTCCGGCGCCGCGGCCGACACCCGCCCGGCGGGCGCTTCCGGCACCGCCGCACCGGCCGCGGCCGACGCTCCCGCCGCGGTGGCGCCGAAGGTCCGGCTCGGCGCCGAACAGGCCGTGGGCGGCGGCCAGCTGACGTTCGCGGTCACCGGCTATCCGGCGGGCGGGAAGCTGACCGTCAAGCTCGACAAGGGCGCGGTCGTCGGCACGTTCACCGTCGGAGCGGCGGGCAGCGCCGCCGGCACCCTGACCGTCCCCGCGGGCACCGCCGCCGGCGCCCACGCCCTCAACTTCCTCGCCCCGTCGACCTCGGTGTCGCCCGGCTTCACCGTGGTCGAGGGCGCCCCCGCCGCCCCGGTGGCGCAGGCGCTCGTGGGAGCCGACACGTACCAGGAGGGCGCCGAGGTGCCGTTCGCGGTGACGGGCTACCCCGCGGGCGAGGCACTCACCGTCAAGCTGGTGGCCGGCGCCGTCAAGGCGACCCTGGGCACCGCCGTCACCATCGGCGCGGACGGTACGTACGCCGGCTCCGTCACCGTTCCCGCCGGCACCCCGGCGGGCGCCTACCAGCTGTTCTTCCTCGCCAAGGGCGCCAACCCGGCGGTCCCCGTCACCGTCACCGCGGCTCCGGTGGTCACCGGGCCGAGCGTCGTGCTGGGCGCGGCCGAGGTCGTGGCGGGCACGGACGCGCGGTTCGCCGCCGCCGGCTTCCCGGCGGGCGGCACGCTCACCGTCAAGCTCGGCACGTCGAAGGACGACGCCGTGCAGCTGCGGCAGTACACGATCGGCGCCGACGGCTCGCTCGGCGACACGGTGACCGTCCCGGCCGCCACGGCGGCCGGTGACTACACCCTGTTCTTCCTGGCCACCGGTGTCGCGGTCAGGACGCCGCTGACCGTCAAGGCCCCGTCGGCCGAACTCCCCGCGGCCGCCACCCTCGCCACCGACTCCCTCGCGGCCGGCGGCACCCTCGGCTTCCGCGCCACCGGCTTCCCGGCGGGCGGCACGCTCACCGTCAAGCTGGACGACGGTGCCATCCTCAGCACGTTCACGGTCGGCGCGGACGGCACGTACGCGGGTCAGGTGACCGTCCCGGCCGCCACCGCCGCGGGCCGGCACTGGCTGCGCTTCCTCGCCAAGCCCGGACACTCCGTCAAGAGCACGGAGTTCACGGTCACGGCGACGGGCACGGCGGACGGCGCCACCACCGGATCGACGGGCACAACCGGGTCGACGGGCTCGACGGGTGCGAGCGGTTCGACGACCACGGGCGGGGCCAACGGCACCTCCGGGGGCGACAGTTCCGCCTCCGGCGCCACCGGCGGAACGGGCACGACGGGCACGACCGGCACGCACGTCTCCCTCGCGTCGACCGGCGCCGCGGACATGACCCTGCCGCTCACCCTGGCGGCCGGCCTGCTCGTCGCGGGCGGTACCGCCTACACCGCGACCCGCCGCCGGGCCACGCCGTCGAATCCGTCCTGATCCCCTTCGCCCTCGCCGACTTTCCCGAGCCTCACCGAGCGGAAGAACACGCCATGTCCCACGCATCCCGCCTGCACCGCGCGATCGCGGTCGCGTCCGGCACCGCCCTCACCCTGGGCGCGCTCTCCCTGACCGCCCCCGCCCTGGCCGCCGGCCCGCAGGAGCACGGCCCGCAGGCCGCGGCCGGCGCCGAGGTGACCGGAGGCACCCTGCGCTGGGTGCTCCCCGCCACCGACGCCAACGCCGTGTCCGTCGACGGCGGGGCCGCCGTCGCGGCCGACGGCCGCACCGTCACCCTCGTGCGGGCGGAGGGCGACTTCGACGCCGCCGCCCGCAGCGGCGAGGTCGCCTTCGACGGCCGGATCCACCTCACCGCCACCGACGGCTCCGGCACCCGGACCACGATCAGTGACGTCCATGTCGCGATCACCGCGGACGGCACCTCCGCCATCGTCGGCGACTACGAGGTCACCGAACCGGCCGCCGGCGCACCGTCCCAGACGCCGACCGCCGCGCGGACGGTGAGCGAGACCAAGGCGGCGCGGGACGTCACGCTCGCCGAACTGCCCGCGACCGAGGTCGCCCCGGCCGGCGACGCCGTGACGGTCACCGCCCCGAAGGCGGCACCGGCCCGCACCGCCCCGGCGATCCTCGCGCTGTCGGCCCGCAGCGCCCCGGCCGGCGCCGTCCCCGCGGTCACCCTCGCGCTGACCACGCGGGCCGCCCCCGCGCTCGTCGCCGCGCCCGCCGCCGCGGGCAAGGCCTCGGCGACGACGTCCGCCACCACGGTGAAGGCGGGCGGCTCGCTCGGCTTCACCGTCGCCGGCTACCCGGCCGGGCAGAAGCTGACGGTCAAGCTCGACGACGACGGCATCCTCAGCCAGTTCACCGTCAAGGCCGACGGCACCTTCGCGGGCACCGTCACCATCCCGAAGGACACCGCCACCAGCGGCTCCCACTGGCTGCGCTTCCTCGCCCCCAACCCGGCGACGAGCGTCAAGGGTTCCGCGTTCACCGTGACCGCGGCCGCCGCCACCGGCAGCCCCACCCCGACCCCGTCCGCCACCACCGGCGCGCCCGCGAAGAGCGGCACCTCCGGTGGCACGACGGGCGGAACGACCGGCGGCACGGGCACGGCCGGCACCGACGGCGCCACCACCGGCGGCGACACCCTGGCCTCCACCGGCGCCGACGCCACCGCCCCGCTCCTCGCGGCGGGCGCCCTGCTCGCCGCGGGAGCCGGCGCCTTGGCGGTCACCCGCCGCCGGTTCTCCCGGTAGCCCGGAACCCGAGCGGTCGGCCTGAAGTCGAGCCGTCAGGTCGACCGCGACGGAGGAGGAGGGACGGGGTTCCGCGGCTACTCGTCGTCCCAGGCCATCGCGGCCATCCGCCAGCCGTCCGGCGTGCGGACGAACTGCGTCGTCTTGTGGCCGGTGGTCTCGAACCACTCACCGTTGAGGAAACCGGACTTGCGGTAGTCGCTGAAGCGGTGGGCTATCGATCCGAAGATCTCGGTGCGCTCGGCGACCTCCCACTCGGAGAACTCCGTCAGCGTTCCGTCGGTGAGGATCCGCTCCCGGGGCGCGACGAAGGAGTCGAGGTCGTAGACGACCGGGGTGGCGCCGACGTTCTTGATGATCATTCCCTGCGGGATGAACACCGCACGGACGGCGCCGACGTCCGGCCGGCTGCCGGCGGTGTTGGTGAACGCGCCGAGGAAGGTGCGCATCAGCGTGTCGAGTTCGGTCTTGGCGTCGGACACGGCTACCCCTCCCGCGGGGTGCGGGGAACGCGCGGGCCGCGGTACGGAAGGGTCTGGTTCAGGACGAGGTTGGTGGTGGTGCTGCCGAACTGGGCCAGGGTGTCGACGATCCGTTCCAGGTCGGACACCGACGTGGTGGCGACCTTCAGGACGTAGCAGTCGTCCCCGGTGGTGCGCAGGCACTCCAGGATCTCCGGGCACTCCGCGAGCAGCCGGTGCAGCGGCTCGTGGCGGTTTCCCGGGTACTTCAGGCGGACCACGGCCAGCACCGCGTAGCCGGTCCGCTCCAGGCCGACCTCGGCGCGGTACCCGGTGATCACCGCGGCCGCCTCCAGCCGCCGCACCCGTTCCGTGGTCGCCGACGCACTCAGGTTGACCCGACGGGCCAGCTCGGTGAAGGCGATCCGGCCGTCCTGCTGGACCTCGTGCAGGATCGCCCAGTCCGTCTCGTCAAGACTCTCGGTCATCCGCCGAGACTACCGGCGAATCCCCGGTCGAACCGCTCCTGAACAGGGAGGAATCCCTTCTGCCCGAGCGGGCCCGCTCAGTAGGCTGATCTTCGTGAAGATCGGCGTCAACATCCTCAATTTCGGCCCCGGCACCGACCCGGGGATCCTGCGCGACTGGGCCCGCACGGTGGAGGGACTGGGCTTTGACCTGCTGATGCTCTCGGACCACGTCGCCATCACCCCCGACGTGGCCGCGCAGTACCCGGCCCCCTTCTACGAGCCCTTCACCACCCTGTCCTGGCTCGCCGGACTGACCACCCGCATCCGCCTCGGCACGACCGTCCTCATCGTCCCCTACCGGCATCCGCTGCTCACCGCCCGGATGGCGGCCAACCTGAACGAGCTGAGCGACGGCCGGCTGGTGCTCGGAGTCGGAGTGGGGTGGGCGCGGCAGGAGTTCGCCGCGCTCGGAGTCCCCTTCGAGCAGCGCGGGCGGCTCACCGACGAGCACCTGCGGGACATGCGGGCGGCCTGGGCCGACACCGCCGACTACGGGAACCGGAAGATCCCGCTGTGGGTCGGCGGCAACAGCGACGCGGGCCTGCGGCGGGCCGTGCGGCTCGGCGACGCGTGGCATCCGCTGCGCTGCACCATGCCGTGGCTGCGTGAGGCCGCCGAACGGCTGCGGGCGTCCGCCGCCGAGCAGCAGGTGCCCGTGCCCGCCTTCGCCCCCCGGATCGCCCTCAAGGTCACCGCGGAACCGGTCACCGGACCGGGGCGGCTCGCGGGGGAGGGGACGATCGACCAGATCATGGACGACCTCGACCAGCTGCTGCGGCTGGGCGCCGACACCGTCGTCCTGGACACCTACGACGGCGACCCCCGGGAGACCTGCCACCCGCAGGCGTCCCTTCGGGCCCTCGCCACGGTGGCCGCGCACTTCTACCCGCCCCGCGACCGAACGGAACCGTCATGACCGCACCGGAAGACCACACGCTCCTGCGCCGCGCCATCGCGCTCGCGGCCACGGCACGCGAGAGCGGCAACCCGCCGTTCGGGTCGCTGCTGGCGGGGCCGGACGGGACGGTCCTGGCGGAGGACCACAACACGACCCTCACCGACCGGGACATCACCGCCCACCCGGAGCTGAAGCTCGCGCGGTGGGCGGCACGGGAACTGGACGCGGACACCGCGGCGACGACCACGATGTACACCAGCTGCCAGCCGTGCGGGATGTGCGAGGCGGCCATCCAGCGGGCGGGGCTGCGCCGGGTGGTGTTCGCCCTCTCCAACGAGCAGTTGCTGGACATCCGGCCGGGCAGCGGCCTGCCGCCCGTGCCACAGGACGGTCCGGCGCTGCTCGACGAGGTGCGGGCCGTGGTCGAGGGGTACTACCGCTGACCCGGGGCCCGCACCCGCGCCGTCAGACGTTCACCAGGGCCGGGGCCGGGTCCTGAGCCGGGTCCTGAGTCGGGGCGAACCGGTTGGCGGGGCGCGGCAGGCCGTAGTGCTCGCGCAGCGTGGCGCCGGTGTACTCGGTGCGGAACAGGCCGCGCTCCCGCAGGATCGGCAGCACCCGCTCGACGAACACCTCCAGGCCGGACGGCAGGACGGCGGGCATGATGTTGAAGCCGTCCGCCGCCCCGTTCCTGAACCAGTGCTCGATGGTGTCCGCCACCTGTACCGGCGTCCCCGCGAAGGTGCGGTGGCCGCGGCCGCCGCCGAGGCGCCCGATGAGCTGCCGCACCGTCAGCCGCTCCCGGCGCGCCAGCTCCACCACCAGCGTGTAGCGGCTCTTGGCGCCCTCGATCTCGTCCTCGGCGGGCAGGTCCGCCGGGAGCTCCTGGTCCAGGACGAGCAGCGCCGGGTCCAGGCCGATGAGCGTGGCGAGCTGGAGCTTGGCGTACTCCGGCTGGATCAGCCGGTCCAGCTCCGCCTCCTGCTCCAGCGCGTCCGCCTCGGTGTCGCCGATCACCGGCACGATGCCCGGCAGGATCTTCACCCCGGCCGGGTCCCGCCCGGCCGCCGCGGCCCGCCGCTTGACGTCGGCGTAGAAGGCCTGGCCCTCCTCCAGCGTCGGCTGCGCGGTGAAGACCGCCTCGGCGTAGCGCGCCGCGAAGTCCTTGCCGTCCTCGCTGGATCCGGCCTGCACCAGCAGCGGGTGGGCCTGCGGCGAGCGCGGCACGTTCAGGGCGCCGTCGACCTGGAAGTACTTGCCGACGTGGGCGATCGGGTGCACCCGGTGCGACTCGGCGTGCACGCCGCGCTCCTTGTCGGCCACGACCGCGTCGTCCTCCCAGCTGTCCCAGAGCTTGGTGGAGACCTCGATGAACTCCGCCGCCCGCTCGTAGCGGTCGGCGTGCGCGGGCTGGGCGTCGAGACCGAAGTTGCGCGCCGCGGCGTCGCCCGCCGTGGTGACGATGTTCCACCCGGCCCGGCCGCCCGAGACGTGGTCGAGCGAGGAGAACCGCCGCGCCAGGTTGTAGGGGTCGTTGTAGCTGGTCGACGCGGTGGCGATCAGCCCGATCCGGCGGGTGACGGCGGCGAGCGCGGTCAGCAGCACGGTCGGCTCCAGCCGTCCGCTGGGCCGGCGGCCCGGGTCGCCCCACAGCGCGGGGCTGTCCGCCAGGAAGAGCGAGTCGAACTTGGCGTCCTCGGCGATCCGGGCGAGCCGCTGGTGGTAGGCGACGTCGACGTGCGCCAGCGGCTCGGACTCGGGCAGCCGCCAGGACGCCTCGTGGTGGCCGGTGTCGTGGATGAACAGGTTGAAGTGCAGGCTGCGCTCGGTGGTGCTCATGATGGTTCGGCTCCAGGGGGAAGGTGCGGATGGCGGGGCGGGGGAGCGGTCAGTGGCCGCCCTCCTCGACGCCCAGCGCGGCGAGGAGCTGCTCGCGGTACTCGCCCAGGTGCGGGTCGCGGTACGAGCGCGGGTGCGGCAGGTCGATGGTCAGGTCGAGGCCGAAACGGCCCCGGTCGAGCACCAGGACCCGGTCGGCGAGCACCACCGCCTCGTCCACGTCATGGGTGACCAGGAGGACCGACGGCCGGTGGCGTTCCCACAGCTCGCGCAGCAGGGTGTGCATCTTGATCCGGGTCAGCGCGTCCAGGGCGCCGAACGGCTCGTCGGCGAGCAGCAGTTCGGGCTCCCAGACCAGCGAGCGGGCGAGTGCCGCACGCTGCTGCTCGCCGCCGGACAGCTGGCTGGGCCAGGCCCGTTCACGGCCGGCGAGGCCGACCTCGGCGAGCGCGGCGCGACCGCGTTCCGCGGGGTCCTTGCCCTGCGAGTCCCTGCCCCGCGCGCCGAGCAGCACGTTGTCCAGGACCCGGCGCCAGGGCAGCAGCCGGGAGTCCTGGAAGACGACCGACAGCCGCTCGGGGGCGTGGAGTTCGCCGGTGCCGGTGACGTCGTGGTCCAGGTCGGCGATGGCGCGCAGCAGGGTGCTCTTGCCCGAGCCGCTGTGGCCGAGCAGCGCGACGAACTGGCCCGGCGGGATGTCCAGGTCGATGCCGTCCAGGACCACGCGCTCGCCGAAGCCGCGGGTCAGACCGCTGATGCGGACGGCGGGCGGGGTCAGGTGTTCAACGAGCGCCGCCATGACAGCACCCTCCGTTCCAGGACGCGGACGACGGAGTCGGAAGCGAAGCCGAAGACCCCGTAGATGAGCAGGCCGAGGACGATCACGTCGGTCTGGCCGTAGTTCTGCGCCTGGAACATCATGTAGCCCAGGCCGTTGGTGGCGTTGATCTGCTCCAGCACCACCAGCGAGAGCCAGGAGCCGGTGACACCCAGCCGCAGCCCGACGAAGAAGCCGGGCAGGGCGCCGGGAATGACGATCTGCCGGATGAACTGCCAGCGGCTCAGCCGGAGCACCTCGCCGAGTTCGACGAACCGGTGGTCGATGCCCGACAGCGCCGAGTACAGGTTGAGGTAGATCGGGATGTAGACCACGATCGCGATGATCGCGACCTTGAACGTTTCCCCGATGCCGAGCCACAGGATGAACAGCGGGATCAGCCCGAGCGTCGGCACGGACCGGTTGACCTGCACCGTGCCGTCGATGACGGCCTCGCCGATCCGGCTCAGCCCGGCGACCAGGGCCAGGACGACGCCGACGGTCAGGCCGATGGCGAAGCCCTGCGCCGCGCGCCACAGCGACTCGGTGACGTCGGTGCTGAGGGTGCCGGACGTCCACAGGTGGGCGCCGGTGCGCACGACCGTCCAGGGAGCGGGCAGGGTGCGCGGGTCGAGGGTGCCGGTGACGTTGCCGAGTGACCAGATCACCAGCAGCAGCGCCGGTCCCACCAGGCGGGCGTAGGGCAGGCGTTTGCCCGGGGCCAGCCGGCGCACCCGGCGGCGGCCGGTGCCGGGCGGGGTGCCGGCACCTGGTGGTGCGGCGCCGGGCTCGGTGGCGGTGGGCCGCGTGGTGGTGGTCGGCCGGTCGGCGGCGCGCGCGTCCGCGGCGCCGGTGGACGGGGCGTGCTCGGAGACGGTTTCCGTCACGGGTATCAACTCCGGTACTGCGCGGCGACGGCTCGCGACGCGAGGGGTTCGAAGCGGCGGTCGAAGAGCACGTCGGCCTTGAAGGACTTGACGAAGCCGCCCTCGGCGAGCAGGTCGATCGTCTCCTGCTCCCAGGCGATGGCCTCGTCCCAGGTCGGCGGGAGCAGCGGCTTGTTGCTGAGGGCCGTGATCCCCTTCGCCTGGGCCAGGGTGATGTGCTGGTTCTTGACGTAGTACTCCTCGTCCCAGGCGTCCGGGTTCTCGTACACCCAGACCAGGCCCTTGGCCCACAGCGGGACGTAGGCGGCGATGGCGGCCGCCTTCTCGGCGTCGGCCAGCACCGCCGCCGGCGCCCACAGGATGTTGAGCAGGTCCACGACATCGGTGGAGACGGTGTGCGCGCCGTCCGAGCCGTACCGGGTCAGGTAGGCGGGCACCTGGGAGATCGCGAGCGGTGCGATGTCGACCTGACCCGCCTGGAGGGCGGTGAGGAACTGGTTGCTGGTCAGCGGGACGAGGGTGACGTCGGCCGCCGCGATGCCCGCCTTCTTCAGGGCGCGCAGCAGCACGACGCCCTGGGCCTGTCCCTGGGAGAACGCCAGCTTCTTCCCGCGGAACTCCTCGACGCTGCGGATGTCGCTGTGCGGCTTGGTGGCGAACACGTAGTTCGGCTTGCGGGTCAGGTCCACCGCGACGATCCGGGCGTCGAAGCCCTGGAAGTGGGCCTGGATGGGCGGGATCCCCGCGTTGTTGCCCACCTCCAGCGAGTGGGCGCGGAACGCGTTGATGACGTCGGGCCCGGCGCCGATGCTGGGCCAGGAGGACACCTCGAAGGGCAGCTTGTCCAGCAACCCGGCCAGCTTGAGCTGCAGCTCCTGCTGTCCGGTGTACGAGGCGATGCTGAGTGAGGTGCCGGCCGGCACCGCGGTCGACAGTGGCGCCGTCGTCGCGAGGGTGGGGCCCTTGGCCGCGGCGCTGGTGCAGGCGGTGAGCCCGAGGGCTGCGCCCGTACCGATCAGGGCTTGCAGGAAGCGTCGCCGGTCGAGGCCGGGGACGAGGTCCGAGGAGTGGCTTCTGGTGCGCACGTGGGAATCCTTATGGTCGGCCGCGGGGGAGTACCGCGCGGCGGCGCGCCCGCAGGGCGTCGCGACGCGTGGAGGACTGAGCGGTCATGACCCGCCGCCCCGTCGGGCGGGGGCGTGGCGGGGACAGGGGCCTGGCAGGGGCGTCATGAAGACGTCATGAAGAGGTGGTGAACACGGCGTTGCGTCGGTTCAGCGCGGCGGGCGGCAGCCCGGGGCGTGCCGGAACGACAGTCGGGAGAACCGGGGGAGTTGATTCAGCGGGAAATGAGCCGACAGCGGCGGCTACATCGCGACGCACCGAGGCAGGCGGCGCACCGCGCCCGCTCCTCAAGGTGCCGAATCGATCTCATGTGCAGACAGTAACGAGGCCTCGTCAGGGGCGACAAGGTTTGTTGCAGCCCTGGAAATAACTCCCGGGCCCCCACCGCTCCGGCCACCGTGCGGCCGCCGGAGGACCACTCGACGCAGGTCATCCCGGTTGGCGCCCAACATGGCCTCTGTGAAAGGCTGTTGACGCCTGCTCGTGCGCGGGAGGGCCGGACCCGCCGGATCAATGATCTTGCGGGACCGAAGTACCGACTTCCGTCATGTATGTGCTGAGTTGTTACCACTGCGATGGTTGCTGCCAACCAGGCACCTCCCTGTGCTGAGGACGTTGATGTCTGAACTCCCTTCATCCAGCGTGCGGTCCGACCACCGGGACAGCGGACGCCACGGCAGATCCCCGGCCCGGAGCCGCCGCTCCGCCGAGCGCGTGGTCCCCGGTCTGCGGTGGCTGGTCGTGCTGCCCGCCGCTTCCATGGCGCTGCTCGGTGCGGGCGTCGCGGTCTGGCTGCTGGCCGCCGACCCGTCCCGGTCCCTGGCCGCGGTCGTGCTCGCCGCGGCGGTCGTGCTCGGCGCCGTGATCCTCGTGGCGGGTTCGGCCGCGGCGCGCTCCGCCGACCGCGCGGTGGACCGCCGGCTGCAGGAGGTGCGCGCGGTCAACTCGCGCGGCTGGGAGGAACTGCAGAACGTCGTCACGCAGGTGCGCCGGGGTGAGTCGCCTGTCTTCCAGGGACCGGCGCCGGCGAACACCCCCGACCGGGACCGGTTCGCCGCCCTGGCGGACGAGCTGCGCCAGGCCCAGTACGCCGCGTGCACCGCGGTGATCCAGGCGGCGGCCCTGCCGGTCGCCCCGTCCAGCGCCGCGGACCAGCAGGTCGTGGTCTTCGTCAACCTTGCCCGGCGGTTGCAGTCCCTGGTCCACCGCGGCATCCAGCTGCTGGACGAGCTGGAGCACCAGGTCGAGGACCCCGACCTGCTGCGCGGACTGTTCCAGGTCGACCACCTCGCCACCCGCATCCGCCGGCACGCGGAGAACGTCGCCGTGCTCGGCGGCGCGGTCTCGCGCCGCCAGTGGAGCAAGCCGGTGCCGCTGACCCAGGTCCTCAGGTCGGCCGTCGCGGAGGTCGAGCACTACGCCCGCGTCAAGCTGGTCCCGCCGATCGAGGGCGACCTCGACGGCCGCGCCGTCGCCGACGTGGTGCACCTGATCGCCGAGCTCATCGAGAACGCCACCACGTTCTCCCCGCCCGAGACCCAGGTACTGCTGCGGGCGCAGAAGGTCACCGCCGGGCTGGTCATCGAGGTCGAGGACCGCGGCCTGGGGCTGGACCTGGCCGCGCAGGAGCGCAACAACGCGCTCCTGGCCGACCCCGAGCGCATCGACCTGGACACGCTGCTCAAGGACGGTCGCATCGGCCTGTACGTCGTCGCCGTCCTCGCCCGCCGCCACGGCGTCACCGTCCAGTTGCGCAGCAACGTCTTCGGCGGCATCCAGGCCTTCGTCGTCCTGCCGCACGCCCTGGTGGGCACGGCGGAGGCCGTGCAGGAGCCGGCCAGGGCCCAGCCGCGGCCCGCGCAGACGGCGCCGCCCGCCCTTCCGCACCGCCAGCCCGCCTCCCCGGCCCGCGCCGGCATCAGCGCCGCGACGAGCCCGCTCGCGCCGCCCGCGGCCGAGGCGGCGCCCGCGCACAGCCGCCCGGCGGTGCCCGCCCCGTCGATGGAGAGCCGCCGGCCGGTCCACCCCCAGCAGCCGGTCCACCCGCAGCAACCGCTCCACCCGCAGCAACCGCTCCACCCCCAGCAGCCGGTCGCGGCACGGTCCGCCGTGCCGGAGCCCGTCCGGCCGTCCGGCGCGCACCGCGCCTACGGCGCACCCGCGCAGACGGCGCCCCCGGCCGTTCCCGCTTCTTCCGCGCCCGCTCCTTCCGACCCCGCCCCCGCCGGCCGCCCCCCGGCCGCCGAGGGACGGCCCTCCTTGCCGCAGCGTCGCGGCCAGTCCCATCTCGCACCCCAGTTGCGGAGCGACCCCGCGCCCCGCAGCGACGACCGGGTCGGCGAGCCCGACCCGAACCTGATGGCCGCGTTCCGCATCGGGGTCCGTGAGTCCGAGGCCGGTGCCGCGCAGACCGACGGTCCGCCGCGCCGACCCGACCTGAACCCCTGACCCTGCGTCACCTTCCCCGCAAGGAGTCCTTTCACCATGGTGAGCGACGTCCACCCCGGCCGCGATCTCGCATGGCTGCTGACCGACCTGGTCAGCCGCGTCCCCCATACCCGCAGCGCGGTGCTGCTGTCCTCCGACGGACTCAAGAAGGCCGTCCACGGCCTGGACGCCGACAGCGCCGACCATCTGGCCGCCGTCGCCTCCGGGCTCAGGTCCCTGGCGGGCAGCGCGGGGGTGCGCCTCGGCGGCGGACCGCACGTGCGCCAGGTGGTGGCCGAGCTGGAGGACGCGCTGCTGTTCGTGTCCGCGGCAGGCTCCGGCAGCGCGCTGGCGGTCATGGCCGGCCGGGACGCCGACGCCGGCGTCCTCGGCTACGAGATGAACCGCCTGATCCAGCAGGTCCGGCCGAACCTCGAGACCCCCGCCCGTGCCGCGACCGCCCTGACGGGTGACGTTGCACGGTGACGGCCGCGGAGGAGCAGGACGAGCCCCTGATCGACGACGACGCCGGTCGCTTAGTCCGCCCGTACACCGTGAGCAACGGCCGCACCCGTCCGACCGCGTCCCTGGACATGCTGTCCATGGTGCGCGCCACCGGGAGCGTCCCCTCGGCGCACCTGGAACCCGATCACGCGCGGGCGCTGGACCTGAGCCGGAACCCGGTCACGGTCGCGGAGGTGGGGGCGCAGCTGCGGCTGCCGGTCGCCATCACCAAGATCGTGCTGTCCGATCTCATCGACTGCGGAGCGCTCACCTCGCGGCCTCCGCTGCCGCCCGCCGACCTCACCGACCGAGCCGTTCTGGAGGAAGTGCTCAATGGCCTACGCCGACGACAGCGCTGACCTGTTCCCCACCGCGCTGAAGATCCTGGTCGCGGGCGGCTTCGGGGTCGGCAAGACCACGTTCGTGGGCGCCGTCAGCGAGATCGAACCGCTCAGCACCGAGGAGATCCTGACCTCGGCCAGCGTCGCCACCGACAGCCTGACCGGCGTGGAGAACAAGACGACGACCACCGTCGCCATGGACTTCGGCCGCATCACGCTGGACGCGGCGCACATCCTGTACCTGTTCGGGACCCCCGGGCAGGATCGTTTCTGGTTCATGTGGGACGAGCTGTCCGACGGCGCTCTCGGTGCCGTCGTCCTCGCGGACACCCGCCGGCTCGCGGACTGCTTCGCGGCCGTGGACTTCTTCGAACGGCGCGGCATCCGCTTCCTCGTGGCCGTCAACGAGTTCGCCAGCGCCTACACCTACGACCCCGACGAGGTGCGGGCCGCGCTCGACCTGAGCCCGCACGTGCCGGTCGTCATGTGCGACGCCCGCGAGAGCCGGTCCTCGACCGGGGTGCTCATCGACCTCATCAGCCACCTGCTGAGCACCGCGTCACCCCGCCACCAGCCCGTCCACTAGACATGCCCGACCAAGGGAGGCCCGTCATGAGCTACGACCCCGCAGAGCGGCATCTGCTGATTCCCGAGGACACCGAAGCGGTGCAGCGCGACGAGCGGCTGCGCGCGATGGGTCTGACCGACCGCCCCGACGCGCAGCTCGACGAGTTCGCCGCCCGGCTCGCGGCGACCACCGGCGCCTCGTACGCCATGGTCAACCTCTTCGTGGACGGCCGGCAGTACTTCGCCGGGCTGCACACCCCCTCCGGGCCGCAGAACGCGCCCGCCGCGGACGCGGCCGCGGAGCCGGGCCGGGAGATGACGTACGACCAGGGCTTCTGTCCGCACGTGGTCAACCGGCGCAAGTCCCTGGTGCTGGAGGACGTCTGCGACTACCCGCGGTTCGCGGGGAACCGGGTGGTGGACGAGCTGGGCATCCGCACGTATCTGGGCGCCCCGCTCATCGACCACACCGGCACCACGCTCGGCACGATCTGCGTCGTCGACATCGAGCCCCGGCCCTGGGGCCAGAGCGGTCTGGAGACCATCAAGGCCCTGGCGGCCGAGGCCGTGGAGCTCCTCAAGCAGCGCGAGGCCGGACTCGCCTAGTCAGCCGCCCACCAGGTGGACCGGGGCGGCCGGGGCGACGGGTACGACCGGTTCGGGGACGAGCCGGTCGTCGTAGGCCCCGGGGGAGCGCACCGCGTCGGCGAACCGCTGCGACCACTGGCCCTTGCCCAGGCCCAGGGCCACCTCGCCCAGCCGCAGCAGCTGCACGTCGGAGGTGCCGGCCGGGGCGAAGATGTGGTGTGCGTCGCGGATGTAACGTTCCACCGGGCGGTCGGTGAACAGCCCTCCGGCAGCGTGCAGTTCCATCGCGTTGCGCGCCGAGTCCAGGGCGTACTCGACGTTGATCAGCTTCGCGTTCATCAGCTCCGCGTCGCAGGGCAGCCCCCGGTCGAGCAGATGCGCCGCATGATAGGCGGCCAGCCGTGCCGTCATCAGCCGCGACTGCATCTGGCCCAATTTGAGCTTGACGGGACCGACTTCGTGCAGGGGCTTGCCGTAACGGTGCCGTTCGGCGCAGAAGACGGCCGTCTCCTCGACCAGCGCGCGGTGGATCCCGAGCGAGACCGCCGTCAGGTTCGGCCGTCCGTACAGGACGCTGGAGGAGTACGCCACGGCCAGTCCGTCGCCCTCCGAGCCGAGCATGTTCTCCACCGGTACGCGGCAGTCGTCGAAGGTCAGCTCGCCGAAGCTGAAGCCGTGCAGGCCCATCGCCTCCTGGTGCAGGCCCAGGGTGACGCCGGGCCGCCCGGCCTCCACCAGGAAGGCCGACAGCCCGCCGGAGCCGCCGCCGGTGCGGGCGACGACCCCGTGCAGGTCGCCGACGTGGCTGTTGCCGACGTAGACCTTGCGGCCGTTGAGGACGTAGCAGTCCCCGTCGCGCCGCGCGCTCGCCGTCATCCCCAGGACGTGCCCGCCGGAGCCCGGCTCGGTCACCGCGATGGTCGGCAGGCACTCCCCGGCGGCGATCGCGGGCAGCCAGCGCTTCTTCTGCTCGTCGCTGCCGAAGTGCACGATCTTGGCGACCCCGAGCTGGGAGGCCTGCACCATCGCCCCCATCGCGCCGTTGACGCGCGCCAGCTCCTCGATGATGACGGTCTTGGCGAGGTGCCCCAGGCCCATCCCGCCGTACCGGGCCGGGATCGTGACCCCGATCCACCCCTGGGCCGCGATGAGCCGCGACAGGCCGTGCTGCACGGCCCTGGAGGACTCCATCTGCGGTATTCGGGGCCGTACCTCGGCCTCGGCGAACTCGCGGACTTCCTGTCGTAGACGCTCATGCCGCTGCGTAGTGAAGTAGCCGTGCAACTGAGCCTCCGTCGTGCATCGCCCGTCAGCCGCGGGTTCGGCGTCCAGGTCATAGGCCCACGCTGCCCCGCACAGGTCGACAGGTTCATGGTGGATATACGGAAGGCGCCATTCAAGATCGTTTGTTGGAATGGCTTGATCTCGACCTCTTGCCCACCCTCGAACGGTGTGCGTTCTCGCGCGTTTCTGGTGACCGCCGCTCTGCGGAGGCGCGCCCGTCACCCGGCTGTGCCCGGGTCCCGCCCGGCGGCGGCGTGATCCCTGTCTCAACCGGGCGGGGCGGCATTGCCTATGAAACTCGTTGCATAGCAGGATGCGGGGTATGGCCCTCGAGCACGCGATCCTCGTCTCCCTGCTGGAGCAGCCCGGCTCCGGGTACGAGCTGGCGCGCCGCTTCGACCGGTCCATCGGCCGTTTCTGGACCGCCACCCACCAGCAGATCTACCGGGTGCTGCGGCGCATGGAGACGGACGGCTGGATCGCCGCCGAGGAGGTCGCCCAGGACGGCCGGCCGGACAAGAAGGTGTACTCGGCCGCGGCGCCGGGCCGGGCGGCCCTGGCCGGCTGGCTGCGCGAGCCCGTCGCACCGGAGACCGTGCGGCACGAGCTCGCCGTCAAGATCCGCGCCGCCGCCTTCGACGAGCCGGCCGCGCTGACCTCGCTGACCTCCGAGGTCGAGCGGCACCGCGACAGCCACGCCGCGCTGCTGGCCCACTACCTCACCGGGGAGCGGCGGGACTTTCCCGACGGCGCCCCCGCGCCGCTCTCCCCGCAGCGGGAGCTGCAGCACGTGGTGCTGCGCGGCGGCATCGAGTACGAGCGGATGACCCTCGCCTGGCTGGACGACGTGCTCGCCACGCTCCACAGCATCGCCCACCCCCCCTGACCCTCGCCCTGACCCTCGTTCCCTGGAGTCGACATGCTCTTCAACCCGCGTACCTATGACCCCGTGCAGTTCGACGAGCGCACCCGACACCTGCTGCGCGCCACCGTCGACTGGTTCGAGTCGCGCGGCAAGAAGGCCCTCATCGACACCTACGTCGACCGCGCCTGGTACGGCGACTTCCTGGAGTTCGCGGCGAAGGAGGGCCTCTTCGCGGAGTTCCTCACCCCGTCCTCCGCGGACGGCTCGAAGCGCTGGGACACCGCGCGGATCGCCGAGCTGAACGAGATCCTCGGCTTCTACGGGCTCGGTTACTGGTACACCTGGCAGGTCACCATCCTGGGCCTGGGACCGGTCTGGCAGAGCGGGAACGAGGAGGCGCGGGCGCGCGCCGCCCAGCTCCTGGACGAGGGCCACGTCATGGCGTTCGGCCTCTCCGAGCGGACGCACGGCGCCGACATCTACTCGACCGACATGATCCTGACCCCGGACGGCGCGGGCGGCTTCACGGCCGGCGGCTCCAAGTACTACATCGGCAACGGCAACGTCGCCGGCCTCGTCTCGGTCTTCGGCCGCCGCGCGGACGTCGAGGGCCCCGAGGGGTACGTCTTCTTCGCCGCCGACAGCCGCCACGAGGCGTACCACCTGGTGAAGAACGTCGTGAACGCGCAGATGTACGTCAGCGAGTTCCGCCTCGACGACTACCCGGTGCGCGCGCAGGACGTGCTGCACACCGGCAAGGCCGCCTTCGACGCCGCGCTGAACACCGTCAACGTCGGCAAGTTCAACCTCTGCGCCGCGTCCATCGGCATCTGCGAGCACGCGATGTACGAGGCGGTCACGCACGCGGACCACCGGGTGCTGTACGGCCGCAAGGTCACCGAGTTCCCGCACGTGCGCCGCGAGCTGGCCGACGCGTACACCCGTCTCGTCGCGATGAAGCTGTTCAGCGACCGCGCCGTCGACTACTTCCGCTCCGCCTCGCCCGAGGACCGCCGCTACCTGCTCTTCAACCCGATGACGAAGATGAAGGTCACCACCGAGGGCGAGAAGGTCATCGACCTGATGTGGGACGTCATCGCGGCCAAGGGCTTCGAGGCGGACACCTACTTCGACAAGGCCGCGAGCGACATCCGCGGCCTGCCGAAGCTGGAGGGCACGGTGCACGTCAACCTCGCCCTGATCCTGAAGTTCATGGCGAACTACCTGTTCGCCCCGGCCGAGTACCCCGCCGTGCCGACCCGCCTCGACGCGGCCGACGACACCTTCCTGTTCCAGCAGGGACCCGCCCGCGGCCTGGGCGCGATCCGCTTCCACGACTGGCGCACCGCGTACGACGCGCACGCCCACCTGCCGAACGTCGCCCGCTTCCGCGAGCAGGCGGACGGCCTGTGCGAGCTGCTGCGCACCCACGCGCCCAGCGAGGCGCAGCAGCAGGACCTGGACTTCCTGCTGGAGATCGGCCAGCTCTTCGCCCTGGTGGTCTACGGGCAGCTGGTGCTGGAGCAGGCCGAGCTGACCGGCCTGGACACCGACGTGCTGGACGGGATCTTCGACGTCCTGGTCCGCGACTTCTCCGCGCACGCCACCGAGCTGCACGGCAAGAGCTCGACCACCGACGAGCAGGCCGCCTGGGCGCTGGCCCACGTGCGCCGCCCCGTCGCGGACGCCGGGCGCGCCGCCCGGGTCTGGGCGCAGGTGGAGGCGCTGTCGGGCGCGTACGAGATGCGCCCGTAGGACCGCTCCTCCAGGGGGCGCCGGGTGCGGCGCCCCCTCCGTGCGGGCCCGCACCGGTGGCCTTCTCCGGCCGGTGCGGCAGACTGGCGGACGTGACCTCGACACCTTCGCTCGGTAAGGGCGCCAACGTTCCCGTCGCCGCCACCGCCGTCCGCGCGGTGCTGACCTGGGACTCGGGTCCCGGGGTGCCCGACGTGGACGCGTCCGCGCTGCTCCTGACGGGCTCGGGGCGGGTCCGTTCCGACGCCGACTTCGTCTTCTACAACCAGCCCGAACACCCGACGGGCGCGGTGCGCCACGTGGGGTCGGCGGCCTCCGGCGAGGACGTGGTCGACGTGGAGCTCGGCCGCGTCGAGCCCGGCATCGAGCGTGTCGTCCTGGGCGCGTCCGCCGACGGCGGCACGTTCGGCCAGGTTCCCGGGCTGCGCCTGCGGCTCCTGGACCGGGCGACGGGTGCGGAGCTGGCGCGGTTCGACATGACGGCCACGACCGAGACCGCCTTCCTGGGCGGGGAGCTGTACCGGCGCGGGGACGGCTGGAAGTTCCGCGCCGTGGGGCAGGGGTACGCGTCGGGCCTCGCGGGCCTCGCGCAGGACTTCGGGATCAGCGTGGACGAGGAGCCCTCGGCGGCGGCCGTGCCCGTACCGCCGCTGCCCGTACCGCCCCCGCCGACGGGGCCCGCCGCTCCCGCGGCCACGCCCGCCCGGCTCACCAAGGGCGAGGAGAACCTGCCGGTCGACATGCGCAAGCGGCTCTCGCTGCGCAAGCAGCAGGTCGCCGTCAGCCTGCGCAAGCACGGGGCGGAGGGCGTGGTCGCGCGCGTCGTCCTGGTCCTCGACGCCTCGGGGTCGATGGCCGGGCTCTACACGCGCGGCACCGTCCACAGCGTCGTGGAGCGGATGGCCGCGGTCGCCGCACAGGTCGACGACGACGGCGAGATGCAGGCCTGGACGTTCGCCTCCAACCCGGCCCGGCTGCCCGACCTGACCGTCGGCGACCTGCCGCAGTGGCTGGAACTGCACGTGCGGGTGGGGCAGATCAGCCTCTTCGGCCGGAAGAAGCCGCCGAAGGGGCAGCGGCCGGGGCAGGTCGACATGCGCGTGGTCGGCATCCAGAACGAGGAGCAGAAGGTCATCGCCGAGGTCCGCGACTTCGTCCGCGCCAACCCGGCGCAGGCGCCGACCCTGGTGCTGTTCTTCTCCGACGGCGGCGTGTACCGCAACGCCGAGATCGAGCGGGAGCTGCGCGAGGCCGTGGAGGAGCCGGTGTTCTGGCAGTTCGTCGGTCTGGGCCGGGCCAATTTCGGGGTGCTGGAGAAGTTCGACACCATGCCGGGGCGCCGGGTCGACAACGTCGGGTTCTTCGCGGTGGACGACATCGACAAGGTCTCGGACGAGGAGCTGTACGACCGCCTCCTGCAGGAGTTCCCGTCCTGGCTCAAGGCGGCCCGCGCCGCCGGCATCCTGCGCTAGACGCGACGGCGTCCGGGCCGGCCCGCGGTGGGCCGGCCCGGACGCCGGACGGTCGGATCGTGCGGTCGGATCAGACGAGGTCGAACCGGTCGAGGTTCATGACCTTGTCCCACGCCGCGATGAAGTCCTTCACGAACTTCTCCTTCGCGTCGTCGCTCGCGTAGACCTCCGCGAGCGCCCGCAGCTCGGAGTTGGAGCCGAAGACGAGGTCGGCCCGGCTCCCGGTCCAGCGGACCTCGCCCGTCGAGGCGTCACGGCCTTCGAAGGTGTGCGCGTCCTCGGAGGTCGGCTGCCACGTCGTGTCCAGGTCGAGCAGGTTGACGAAGAAGTCGTTGGTCAGCGTCCCCGGGTTCGCGGTGAGGACGCCGAGCGCGGACTGCTGGTGGTTCGCACCCAGGACGCGCAGGCCGCCGACGAGGACGGTCAGCTCGGGGGCGCTGAGGTTCAGCAGGTTGGCCCGGTCGATCAGCAGGTACTCCGCCGGCAGCCGGTTGCCCTTGCCGAGGTAGTTGCGGAACCCGTCGGCGGTCGGCTCGAGCGCCGCGAACGACTCCACGTCCGTCTGCTCCTGCGACGCGTCGACCCGGCCCGGCGTGAAGGGCACCTCGACGTCGAAGCCGGCGTCCTTGGCCGCCTTCTCCACGCCGGCGGCACCGGCGAGCACGATCAGGTCGGCGAAGGAGATCGCCCTGCCGTCGGTCCGCTCGGCGTTGAACGCCTGCTGCACGCCTTCCAGGGTGCGCAGCACCTGCGCCAGCTGGTCGGGCTCGTTGACCTCCCACCCGCTCTGCGGCTGCAGGCGGACGCGGGCGCCGTTGGCGCCGCCGCGCTTGTCACTGCCGCGGAAGGACGCGGCCGACGCCCACGCGGTGGACACCAGCTGGGAGACGGACAGGCCCGACGCGAGGATCTTCGCCTTGAGGGCGGTCAGGTCCGCGGCGTCGACCGGCTCGTGCGTGGCCTCGGGGAGCGGGTCCTGCCACAGCAGCGTCTCGGTCGGGACCTCCGGGCCGAGGTAGCGCACGACGGGGCCCATGTCGCGGTGGGTCAGCTTGAACCAGGCGCGGGCGAAGGCGTCCGCGAACGCGGCCGGGTCCTCCAGGAAGCGGCGCGAGATCTGCTCGTAGGCCGGGTCGACGCGCAGCGCGAGGTCGGTCGTCAGCATCGTCGGCGCGTGGCTCTTCGCCGGGTCGTGCGCGTCCGGGACGGTGCCCGCGCCGCCGCCGTCCTTCGGCTTCCACTGGTGCGCGCCCGCGGGGCTCTTGGACAGCTCCCACTCGTGGCCGAAGAGGATCTCGAAGAAGCTGTTGTCCCAGGTGGTCGGCGTGTTCGTCCAGGCGCCCTCCAGGCCGCTGGTGATCGTGTCGCCGCCCTTGCCGGTGCCGAACGCGTTCTTCCAGCCGAGGCCCTGCTGCTCGAGCGGGGCGGCCTCGGGGTCGTCCCCGACGTTGTCCGCCGGGCCGGCGCCGTGGGTCTTGCCGAAGGTGTGGCCGCCCGCGATCAGGGCGACGGTCTCCTCGTCGTTCATCGCCATCCGCAGGAACGTCTCGCGGATGTCGCGGGCCGCGGCCAGCGGGTCCGGGTTGCCGTTGGGGCCCTCCGGGTTGACGTAGATCAGGCCCATCTGGACCGCGCCGAGGGGGCTCTCCAGCTCGCGGTCGCCGGTGTAGCGCTCGTCGTCGAGCCAGGTGGTCTCGGGACCCCAGTAGACGTCCTCGTCGGGCTCCCAGACGTCCGCGCGTCCGCCGCCGAAGCCGAAGGTCTCGAAGCCCATTGTCTCCAGGGCGACGTTGCCGGTCAGGACGAGGAGGTCGGCCCAGGACAGGCTCTGGCCGTACTTCTTCTTGACCGGCCACAGCAGGCGGCGGGCCTTGTCGAGGTTGGCGTTGTCCGGCCAGCTGTTGAGCGGGGCGAAGCGCTGCTGCCCGGCCCCGGCGCCGCCGCGGCCGTCGGAGATGCGGTAGGTGCCCGCGCTGTGCCAGGCCATGCGGATCATGAACGGGCCGTAGTTGCCGTAGTCGGCCGGCCACCAGTCCTGCGAGGTGCTCAGCACCTGCGCGATGTCCTGCTTCACGGCCGCCAGGTCCAGGGTCCGGAACGCGGCGGCGTAGTCGAAGTCCTCACCCAGCGGGTTGGCCACGGCCGGGTTCTTGGCGAGGATCTTCAGGTTGAGGCGCTCCGGCCACCACTGGCGGTTGCCGCCGCCCTGCGTCGGGTGCGGGGCGCGCTCGTGCGCGACGGGGCAGCCACCGGCGCCGCCCTCCTTCGCGTCTACGACGATTGCATCATGGTTCTCAGACATGGAATTCCTTCCGGACCGGACGGATCACGTGGCTCGGGAACTGGGGGGCGGTGGAACAAGCCGGGGCACGGGCGTCACCGTCGCGGAGGACATCGTGGAGCACGACGCGGGGGTCTCACCCGCGGGCCGGCACCGCGCCGTTCCTCGGCGGTGGTCCCGTCACGTTTCTGTCTCCTGCCGTACTGGAGGCTTCCTGTCCCTTGGCTATTGCCGGAACTGATCCTACGATGGACAGATTCCAAGTCAAGAAGCACGCCAGACGCATATCCAATCGGAACCCGGGCATCCATCGGTAAACTTCGGGTACCCCACCGAACCTGAATAGGTGAACCGTATGAGTGACCTGCTGGAACGACTGCGAGACCGTGGCTGGCGGATGACCTCCCAGCGACGTGTCGTCGCCGAGGTCCTCGACGGCGATCACGTGCACCTGACGGCCGACGAGGTGCACGCCCGAGCGGCGGAGCGGCTGCCCGAGATCTCCCGGGCCACCGTCTACAACACGCTCGGCGAGATGGTGGTCCTCGGCGAGGTCATAGAGGTGGCCACCGACGGCCGCGCCAAGCGCTACGACCCCAACGCGCACCACCCGCACCAGCACCTGGTCTGCTCCAGCTGCGGCACGGTCCGCGACGTGCACCCGACCGGCGACCCGCTGGCCGCCCTCCCCGCGCAGGAGCGCTTCGGCTTCGCGGTCTCCGCGGTCGAGGTCACCTACCGCGGCCTCTGTCCGTCCTGCGTCTAGGCGGACCCGCCGCCCGGCCCGGTGGCCGCGCGCCCTGACCGGCACGCACGGCCCCCGGACCGGAGCACCACTAGTGGCGTGCGACGTTCGGCGCGATGTCCTCGTAGAACGGGGCCGACGGCGCGGTCGCCGCGGAGCGCTGTGCGGACGGGGCCTGGGCGGCCGGGGTCTGCGGCGCGGGCGTCTTGCCGCAGAAGGCCGCTTCCAGGGTGTTGCCCAGGATCGTGTTGACGTTCCCGTTGTTGGACGTGTTGGCCATCGAGCTGACGCTGCGGCGGCCGTCGCGGGTGGTGAAGGCGTAGGAGTAGAACCCCTGCACGGTGCCCGTGTGGCCGTACACCGAGATGCCGCAGGACAGGTCGCGCTGGCGCAGGCCGAGCCCGTAGAAGCGGGTGCCGGAGGTGTCGCTCGGGGTCATCCTGAGCATCTCCGCCAGCAGGTCCGCGCTCAGCAGGCGGCCGCCCAGCAGGGCGGAGAAGAACCGGTTGAGGTCACGGGGGTTCGAGACCATCGCGCCGGCGGACTGGGCCCACGAGACCGTCTGGTCGGTGGAGTCGACCAGCGGGGCGCCCGCCTCGTCCGGAGTCAGGTAGCCGTTGATGTGCAGGCCGGGGATGGTGGCGCTCGGGTGCACGTACACGGTGTCGGTCAGGTGCAGCGGGCTGATGATGCGCCGCTGGTACTCGGTACGCACCGAGTGGCCGGTGACCTTCTCGATCAGGGCGCCGACGACCACGAAGTTGGTGTTGGAGTACTGGTACGCGGCGCCGGGCTTGGCCGTCGCGGGGTGCGCGATCGAGAGCTTGACCAGCTCCTGGTAGGTGAAGACCTTGTTGCGCACCGCCTCGAAGCCGGGGACGGTGTTCTCGAACATGTCGTTCGTGTAGTCCCACAGGCCGCTGCGGTGGGTCAGCAGGTGCCGGACCGTGATCGTCGGGTCGGGCAGCAGGCCGGGCAGGTAGGTGTCGACCGGCGTGTCCAGGGCGACCTTGCCCTCGTGGACGAGCTGCAGCAGGACCACCGTCGAGAACGACTTGGTGATGCTGCCGATGCGGAAGCGCGCGTCGGTGTTCATGGCCCGGCCGTTGGAGCGGTCGGCCACCCCGGCGGTCTCCCGGTAGACGCTCCTGCCGCCGTCGCCGTCGATGCGGGTCATCACTCCCGGCGCGCCGCCCGCCATCACCTGCGCGAAGACCTGGTGCAGGGCGTCGAGATCCGGCTTCGGCAGCCCGTCGCCGGGCGCCCGCCGGGCGGCGTCCGCCGCTGCGGCCGCCGTCGGGGTACCGGCCTGGGCCTGGGCCGCGAGGGCCGGGACCGAGGCGGCGACGAGAGCCAGCACCGAAGCGCCCATCGCCGCGCGCTTGCCGAACGTGCCTTGCACCATGACGCTCCTTGTTCCGTGGATGAGGACGCGGCCGTACGACGCTGTGCGGGGCACAGCGTCGCACCCGGCACCCCGTGCCCGGCGGGGGTCCGGGCACGAAGTGCCGGGTGACCGGCCGATCCGGTGATCATCGCAGCCGCGGGCGGGACTCCCGCGCATGCCGCGCACCTTCTCGCCCCCGAAGAGCGTCCGCTTCCGCGTTTGGTTCCACCCTTCGTGATCTCGTGCGGACGCCGGGCGCAAGTCGGCCGGATTACGCCGTTGCCCCGCCCGGGACGTCCCGCAGAATGTGAGGATCCCGTGGCCCGCACCGCCGTTCGGGCCGCGGTTTTCGGCCGCGGCGCGAGGGCGTGGACAGCCACGACGACGCCCGGTTCACGGATCGACCGCCCGCCCCTCCTCGAAAGGATCGCCATGAGCCCTGTGCAACTGGACATACGTGACGCCGGCCCGCTGGATCTGGAAGCCGAAGTGGAGGCGATCGACTTCGAGGACGAACTGGATCCCGGGCGCGGCGCCGAGGCGTGTCTGGCCGACCCCTGGGTCACCGCGACCACCCGGTTCTCCTGTGACTAGACCGGTCGGCCCGACCGGCGCGCCGGGGGCCGAGCCGGCCTGTTGACCGACCGGACGGACAGGAACGCGGCCGCCCCGGGGGAGCTGGGGCGGCTGCTCGACGCGCTCGTGGCCGGCCACGGGCGCCGGCGGGGCGCGGACGACGTCTGGCTCCACCTGTCCGATCCGCGGCTGCCCGCCGCGGAGCACGGCTGGAAGCTGCATGTCTCCGCCCGCTCGGAGGACTTCGCCGAGACCGTGGAGCTGCTCGTCCCGGTGCTGCTGCGCTACGTCTGCGACGCGAAGTTCGCGCGCAGTACGGCGGTGCTGGCCGAACTGAACAGCGGTGTCCGGGACCCCGCGCTGGTGGGGAAGGCCGTCACCGTCTATCCCCGCGGGCAGGACGTGGCGGCGCTCGGCCGGGAACTGGCCGGTGTCCTGGCCGGCCGCGCCGGGCCCCGGGTGCTCAGCGACCGCCGGGTGCGGCCCGACGCGCCGGTCTACTACCGCTACGGCCCCTTCCGGGCGCCCGCGGGGAGCGGGCCGGCGCTCGCCATGACCGGGCCCGGCGGGCAGGACTTCGCCGCCCGCGCGAGCGCCCGCTACCGCCAACCGCCTTGGACCCAGGACCCGTTCGGGCTGCCCGCACCCGGATCCGGACGCTCGGCCGCCCGCCTGGTCGGTGGCCGGTACCGGCTCACCGCGGGCATCGCGCGGTCCCCGCACGGGGACGTCTACCGCGCCGTGGACACCGTGACGGGCGGTGCCGTGGTGGTGAAACAGGCCAGGGCGTACGCCGGTGAGGACGCGCACGGGGCCGACGCGCGGGACCGGCTGCGCCACGAGCGGGCCGTGCTCGCGGCGCTCGACGGGCTGGACGCGGTGCCCCGGGTCGTCGACCACGTGCGGCACGGCGAGGACGAGTACCTGATCACCAGTGACTGCGGCCCGCGCGACCTGCGCCGCGACGTGCGCGAGCACGGGCCCTACGGTGCCGCCGCCCATCCCACCGGGCGTCAGGCGGCGCCGCTGGCGCGCCGGTTGCTGGCCGCGCTCGACGCCGTGCACGCCCGGGGCGTGGTGGTGGGCGACCTCAAACCGGACAACGTGGTCATCGGCCCGGACGGGTCCTGTCGCCTTGTCGACTTCGGCATCAGCACGCTGGGCGCGCACCGGCCGGACGGCGGGACACCCGGCTACAGCCTGCCCGTGTACCGGCCCGGAGCGCCGTCGCACCCCGCGGACGACCTCTACGCACTCGGTGCGACCCTGCACCACGCGCTGACCGGCATGGACCCGGTGGTCATCGACCCGGACCGGGCCGTCAACCGCGACCGCACGCTGGCCTGCCTGGGCGCCGCACTGCCCGGCCCCGCCCACCGCCCGCTCCGCACGCTGGTCGCGGGGCTGCTCAGCCTCGACCCCGCCCGGCGCACGGCCTGCGCGGCCCGGCTGCGGGCCGGCCTGCCCGAACCGATCGCCGGCCGGCGGCCGCCGGCCGCGCCACGGATCACCACCGGTCTGCTGGACGACGTGATCGCGTCCGTCGTCGCCGACTGCGTGCGCGCCTCGCGGGCGGACGCCGCCCCGGACCACGACTCCACGGGGGCCGCGGTGACCCTGTACGCGGGCGCGGCCGGAGTGGGCCTGGAACTGCTGCACCACACCGACCGGCCCGCAGTGCCGCGGGCCGTCGCCGACCTGGCCCGCCGCGTCACGGAGTACCGGGGGTCGGCGGCCCTGACCGACGCCCTCTACACCGGCCGCACCGGGATCGAGCTGTTCCTGGCCGCCGCGCGGCCGCTCCCCGGGCCCGCGGGCCCCGAGGCGTACCCGCTCCCGCACGGCGACGGCAGCGGCGACCAGATCGGGGGCGCGGCGGGCACCGGAACCGGACACCTCATCCTGGCGCGCACCGCCGCCGACGCCGGAAGAACGGAGGCGGCGGCCGCCCACCGGGCAGCCGCCGGGCGCTGCGCCCGGGAGCTGCTGGACCGGCCGGACAGGCCAGGGGAGCAGGAGCCGAGGCGGCCGCAGCCGGCCTCGCTCGCCGCCTACGACCACGGCTTCGCCCACGGCCGGGCGGGCATCGTCCACTTCCTGCGCGCCTACCACCGGGCCACCGACGACCCGGCGGCCGGCGCCGCGGCCCGGTCCGGCCTCGCGGAACTCGCCGGGGACACCCCCGGCCTGCTGGCCGCGGCCGAACTCCCCGGCGCCTCACGGCGCTACGGCTCGTGGTGCCGCGGCCTGGCGGGCATCGGCGCCGTCCTGATCGAGGCGGGCAGCCGGGACGGCGACGGCGAGCTGCTCGAACTCGGCCTGCGCTGCGCGCGGGTGTGCCGCGCCCTCGCACCCCGGATGAGCCTGGTCTCCCAGTGCTGCGGCCTGGCCGGCGTCGGCGAGCTGCTCATCGACGCGGCCGTCGCCACGGGGGACGACGGCCGCTGGCGGGACGCGGCGGACGTGGCGGGGCTGATCCTGGCCCGCAGCGGCGGCACCGCCCGCCGGCCGCTGCTGCCCGACAACACCCTCACCGCCACCGGCTCCGGCTGGGCGACGGGCGGTGCCGGGGTGCTGTCCTTCCTGCGCCGGCTGCGCGACCGCGGCGGCCGGCGGCTGTGCGCCGGGTGACCCCGTCCGGCGTCAGGCGTCGAGGACCCCCAACTCCAGCTCGCGCAGCGCCTTCTGATCGGCGATCACCTCGATCTCCGTGATCAGGCCGTCGGTGATCGTGAACCCGAGCACCAGGCGCAGCCGTCCGAGCGGAGCCATCGCGAGCCCCACCGTCCCGTTGACCAGAGCCGCCACCGTGGACCGGGCACGTTCCATGGCGGCCATCGCCCCCGTGGCCACGGTCTGCCGGCCGCTGATGACGATCGGCTCCGGGCTGGGGACGACGAACGGGTCGGCGCGCAGCACGACGTCCGGGTGGAGCAGGACGACCAGCGCCTCGAGGTCGCCGCCGCGGGTGGCGGCCAGGAAGGCCTCGACGACCCGGCGCCGGCGGCTCAGGTCGGCGTCCGGGACGGCGGTGCCCCCCTTGACCCGGCGCCGGGCCCGGCTGGCGAGCTGGCGCGTCGCGGTGGGGGAGCGCTCGATCAGCGGGGCGATCTCGTCGAAGGGCACGGAGAACATGTCGTGCAGGACGAAGGCGAGCCGCTCGGGCGGGGTGAGCGTGTCCAGCACCACCAGCAGGGCCAGGCCGACGGAGTCGGCCATCAGCGCCTCCTGCTCGGGATCGGCACCGTCCGCCCGGCCGAGGGCCGACTCGTCGGGCTCCCGCAGGTCGAGCGGCTCCTCCCGGCGGTGCTCGCGCGAGCGCAGCAGGTTCAGGCATATCCGGGAGACCACGGTCGTCAGCCAGGCGGGGAGGTTCCGCACCTCGCCGACCTCGGCCCGGCTCAGGCGCAGCCACGTCTCCTGGACGGCGTCGTCGGCCTCGCTCACCGAGCCGAGCATCCGGTAGGCGACCGCCCGCAGCCGGGTCCGCTCCTCCTCGAAGCGCGCGGTCAGAAAAGTGTTCTCGGCCATCGGTCACATTCCTTCGGCGCCAGGGGTCATGGGAGTAGATCGACAAAACACAGCCGAAGGTACCGGGAGGCCGACTCCCGGACCGAACGATATGGGGAGCAGCCATGACGTCAACGATCCTGGTCACCGGTGGTACGGGCACCCTGGGCAGCCACGTCGTCCCGCTGCTGCGGGCGGCCGGGCGCGAGGTGCGGGTCCTCAGCCGGCAGCCGCGCCCGTCCGCGGACGGCGTCGCGTACGTGAGCGGCGACCTACTGGGGGGCGAGGGGATCGAGGCCGCGGTGGACGGCGTCGACGTCGTCCTGCACCTCGCCGGCGGACCCAAGGGCGACGACGAGGCGACCCGGAACCTGATGGCCGCGGCGGCGCGCGCCGGGGTGCGCCACGTGGTGTACATCTCGGTGATCGGCGCGGACAGGGTGCCGCTGGGGTACTTCCGGGCCAAGCTGGGCGCCGAGCAGGCCGTCGCCGGGTCCGGCGTCCCGTGGACGACGCTGCGGGCGGCCCAGTTCCACGACCTGGTGCTGACCGTGGTGGAGAAGATGGGCAAGCTGCCGGTGATACCGGTCCCCGGCGGGCTGCGGTTCGAGCCGGTCGACGCGCGCGAGGTCGCGGCCCGGCTGGTGGAGCTGGCCCTCGGCGAGCCGGCCGGCCTGGTGCCCGACCTCGCGGGCCCGACGGTGTACGGGATGGCCGAGCTGAGCCGCGGATACCTGCGGGCGCGCGGCAAGCACCGCCTGATGATGCCGGTGCGGATGCCCGGGAAGGCCGGCCGCGCGTACCGCGCCGCCGAGAACCTGTCGGCCGGCGGGACCGCCGCGGGCCGGCGGACCTGGGAGGACTTCCTGGCGGAGCGGGTCGGCCCGAGCGCTGCCTGAGCGCCCAGCGGCCGGTCCGCGCGCCGTCCCCGCGTACCGGCGGTGCCCCGTGGGGCAGCCGGTTCCGCCATCCGGGTGTCCCGCCGCGACGGCGGGCCGCGCCCGCGCCCGGCAGGGGGTCCGCCGGGTGCCGGAGCGGTTGTGGCACCGGGTCCGCGGGCCCACCATGAGGAGCGAAGGCGGAACGGTGCGATGCGATGGATGGAGCTGACGGGGTGGACTCCCGTGGACCCCTCGACGTCACGAGAGCAGCCACCGCGGTGCTGGACGCCCGTGGCAGGGTCCTCGGGTGGAGTCCGGCCGCGGAGGAGCTGCTCGGCTACGCGCCGCGCGAGGTGCTCGGGCGCCCCGCGAACGACCTGCTGGCCCGCCGGGCGGCCACCGGCGGGCACCCCGGCCCGCTGCGGGAGCCCCCGTCCACCCGCAGCGTCGTCCTCCTCCTGCGCCACCGCGACGGCACGGCGCTGCGGATCGCCACGACGATGGTCCCGGTCGCCGGCGGCGGGGCGGGGCCCGCGTGGCTGCTGGTGGCCGCCGACTCGCAGGAGCTGGGCCGGTGGGAGGCGCAGCAGGCGATGCTGCAGGGCCTCGTCACCCGCTCGTCCGTCGGGCTAGCCATCTACGACGCCGACATGCGGGTGGTGTGGATCAACGCCGAGCTGCGCCGCGAGATGGGCAGCACCCAGTACATCGGCACCTCGCCGGACGAGATGCTGCTGAACGGCGAGATCCTCTCCGAGGGGTTCCCGCCGCTGCTGGAGCCGGTCATGCGCAAGGTGTTCGCCACCGGTGAGCCCGTCATCGACCTCCACTACGGCGGGCGCGCGCCCGTCGACCCCGAGCACGACCGCGTCTGGTCGTGCTCCTACTACCGGCTGCAGGACAACCAGGGCCTGTCACTGGGCGTGTGCGAGGAGTCGGTGGACATCACCGACCGCTACCGGGCCCAGCAGCGGCTGGCCCTGCTGGTGCGCGCCGGGGCGCGCATCGGGACGACCCTGGACATGGGCCGCACGGCACGGGAGCTGGCCGAGGTCGCGGTCCCGCAGTTCGCGGACGCGGTCACCGTGGACCTGCTGGAGGCGGTGCTGGAGGGGGACCAGTCCACCCCCGGGACCACCCCCGGACGGCGCATGGTCCGCATGTGGGGCGCCACCGGCCCGGCCCGCGGCCCGTCGGCCCCGGGCGGCCCGGCGCACGTGGCGGCGGGACAGCTGGTCGGCTACCCGCCGGCGTCGGCCCAGGCGCGCAGCCTGGCCGCGGGCCGCAAGGTCCTGGAGGTCGCCGAGGAGGCCGGGACGGACGACCGGGTGGCGGACGGCCCGGTGCCCGACGGCCCGGTCCCCGGCGCCCAGGAACTGCCGTTCCACTCGTGCCTGGCCGTGCCGCTGCGCTTCGGCGGCAGTCCGATCGGACTCGTCACGTTCTTCCGGGACCGCCGCACCGACCCGTTCGACGAGGGCGAGCTGGACCTGGCCGACGAACTCGTCGCGCGCACCGCGGTCTGCATCGACAACGCCCGCCGCTTCACCCGGGAGCACACCGCCGCCCTCCGGCTGCAGCGCAGCCTGCTGCCCCGGAGCCTGCCGCCGCAGACGGCCGTGGAGCTGGCCTACCGCTACCTGCCCGCCGACAGCCGGGCCGGGGTCGGCGGCGACTGGTTCGACGTCATCCCGCTGTCCGGCACCCGGGTGGGCCTGGTGGTCGGGGACGTGGTCGGCCACGGCCTGGGGGCCGCCGCCACCATGGGGCGGCTGCGCACGAGCGTGCGGGTGCTGGCCCAGCTGGACCTGGCCCCGGACGAACTCCTGACGCGGCTGGACCACCTGGTCGGCCAGGCCGCCAAGGAGTGGTCCATGGTCCGCGGCGCGGACGGCGGAGGCCCCGAGGAGGACGAGGCGCTGGGCGCGACGTGCCTGTACGCGGTCTACGACCCGGTCACCGGGCAGTGCAGCATGGCGCGCGCCGGCCACCCGCGGCCCGCCGTCGTCGACGCGGAGAGCGGCCTCGTCAGCTACCCGGACCTTCCCGCGGGCCCGCCCCTGGGCCTGGGCGGCCTGCCCTTCGAGTGCACGGACCTGCAGCTGCCCGCGGGCAGCCTCATCGCACTGTTCACCAACGGGCTGGTCCAGTCACCCGAGCGCGACATCGACGCCGGGCTGGACCGGCTCGACGAGATCCTCGCCGAGCACCGGCGCCCGCTGGAGGAGCTCGCCGACCGGGCCGTCTCGACGCTGCTGCCCGGACCGACGGACGACGACGCGGCCCTGCTCCTGGTCCGCACCCGCCGGCTCGACCGGTACCGGGTGGCCGTGTGGGAGCTGGCCGCCGACCCGGTGATGGTCGGCCGCGCCCGCGCCGCGGCCACCGGGCAGCTCGGCGAATGGGGGCTGGACGACGTGTCGTTCACCACCGAACTGATCGTCAGCGAACTGGTCACCAACGCCATCCGCTACGCCGACGGCCCCATCCTGCTGCGGCTCATCCGCGACCAGACCCTCATCTGCGAGGTCTCCGACTCCGGGCACACCTCGCCCCACATGCGGCACGCGGCGAGCGACGACGAGGGCGGCCGCGGGCTCTTCCTCATCGCGCAGATGACCGAGCACTGGGGGACGCGCTACACGCCCACGGGCAAGACGATCTGGGCCGAGCAGGACCTGCCCGGCGCGGACAGCGCCACCTGGACCGGCGACCCGTAGCCCGCGGCCGGCCGCCCAGCCGCCTGCACCCTCAGCGGGGGAGTGCCTTCCGCGGCGCGGGCCGGCGCAGCAGCCAGCCCAGGAAACCGCGGCGCGGCGGCCTGGGTGCCCGCACGGTCAGGCTGCCGCTGCGCACCTTGCCCGCCACGTGGATGCGCAGCCGGATCGGCGTGCCGGGGTCCACCTGGGCCCGGTGGCGCACGCTGCCGCTGCTCACCGCCACCTCGTCGACGTCCACGAAGACATCCGGAGGCACGATCAGGGTCACCGAGCCGCTGCGCACCGACGCCTCGATCTCCAGGGTGGGCGAGGCGATGACGGCGCTGGTGAAGTCCAGGACGACGGAGCCGCTGTCGGCCTCGATCTCCATCTGCCGGGGCACCGCCCAGCTGCCCTCGCGCTTGGTGCTGGCGCTGGCGACGGTGATCCGGGAACGGTCCTTCGGGGCGGGGACGGGGGTGCCGCCGGCCCAGCCGGGACCGGTCGCCGGCAGGTCCGTGAGCAGGCCTTCGAGCTCCCGGTAGGTGCGGGCGGTCAGGGCCACCCCGAGCCGTTCGTCCAGCTCCTCGGCGGTCAGCCGGCCGTCGCCCGCGGCGACCCGCAGCCGCTCCACGACCTCGTCCCGGTCTTCGTGGGACGCGCGCAGTTCGCCGTGATCGGGCACCAGTTCACCGGACATGCCCTCACTGTAGTAGTTGCCCGGTGGTGGAGGGGCGCGACCGGGGCAGGAGGTCGCCGCGGTGCGGGAGTTCGACGACCTCGGCGCCGTGGCCCCGCAGGAACCGGGTGACGGAGTCGGCCGCGTCGTCGTCCAGCGAGAGCACCCAGCGGCCGGGGATCAGGACGGTGCCTATGGCACCCGTCGCGACCCGGGCGAGCAGCAGGGTCAGCTGCGGCCGTGCCGCCCGGCAGGAGACGCCGTTGTCCAGGAAGATCTCGGGGGAGTGGTGGCCGAGCCGGTCGGCGTGCTCCTCCAGGGCGTGCAGGTGCAGCGCCATGCGCCACTGGTCGTACGGGTAGCAGCGCAGGTAGGCGGCGGTTCCCGCCCGATCCCGGTACGCGTTCGCGGAGGACATGACCGCCTCCTCGGGATCGGTCCCACAACCTACGGCATTTCACCCATAGTGGACCCGCCGCGTGGGTGTTGTCTATACCAATGGCGCTCCATTCGGCGGACCGCAGACTTTCCCGCCCGAGCGGGGCGTTTTACCACAACGTCATACCTTCGTGTGAGTCGAAGCGAGCCACCGAATGGCCGGCGGCCCCTTGGGCATGACTGGGCCTGACCAACTGCCGCGCGACGATTGGAGGGACGGCCCGGTGACTCAGCCGTTCGCCCTGCCCGAGTTCTACATGCCGTATCCGGCCCGGCTCAATCCGCACCTGGAGGCGGCCCGCGAGCACTCCCGGGTGTGGGCCCGGGGCATGGGCATGCTGGAGGGTTCGGGGATCTGGGAGCAGCGGGACCTCGACGCCCACGACTACGCGCTGCTGTGCTCGTACACCCACCCGGACTGTGCCGCGGACGTGCTGTCGCTGGTCACCGACTGGTACGTGTGGGTGTTCTTCTTCGACGACCACTTCCTGGAGCTGTTCAAACGCACGCCGGACCGCGAGGGCGCCAAGGCGTACCTCGACCGGCTGCCGGCGTTCATGCCGATGGACCTGGCCGACGGCTTCCCCGAGCCGCGCAACCCGGTGGAGGCCGGGCTCGCCGACCTGTGGGCCCGCACGGTGCCGAGCATGTCGTACGCCTGGCGCGAGCGGTTCGCGGAGTCGACCCGCAACCTGCTCAACGAGTCCTTGTGGGAACTCTCCAACATCGACACGGGGCGGATCTCCAACCCCGTCGAGTACATCGAGATGCGGCGGAAGGTCGGCGGGGCGCCCTGGTCCGCCGGGATCATCGAGTACGCCGCGGCCGCCGAACTCCCGCCCCAGGTCGCCGGGAGCCGCCCGCTGCGCGTCCTCACCGACGCCTTCTCGGACGGCGTCCACCTGCGCAACGACCTCTTCTCGTACCAGCGGGAGGTGGAGGAGGAGGGCGAGAACAGCAACGGCGTCCTGGTGCTGGAGACGTTCCTGGGCTGCACGACGCAGGAGGCGGCCGAGTCCGTCAACGACCTGCTCACCTCCCGGCTGCAGCAGTTCGAGAACACCGCGCTGACCGAGGTCCCCGCGCTCTGCGTCGAGCAGGGCCTGGACGCGGCGCAGTGCGCGGCGGTCGCCGCGTACGTCAAGGGGCTGCAGGACTGGCAGTCCGGCGGCCACGAGTGGCACCTGCGCTCCAGCCGCTACATGAACGAGGGCGCGGTCCCCGCCGCGAACACCCTGCCGGCGGGGCCCGTCGGGGCGTCCGTCCTGGACATCAGGACGCTCTTCGGCCGGCCGGCCAGGGCCCGGCTGCGCAGCCACGGCAACGTGCCGCACCGGCCGGTCGGCCCCTCGCTGCTGCCGGACTTCGCCCTCCCGTTCCCCCTGACGGTCAGCCCCCACCTCCAGCACGCGCGCGAGCGGTCCATCGCGTGGGCCGGCCGGATGGGCCTGCTCGCCGACATCTGGGACGAGGACAAGCTCGCGGGCTACGACTTCGCCCTCTGCTCGGCCGGCCTCGACCCGGACGCCACCCGGGAGGAGCTGGAGCTCAGCGCGGAGTGGCTGACCTGGGGCACCTACGGCGACGACCTGTACCCGCTGGCGTTCGGCCGCACCCGTGACCTGGTCGGCGCGAAGCTGTGCACCGACCGCCTCAAGGCCTGCGTCACCGTGGACGACCCGGCCGTCGGCGCCGCCCTGGCCGTCACCCCGATGGAGCGCGGCCTCGCGGACCTGTGGGGCCGCACCGTCGGGCCCATGGACCGGGAGCAGCGCCTCGCCCTCCGGCGCACCGTCGACGACATGCTCGACAGCTGGTTGTGGGAACTCCACAACCAGCAGCAGAATCGTATCCCCGACCCGATCGACTACCTGGAGATGCGCCGGCAGACCTTCGGCTCCGACCTCACCATGAGCCTGTGCCGGCTGCGGCACGGCAGGAAGCTGCCGCCGGGCATCTACGAGAGCGGCACGCTGCGCGCGATCGAGAACGCGGTCGCCGACTACGGGTTCCTGATCAACGACGTCTTCTCCTACCAGAAGGAGATCCAGTACGAGGGGGAGATCCACAACCTCGTCCTCGTCGTCGAGAACTTCTTCGACTGCGACTACCCGACCGCCCTGAAGATCGTCGCGGATCTGATGGCGTCCCGGCTCGCCCAGTTCCAGCACGCGATGGAGCACGAACTCCCGGTCCTCTACGACGACTTCGCCCTGGACGCGGAGGGCCGGGCGACGATGGACGCGTACATGAAGGAGCTGCAGGACTGGCTGGCGGGCATCCTCAACTGGCACCGCGGGGTGCGCCGCTACGCCGCCGCCGACCTGCCGGACTCCCTGCCGTACAGCGGGGCGCCGCCGTTCGCGTCGCCGGCACCGGAAGGGCACTCCTGGGCCACGCCCGCCGGCCTCGGCACGTCGGCCGTGCGCCTGTTCATCCCCGCGCCTGGGGAGCGGGGCCACGAGCGCGGCGGGGTGCGGCCGGGCGTGCGGTGACGCGTTCCCACTACCCGTGCCAACCCGGTGCCGGAGCCGCGCATTCCCGTTCCGACTGTGATGATCACCGCATCCCTCCCGGCTTCCGGATCCGCTGACCGGGACCCCATCATCGGATCCCCAAGCCCCCAGGAGAGGACCGCCCTTGCCCGCAGGAACGATCACCGCCGAGGCCGCAGGCAGCTGGAAGCTCGGTGACCTCACGGTCAACCGGCTCGGTCTCGGCGCGATGCGCCTGACCGGCAGCGCCGCCTTCGACCTCGGCACGCCGAGCGGCCGCGACCGCTCGCTCACGGTGCTGCGCCGGGCGCTGGAGCTCGGCGTGAACCACATCGACACCGCCGCGTTCTACTTCTCGTCGCTGCGTTCCGCCAACGAGCTGATCAACCGGGCGCTGGCCCCGTACCCGGACGACCTGGTGATCGTCACCAAGGTCGGCCCGAGCCGGGACGCCTCGGGACAGTGGCTGCCCTGGCCCGCGCCGGAGCAATTGCGCGGGCAGGTGGAGGAGAACCTGCGGCAGTTGGGGCGCGACCACCTCGACGTGGTGAACCTGCGGATGAACGCGCCGGGTCCGGTCGCCGAGCACTTCGGGGCACTCGCCGACCTGCGGGACGCCGGCCTGATCCGGCACCTGGGCCTGTCCAACGTCACCGCGGAGCACCTCGCCGAGGCCCGGGCCATCGCGCCGGTGGTCTGCGTGCAGAACCGCTACGGCCTCGACGCGCGCCGCGAGGGCTCCGACGCGCTGCTGAGAGCGTGCGGCGAGCAGGGCATCGCCTTCGTGCCGTTCTTCGCGATCGCCGGCGAGGGGCGGGAGTCGGGTGCGACCGCCCCGGAGGACGCCCGGGTGCGCGCCGTCGCGGACGCGCACGACGCGTCGCCCGCACAGGTCCGGCTCGCCTGGACGCTGCGGCAGGGTCCGCACGTGCTGGCCATCCCGGGCACCGGCAACCCGGACCACCTCGCCGCCAATGTGGCCGCCGGAGCGCTGCGGCTGACCGCCGAGGAGCTGGCGCTGCTCGGCGCGCCCGCCGCCGAGGGGTAGCGCGGAGCCGGCCCCGCCCGCGGGTGCGAGCGGGGCCGGCCCGGTGCCGTCACCCGGTGGTCAGACGGTGGCCACCGAACTGGGCGCCGGGGCGTACCCGGTGGGCCGGGTGGTGAACGTCCCCCGGCCCTGCGTCCGGCTGCGCAGCCGGGTCGCGTAGCCGAACAGCTCGGCCAGTGGCACGGCCGCGGTGATCACCGCCGTGCCGGAGCGCGCCGCCGAGCCGGAGACCCGGCCGCGCCGCGCGGCCAGATCGCCGAGCACCCCGCCCACGGCGTCGTCAGGCACGGTGACCGTGACCTCGACCACCGGCTCCAGCAGCACCATCGCGCTGGCGCGCAGGGCTTCGCGGAGCGCGAGCCGGCCGGCCGTACGGAACGCCATCTCCGAGGAGTCCTTGGAGTGGGTGGCCCCGTCGGTCAGGGTGACCCGCAGCCCGGTGACCGGGTGGCCGCCGAGCGGCCCCTCGACCAGGGCATCCCGGCAACCGGCCTCGACCGCGCGGACGTACTCCTGCGGAACCCGTCCACCGACCACGGTCGACCGGAACACGAACTCCAGCGCGCTGCTGCCGTCGCCGTCGCCGACGGCTTCCAGCGGTTCCACGTCGAGGACGACGTGGGCGAACTGGCCAGCGCCCCCGTCCTGCTTGACGTGCCGGTACAGCAGTCCCGTCACCCCGCGGCCGACCGTCTCGCGGTACGCCACCTGCGGCCGGCCGACGCCGACCTCCAGGCCGTGGGCGCGGCGGATCTTCTCCACCGCGACCTCCAGATGCAGCTCGCCCATGCCCGACAGCACCGTCTGGCCCGTCTCGGTGTCGGTCCTGACCACCAGCGAGGGATCCTCCTCGACCAGCCGGACCAGCGCCGACACCAACCGGTCCGTGTCGGTGCTCCTGCGGGCCTCGACCGCCACCGAGACGACCGGGTCGGCCGTCGTCGGCGGTTCGAGGACCAGCGGGGCGTCGGGTACGCACAAGGTGGCCCCGGCGCGGGCGGCCTTCGGCCCGATCACCGCGACGATGTCCCCGGCGACGGCCTGGTCCATCTCCGCGTGCCGGTCGGCCTGGACCCGCAGGATGCGGCTGACGCGCTCGGAGCGCCCCGCGCCCACGTCCGTCACCGTGTCCCCCTTCCGGATCGTTCCCGAGTACACCCGTAGATAGGTCAGCCGGCCGGTGGACGTCGACGTCACCTTGAACACCAGTGCCGCGAACGGCGCCGCCGGATCGGCGGCCCGCTCCTCCTCCGCGCCGCGCGCGGTGCCGCGCACCGCCGGAACGTCCAGCGGCGACGGCAGATAGGCCCCGACGGCGTCGAGCAGCGGCTCGATACCGCGGTTGCGGTAGGCGGCGCCGCACAGCACGACCACGCCCTCACCGATGCGGGTCAGGTCGCGCAGTGCCGCGGCGAGCGTCGGCGCCGAGATCGTCGACTCGGCACAGAACTCCTCCAGCGCGAGCGGGTGGAGCTCCGCCACCGCCTCCTCCAGCAGCCGGCGGCGCCGCAGCGCCTCGTCGAGCAACGCGTCCGGAACCGGGCCCTGCGTGAACGTGTCCCCGTCGCCGGACCAGACCAGCGCCCGCATGAGCAGCAGGTCCACCACTCCGGTGAACCCGTCCTCCTTCCCGATCGGCAGCTGGACGACCAGCGGCGCCGGATGCAGCCGCTCCCGGATCGACGCGACGGCCGTGTCGAGATCGGCACCGGTACGGTCCAGCTTGTTGACGAACGCGATCCGCGGGACACCGTGCCGGTCGGCCTGGCGCCACACCGACTCGCTCTGCGGCTCGACACCGGCGACGGCGTCGAAGACCGCGACCGCGCCGTCGAGCACGCGCAGCGAGCGCTCCACCTCGTCGGAGAAGTCCACGTGACCGGGCGTGTCGATCAGGTTGATGCGGTGCCCGTCCCACGCGCAGCTCACCGCGGCGGCGAAGATGGTGATGCCGCGGTCGCGCTCCTGGGAGTCGAAGTCGGTGATGGTCGTGCCGTCGTGCACCTCGCCCCGCTTGTGGGTGGCGCCGGTGAAGTACAGGATCCGTTCGGTGACGGTGGTCTTCCCGGCGTCGACGTGGGCGAGGATGCCCAGGTTGCGGACGGCGGTCAGCGGGTTGACGGATTGACGGTGGCGGTCGGTACGCACGGCCCAAGGCCTTTCGGGGTGTTCCGGGAAAGGGGTCGGCGCGATTTCGGGCGAACGGGAACAGCCCCCCGCGACACAACGCGACACGGTGCGTCGCGGCACACCGAACCCGTACGGAACGGGGGTCGGTGTGCGGATCAGTCCAGAGGTCAGGCGTTCGGCACGGACGTCCAGTGGCAGCCGCGCAGCCGGCACTGGGGGCACGAAGACACCAGGATCACCTCGTAGCGCGACGGGGGAACGACGACAGCGGTGCGGTAACGCACGACCGGCCTCCCTCAACTCGCCACGGAGCGCGCCGCGATGACGATGGCACGGCAGCGCGCGATTGATCGTGAGTGTAGTGAACCGGCGGGCGGAAGGGGAACCGGATTTCCGCAGCGGACGGAACTCCGGTGATGCGGTCTAGGAGCGGGCCAGTTCGCGCAGGGCCATGCGCGCCGCCGGCGCCCCTCCGGCATGCGCCTCCCAGTACGGATGCGTGGAGACCTGGACGGACAGCCGGTGCAGCCGGCGGCGCAGCGCCGTGGTCTGCGCGGCGGTGCTGCTCGTGGTGCGGTCGGCGAGCCGGCCGTACACGGCGTACCACTCGCGTTGGGCCTGCAGGAGGTCGTGGGGGAAGGAGTACATCACCCGCTAATTCAAGCACGTGTTCGATTTACGGCGCAGCAGCGACGCGGCGATTTTTTCGGACGCGCCCGGGCCGCCCCTCCCCGAACGCGGGCGGTCGGCGTGCACAATCGTTCGGTACGCCGTCCACTGCCCTGAGGAGACACCGATGAACAGCGCGGAGCTACTGGCCGATGCCTTCGGCCGGGTTCAGGAAACCGTCCACGGCGCCGTCGAAGGCCTCACCGCCGACGAGTTGACCGCGCGGGTGGACGACTCGGCCAACTCCATCGCGTGGCTGGTCTGGCACCTGACGCGCGTTCAGGACGACCACGTCGCCGACCTGGCGGGCACCGAGCAGGTCTGGACCGCCCAGGGCTGGTTCGACCGCTTCCAGCTGCCCTTCGCACCCGCCGCCACCGGCTACGGCCAGGACAGCGAGGACGTGGCCGCCGTCCGCGTGGACACCCCGAAGCTGCTCCTGGACTACTACGACGCCGTCCACGACCAGACCGTCCGCTACGTGCGGAACCTGGCCGACGCCGACCTCGACCGCGTCGTCGACGAGAACTGGACGCCGGCGGTGACCCAGGGCGTGCGGCTGCTGAGCGTCATCTCCGACGACCTCCAGCACGCCGGCCAGGCCGCCTACGTCCGCGGCGTGCTCGCCCGCCGCTGACGCCCGGCCCCGCCGCTCGCCGGCCGCCCCCGGTGGCGGTCAGCAGCGGTAGGCGGGGCCGGTCTGCTTGCTGAGGTTGTCGTTGGACATCCAGCCCGCGGTCCTGGTGCCCTCGATCCGGACGTACGTCCAGGTGTGGCCGTACGCGTTGAGCACGTAGCAGTGGTAGTAGACCTTCACCCCGGACTTGGCCACCGCGATCTCCGGGCAGTCCGCGTACGGGCCGCTGAAGACGTGGTAGTTGCCGCGCGAGGTGCCGTAGGTGCCCGGGTGCGGGTCCTGGTGGGCCCATCCGGTGCAGCCCTTCGAGACCGTGGTGGCCGACGGGCTCGGCGTCGCGGACGGGGAGGCGGCGGTGCTGCCGGAGGCGGACGGGCTGCCGGCACCGTCCGGGCTCCCGGACGGCTTCGCGGGCTTGCCGGACGTGCTGGAGGGGGACTTCGCCGGGGTCCTGGAGCCGGCCTTCCTCCCGGCGCTGCCGGCGGCCTGCGTGCCCGCGCTGCCGGTGGGGCTCTCCAGGACCGCGCTGGAGCCGGCCGCCCGGGCCGGGGGGTTGCCGCCGCCCGAGCCGCCCGTACCGACCAGGGCGTACGCCAGTCCGCCGCCGGCCAGCACGACGGCGGCCGCGGCCGCCGCGATGGTGACCCGGCCGCGGTCGCGGCGGCGCGAGGGGAGCGGTTCGGTGCGCCGCTCCCGGCTGCCGGCGGGGGAGACGAGCGGCCCGCCCGCCCCGCCCAGACCGGAGGGCGGCCGGTACCCGGCGGCCCCGGGCGGCGGCGCGGCCGCCTCCCGGCCCGGCGGCACCGCGTCCGGGGCGGGTACGGCCGGCGGCACCGGCCGGCGCGGCGGGGCACCGCCGGCCACCGCCGCGGGCGGCGTCGTGCCCGGGGTGCCGTCCGCGACCGCCTGCAGCATCCGGCGCGCCCGGTCGGCCGTCGGACGCTCCGCCGGGTCCTTGGCCATCAGCGCGAGGAGGACCGGCCCCAGCGGACCGGACTGCCGCGGCGCGGGCAGCGGCTCCTCGACGATCGCGTTGAGCGTGGACCACACGGAGGTGCGGCGGAACGCCGACCCGCCCTCCACCGCCGCGTACAGCGTCATGCCCAGCCCCCAGATGTCCGAGGCGGGGCCGAACTCCTGGCCCTTGGCGCGCTCCGGGGCGAGGTAGTCCAGCGAGCCGACGATGACGCCGTCCTTGGTCAGCCGGGTGTTCGCGCCCTCGTCGGGCGCCTCCACGCTCGCGATGCCGAAGTCCGTGAGCACGACGCGTCCGCTGCGGTCGAGGAGCACGTTGCCGGGCTTGACGTCCCGGTGCAGCACGCCGACGCGGTGTGCGGCGTCGAGCGCGTCCATGACCTTGGCGCCGATCGCGGCGGCCTCGCGCGGGTCCATCGCCCCGTTCTCCGCCAGCACGTCGTCGAGCGAGGGGCCCTCGACCAACTCCATGACGATGACCGGCAGGCCCTGCTCCTCGGTCACGTCGTGGACGGTGATGACACCGCTGTGGCGGATCCGGGCGGCGGCCCGCGCCTCACGCTGCATCCGGGCGCGGAGGTCGGCCAGTTCGGGGCCGGAGGCGTCGTTGTACGCGCGGAGGACCTTCACCGCGACCTCGCGGCCGAGCACCTCGTCCACCGCGCGGCAGACGACGCCCATGCCGCCCCGCCCCAGTTGTCCGGTCACCCGGTACCGCCCGGCTATGACCGTGCCGACCAGCTCTCCGCCGCCCGTGTCCCCCGTCGTCACCCTTGCTCCGTTCCCTCGTGTCGCGCGTGCCACCAGGCGGTCCTCCGCGACCGCGACCTGGCGGGCTCCAGCGTAGGGGGTGGGTTCGGGGGCGCCGACTGCCGGGTCCGGTGGGGCCGTTCCGGCCCGGTGCATAATAACAAGCCCCATGGGCTGCCGCCGACGCGCGGGAAGACGACAGACGCGCACCGGGGCGAAGGCGCTGCGTCCACGACGGCCCGTCACGTCCGGGACGGCCGTCACGTCCGGGACGGCCGTCACGTCCGGGACGGCCGTCACGTCCGGGACGGCCGGCACGTCCGCGACGTCCACCACGTCCGCTACATCCACGACGTCTGCGTCGCGACCCAGCGCTCCTCGGCCGCCCGGCGCAGCTGTTCCATCTTCGGGGGCAGCAGGCGGCGCAGTTCGTCGTAGCGGTAGCGGCCAGCGCGGTACGAGGTGACCAGTCCGTTCTCCTCCAGCGGCATCCCGACCGGGCGCAGCGTGGCGCGGCCCTCGTCGTCCAGGGTGCCCGCGTGGTTCATGCGCAGGCTCACCCAGAGCCGGCTGGTGCCGTGCGCGTGGCTCACCAGCTCGGCGCGCAGCGGCAGCCACCGGTCGAGGGCGGCCCGGCTGAGGTTCGACAGCGGCAGCCATTCGCTCTCGGGCTCGGCGCTGGTGCCGTGCTGCGGTTGCCGCCGGGTGTGGATGCCGGTGTGGCCGTCGGTGAGGTGCGTGATGCGCTGGACGGCCAGCTCGCCGGAGCGTGAGCGGGTGTCGAGGAGCAGGGCGAGGACGGCGGTGAGCCGGATGCGGCCGGGGGAGAGGTGGCCGGCGAGGTCCCGGTCGAGCTGCCGGCGCAGCGCGGTGAGCCGGCCGGATTCGGGGGTGGGCCGCAGGACGGGGGCGCCGCCGCCCAGGGGCAGCCGGGGCAGCCCCGCGGCCTTGCGGGCGAGGTTCAGGCAGTCGTAGCGGGCCTGGTTGGTCGGTGCGGAGGTCGGCGGGCGGCGGCCGCCGACGAGGCGGTGGCGCAGCGTGCCGGACTCGGCCAGGCGCAGGTAGGTGTCGAGGGTCGTGGTCGCGAGCAGCCGTCGTACGTTGCGCCGGGCGGCCACCGGCAGCGCGTCCCGTGCCAGGGCCGCCGCGAGTTCGCGGCGCACCATGCCGAGCTGCCGGCGCCGGGCTTCTCCGATGTCCGGGAGGGTGGCGAGCAGGGTGTCGAGCGCGGTGAGGGAGGGGTAGTCGGGCACGGGTCGATTGTCGCGCACGGGTGTGTCACCGGGCCGGCGCGTCGTGCTGGAGCCATACGTAGCGGACGGGCTGGAGGGCGTTCCAGCTTTTCGCCAGGTGGGCGTCGACCGGGGTGAAGCCGGTGGTGCGGTAGCACCGGTCCTGGGCGGTCCGGTCGGACGCCTTCGCGTATGCGTCCGTGGCGGTGGCGGGCCCAGGCCGGGAAGCGGATTCGGCCGCTTTCAGGCGCGGCGGATGATGATGTCGCCGACGCCGGTGCGGGCGCGTACTTCGACGGTCGCGTCGGTGTCGCCGGGGCCTTCGGTGGGGCCGAGGGAGTTGCGGACCGTGCCGAAGCGGGTGTTCACGTCGAGCCAGGCGGCGGTGAGGTCGCGGATGCCGACTTCCAGGTCGCCGGTGGCGGACTGCAGGGCGACCTGGCCGCGGGCGACCTCGCCGATCCGGATGGCGCCCCGGGCGGCTTTGGCGTCGACGGAGGCGTGGGCGGTGTCGACGCTGATGCGGCCGTTGGAGGAGCTGATGCGCAGGTTGCCGGTGACGTCGCCGACGGCGGTCTCGCCGTTGCCGTTCTTGACGGTCACGGCGCCGGTGACCTGGCCGATGTCGACGCGGCCGGCGGCGGTGATGTCGGCGTCGCCGGTCGCGCGGTCCAGGCGGATGTCGCCGTGGCCGGTGCGCAGGTTGGCGGTGGCGGCCTCGTCGACGCGGATGTCGCCGAGTGAGGTCTTGAGCCGGCAGTTCCCGATCCGGCCTTCGCAGGTGAAGTCGGCCAGGGGGGCGGTGCCGTGCAGGTGGGAGCCGGTGGGCAGTTCGATGATCACGTCGATGGATCCGTTGCCGCCGAACAGGGTGCGCTTGCGGGGTCCCTTGACCAGCAGGGTGCTTCCGGTGCAGACGACGTGGGTCTGCTGTGCCGCGCGGACGTCGAGTGCGGCGGCGCCGTCGCTCGGCAGGATCTCGACGAGGGTGGTGGTGCGCTTGCTCGCGATGATCCGCGCGGATCCGATGTCGAATTCCAGGGTGACGGTGATGGGTTCGGGCGTGTCGAATTCAGGCATGGCGGTCCCGTCCTCGTGGTGGTCGGCGGGTGTTTCCCGCCGGTCGGGGGCCTCCCGGTGGTGCTGGGGGAGGGTGAAGGCGTCAGGGGTGGTGCGGCGGGTTCGGGTGGTCGTGGTCAGCGGACCCAGCCGGTGTAGCCGTGCGGGCCGCGGTGGCGGCGGCCGGGGCGGGCGGGTTCGCCGGGTTCCAGGGCGAGGGCGACGGCGCGGACGAGCCAGGCGTTGACGGACAGGCCCTCGCGTCCGGCGGCGTCCTCGACGCGGGTCTTGAGGTGGGCGGGGAGGCGGAAGTTGATGCGTGCGGTGCTGCCGTCGTCGCCGTCCGCGGGGGTGGGTGCGGTGGGTGCGGCGGGCAGTGGTTCGTGGGGGGTCCGGGCCGCCGGCTGGTAGGGCTCGTGGGCCGGGGCCGGGGTGACCACGAACTCGGGGTCGAGGCCGCGCAGCCGGACGTCGACGGAGCCGGGTGCGAGGTCGACGGTGACCTCGTCCATGGCGGCGGAGAGTGCGTTGAGCAGGGTGAGCCGGGCGGCCGACTCCAGGGGCGCGGTGAGCCGTTCGGCCAGGGCGCGGGCTTCGTCGCCGCCGGCCTCGGCGGCGACCGCGAGCTCGTGCCGGAGGTGGTCGACGTACGGCGTGAGGTCCATGGCGCCATCATGGCACATTGAAGGCGCCATGAGGAGCCATCATGGCGCCATGAGTTTTCCCGCGGGTGTCCCGGCGGCGCGGGCGGGGTGCGTATGGAACGCGTCAAAAGCCTGCTCATCGCCGTATGGGAGGCGTCAACGAACGGTCCGCGCACCCGTTCGGGCGCTTTGCTCGAGAAGTCAGAGATCCCGACTCTTCTAGGAGCACACGATGGCCGACCTGGCCTTCGTCGTCACCACGATCGCGGTGTTCGCGCTGGTGGCTCTCATCGCCAAGGGGGTGGCAAAGCTGTGACCGCCGAGAACATCGTCGGCCTCGTCGTGGCCGTCGCCCTCCTGGGCTATCTCGTCCTCGCCCTTCTGTACCCGGAGAGGTTCTGAGTTCCGATATGAGCCCCGTCCTCGCCGGTGTGCTCCAGATGCTCGCGCTGATAGCCGCGCTGGCCCTGGCATACCGTCCGCTCGGCGACCACATGGCCCGGGTCTACTCCTCCGACCGGCACCTGCGGGTCGAGAAGTGGATCTACAAGGCCATCGGCGCCAACCCGTCCACCGAGATGCGCTGGCCCGCCTATCTGCGCGGTGTGCTCGCCTTCTCCGTGGCGGGCGTTCTCTTCCTCTACCTGCTGCAGCGGATCCAGGGCGTGCTGCCCGGTTCGCTCGGCTTCTCCTCGATCGACCCGGACCAGGCGTTCAACACCGCCGCGTCCTTCGTGGCGAACACCAACTGGCAGTCGTACTACGGCGAGCAGGCCATGGGCCACGTCGTGCAGACCGGCGGCCTGGCGGTGCAGAACTTCGTCTCGGCGGCCGTGGGCCTGGCGGTCGCGGTGGCCCTGGTGCGCGGCTTCGCCCGCTCGCGCACCGGTGAGCTCGGCAACTTCTGGTCCGACCTGGTGCGCGGCACCGTGCGGATCCTGCTGCCGATCGCGGTGGTCGGCGCGATCGTGCTGGTCGCCTGCGGGGCGATCCAGAACTTCGCGGGGATCCACGGGGTGGGTCAGTTCCTGGGCGGCTCGCAGCAGTGGAACGGCGGGGCGGTGGCGTCGCAGGAGGCCATCAAGGAGCTGGGCACCAACGGCGGCGGTTACTTCAACGCCAACTCGGCGCACCCCTTCGAGAACCCCAACGGCCTGTCGAACCTCTTCGAGATCTTCCTGATCCTCGTCATCCCCTTCGCGCTGACCCGCACCTTCGGCACGATGGTCGGCAGTGTGCGGCAGGGGTACGCGATCCTCGGCACGATGGTGTCGATCTGGATCGGCTTCACCGCGCTGATGATGTGGACGGAGTTCCACCACGGCGGCCCGGCCTTCGACATCGCCGGGGGCGCGATGGAGGGCAAGGAGACGCGCTTCGGCGTCGCCGGCTCGTCGATCTTCGCGGTGGCCACCACCCTGACGTCGACCGGCGCGGTGAACTCCTTCCACTCGTCCTACACGGGCTTCGGCGGCGGCATCACGCTGCTGGGCATGCAGCTGGGCGAGATCGCTCCCGGCGGTGTCGGGTCCGGTCTGTACGGCATGCTGATCATGGCCGTGATCGCGGTGTTCCTCGCGGGCCTGATGGTGGGGCGCACCCCGGAGTACCTGGGCAAGAAGATCGGCACCCGGGAGATCAAGTTCGCGGCGTGCTACATCCTGATCACCCCGGCACTGGCGCTGGGCTTCACCGCCGCCGCTCTGGCGCTGCCGACCCCGGGTCACTCGATGACCAACTCCGGGGCGCACGGCTTCTCCGAGATCCTGTACGCGTACACCTCGGGCGCCAACAACAACGGCTCGGCCTTCGCCGGGCTCAACGCCGACACCCAGTGGTTCAACAGCACGATCGGGCTGGCGATGCTGCTGGGCCGCTTCCTGCCGATGGTGTTCGTGCTGGCGCTGGCCGGCTCGCTCGCCGAGCAGAAGCCGGTCCCCACCACCGCGGGCACGCTGGGCACCCACAAGCCGCTGTTCACCGGGCTGCTCGTCGGCACGATCGTCATCGTCACCGGTCTGACGTACTTCCCGGCGCTGGCGCTGGGGCCGCTCGCCGAGGGGCTGGCGTCATGACCACTCGTCTGCGGCAAGAGGATCCGATGCCCACCACCACCCCGACCCGTGCCCCGCACCCGGACGCGCGCCCCGGTCAGCACCCCGGCCGCGCCCGTGTCGGCGGTGGCCTGTTCGATCCGCGGCAGTTGCTGCGGTCCCTGCCGGACGCGGTCCGCAAGCTCGATCCGCGGGTGATGGTCACGTCGCCCGTGATGTTCGTGGTCGAGATCGGCTCCGTGCTGAGCACGCTGTTCGCGTTCACCGATCCGGGCGACTGGTTCGGCTGGGCGGTCGCCGGCTGGCTCTGGCTGACCACGCTCTTCGCCAACCTGGCGGAGGCGGTGGCCGAGGGCCGCGGCAAGGCGCAGGCGGACACGCTGCGCCAGGCGAAGACCGACACCGTCGCGCGGCGGCTGGCCGCCGGCGGGGAGGAGCGTGTGCCCGGCGCGGAGCTGCGCGTCGGGGATCTGGTGGTCTGCGAGGCCGGTGATGTCATCCCTGGGGACGGGGATGTCGTCGAGGGTGTGGCGAGTGTCGACGAGTCGGCCATCACGGGCGAGTCGGCTCCGGTGATCCGGGAGTCGGGCGGTGACCGCTGCGCGGTGACCGGGGGCACGAAGGTGCTCTCCGACCGAGTTGTCATCAAGATCACCACGAAGCCGGGGGAGACGTTCATCGACCGGATGATCGCCCTGGTGGAGGGTGCCGCGCGGCAGCGCACGCCCAACGAGATCGCGCTGAACATCCTGCTGGCGTCGCTGACGATCGTGTTCCTGCTGGCGGTCGTGACGCTGCAGCCCTTCGCGGTCTACGCCGGGCAGCGGCAGTCGATGATCGTGCTGGTGGCGCTGCTGGTGTGCCTGATCCCGACGACGATCGGCGCGCTGCTGTCGGCGATCGGCATCGCGGGGATGGACCGGCTGGTGCAGCGCAACGTGCTGGCGATGTCGGGGCGGGCGGTGGAGGCCGCGGGCGACGTCTCGACGCTGCTGCTCGACAAGACCGGCACCATCACCCTGGGCAACCGGCAGGCGGCGGAGTTCCTGCCCGTCGAGGGCACCGCGGACGCGGATCTGGCGGATGCCGCCCAGCTCTCCTCGCTGTCCGACGAGACGCCCGAGGGCCGCTCGATCGTCGTGCTGGCCAAGGAGCGGTACGGGCTGCGGGCCCGCCGGCAGGGCGAGCTGGTGGGGGCGGAGTGGGTCGCGTTCACCGCCCAGACCCGGATGTCGGGGGTGGACGTGGACGGCCGCAGGATCCGCAAGGGCGCGGCCGGGTCCGTCATCGCCTGGGTCACCGAGCGCGGCGGGGCCGTCGCCGCGGACGCCCGCACGCTCACCGACACGATCGCGCAGGCCGGCGGGACGCCGCTGCTCGTGGCCGTCGAGGACGCGCGGGGCGCCCGGGTGCTGGGGGCGGTCCACCTCAAGGACGTGGTCAAGGAGGGCATGCGGGAGCGGTTCGACGAGCTGCGCCGGATGGGCATCAAAACCATCATGATCACCGGTGACAACCCGCTGACCGCCAAGGCGATCGCCGAGGAGGCGGGCGTCGACGACTTCCTCGCGGAGGCGACGCCCGAGGACAAGATGGCGCTGATCAAGCGGGAGCAGGCGGGCGGCAAGCTCGTCGCGATGACCGGCGACGGCACCAACGACGCTCCCGCGCTGGCGCAGGCGGACGTGGGCGTGGCGATGAACACCGGTACCTCGGCCGCCAAGGAGGCCGGGAACATGGTGGACCTGGACTCCGACCCCACCAAGCTGATCGAGATCGTGGAGATCGGCAAGCAGTTGCTGATCACCCGGGGCGCGCTGACGACGTTCTCCATCGCCAACGACGTCGCGAAGTACTTCGCGATCATCCCGGCGATGTTCGCGGTGGCGTACCCGGGCCTGGACCGGCTCAACGTCATGGGGCTGCACAGCCCCCAGTCCGCGATCCTGTCGGCTGTCGTGTTCAACGCGCTGATCATCATCGCGCTGGTGCCGCTGGCCCTGCGGGGCGTGCGCTACCGGCCGATGGGCGCGGACCGGATGCTCCGCCGCAACCTGGCCGTGTACGGGCTGGGCGGCCTCGTCGCCCCGTTCCTCGGCATCAAGCTCATCGACCTGCTCCTCTCCTGCATTCCTGGCATCGGGTGACGTCATGAACAACTCTTTCGCGAACACCGTGCGGCTGTTCGGCGCCGGGCTGCGCGCGCTGCTCGTGCTGACCCTCGTCTGCGGCGTGCTCTATCCGCTCCTGGTCACCGGGGTGGCGCAGGGCCTGTTCCCGGGCAGGGCGAACGGGTCGGAGATCACCTCCGACGGCACGGTCGTCGGGTCCCGCCTCATCGGGCAGCGCTACGACCTGCCGCTGAAGGCCGGCGAGCAGACCCCGGCTCCGGACCTGAAGTGGTTCCAGCCGCGCCCGTCGAACGGGCTGGGCACCAACTCCGTCAACACCCGGTACGCGCTGATCCTGTCCGGGGCCACCAACCGCTCCGGCGACAACGCGGACCTGATCGCGTGGGTGACCCAGGCCAAGGCGGCGGTCGTCAAGGACAACTCCACGGCGGACTTCACGGTCCGGCCCGCGGACGTGCCGGCCGACGCCGTCACCTCCTCCGGCTCCGGCCTGGACCCGCAGATCTCGCCCGCCTACGCCGAGCTGCAGGTCCACCGGGTGGCCGAGCGCAACCACCTGCCCGTCGCGCAGGTCGGGAAGCTGGTCGCGGAGCACACCGACGGCCGGATCCTGGGCTTCGTCGGGGAGCCGCGGGTGAACGTCCTGGAGCTGAACATCGCCCTCAAGGCGCTGCTGGCGCGGTGAGCGCGGCACGGCCGGTGGGGTCGGTCCCTGGACCGCACCGGCCGTGCCGGGTGCCCGCGCTACTTCAGCAGCCGGGACATCCGCCGGTCCGCCAGGGGCTTGCCGCCGGTCTGGCAGGTGGGGCAGTACTGCAGGGACGAGTCGCTGAAGGACACCTCGCGGATGGTGTCGCCGCAGACCGGGCAGGGCTCGCCGGTCCGCCCGTGGACGCGCAGCCCGCTCTTCTTCTCGGCCTTGAGGTGGCGCAGGTCCAGACCGGCGGACCGCTCGACGGCGTCGGCGAGGGTGGAGCCGATGGCCGCGTAGATCCGGGCCACCTCGTCCGCGCTGAGGTGGGCGGCGAGCTTGAACGGGGACATCTTCGCGGTGTGCAGGATCTCGTCGGAGTAGGCGTTGCCGATCCCGGCGATGGTGCCCTGGTCGCGCAGGACGCCCTTGATCTGGCGGCGGTCGCCCTCCAGCAGCCGGGTGAAGACCTCGGCGGTGAAGTCCGCGGCGAGCGGGTCGGGCCCGAGGCGGGCGATGCCGGGCACGTCCTGCGGGTCGCGTACGACGTAGACCGCCAGGTGCTTCTTGGTGCCGGCCTCGGTGACGTCGAAGCCGGCGCCGTCGGGCCCGGCGCCGTCGGGGCCGTCCAGCCGTACCCGCAGGGCCAGCGGGCCCTTGCCGGGGCGCGGCGGGGCCTCGGGCAGGTCGTCGTGCCAGCGCACCCACCCGGCGCGGGCCAGATGGATGACCAGGTGCAGGTCGCCGGCGTCCAGGTCGAGGAACTTGCCGTGCCGGGCCACCGCGGTGATGACGCGGCCCTCGAGCGCGGTCGGCGGCGGGTCGTAGGTCTTGAGCGCGTTGACGGCCAGCGGGTACACCCGGGCGACGGACCGGCCCGCGAGGTGCTGGGCCAGGTAGCGGGTGAGGGACTCGACCTCCGGCAGTTCGGGCATGCCCCCAGTCTGCCCCGGTCCGGCGTGATCGGCCGGGGGGGGGGGGGTACGCGCGGACCCCGGCGCGAAGCGGCGGGGCGCCCC
>NZ_JBEYJD010000012.1:0-180505 GCF_040636125.1 Streptomyces sp. NPDC006733 | reverse complement strand
CCGTTGAAGGCGATGGTGGCGGCGGTCAGCAGCCAGGCGGTCTGGCGCAGCAGCGGGAACGGGATCCGCATCCACGTCAGCAGCAGGTCCAGCGCGAGCAGGACCACGATCCCGGCGTCGACCCCGATCGGGAACACGTTCGCGAACCAGCCGAAGCCCTTGTGCTGCGCCAGCTCGCGCACCGCGGCGTACGAGCCCGCGAACCCGATCGCGGCGATCACCACCGCACCGGCGACCACCACACCGACAAGGATCCGATGCGTCCGGGTCATGCGTATCGCGGGCACCCGCGACCCCTCCCACCCTCGGCAACTGACCGGCCCAGCCTGTCATATGGCGGCCCGGCCAGGTCGCACAAAGGTGCTGATACCCGCACAGGTGGGACCGGAGTTGTTACGTGTTCGCCGCCGTGTTCGCCGCCGCGACCGACGCCACGGCTTCCTTCGCCGCCGCGATCGCGTCCTTCATCAGCTGGTCGGCCGCGGGCGTCTTCGCGTCCTCGAAACCCGCCCCGTTGTGGGACAGGATCACGATGACGTTGCCGGTCCGCGCGACCACCGTCTCGTCCTGGTACTTCAGCTTGTCCTTCTCCACCGGCGCGCTGACCACGGTCGCCTCGTCGCCGACGCCGTCCGCCTTCGTGGACGTGGCGCCCTTGATCTGGGCCGCCGCCGCGACCTGCTCGGTGAAGCGCTTCTTCGCCTGCTCCTCGCCGCTGCCGGAGCTCTGCGCCGAGTCGAAGCGCTGCAGGGCCACGTCCAGCCAGCGGAACTGGTAGCCGTCGAGCCCGTTCCACGAGCAGCCGCCGCGCGCCATGGCGTCCGACGACTTCGCCGCCGTGCCCGCCGCGCTCTTCGCCTTCGGCACGAGCCGCGCCACGGTGGCCGGGGTGAGCGCCTTGCAGGGGTCCGGCAGCTTCGCGAACTTCACCGCGGCGGGGGCCGACGAGGCGGAGGTCTTGGCGGCGCCCGAGGTCTCCGGCGACTTCTTGGACGAGTCCGACCCCGACGAGCAGCCGGCGATGAGCAGTACCGGCACGGCGGCACAGGCGAGAACTCGGGCGATGCGCGGTGCTGAACGGTGCATGGGTCCTTCGCTCACTTCGTTGCTCCGGGGGCCGGACGGCTGGAAACGGACAGCCTACGGGGCGTCCGTTATCGGACGATCCGCGCTCACTTGATCGTCTTGACGAGCACGTCCGCCACGAGCTCCGCGCCCTGCTGCAGGTCAGCGCTCTGCGGGACGGTGGTCTTGTCGGCCGACCACTGCGAGTACGAGATCGTCACGAGGACGTTCGCCGTACGGAAAACGAGAGTGATGTCACGGTGCACCCCCGAGTCGCGGGTCATCAGCTCGTCGTCGATGAAGGCCGCGTTGCCGACCTCGGCGAGCAGCCGGGGCGCGAGGTCGGGCGAGGTGGTGGGCGACGTGGTGGGGGCGGTCGGCACGCCGGCGGGGGGCTGGCCCGGGAGGCCGGTCGGGAGGCCGGGCGGCGGCGTGGTCGTCGTGGCCGCGGGCGTGCCCGGGGTGGTCGGGATGCCGGCCTTCAGCGCCTTGGCCTCGTAGTCCGACTGCGCCTGCGCCTCGTCGCTGACCCCGGGGTCGTAGGACACGACCCGCTCGAAGTCGATCTGCAGGTAGCGGTTGCCCTGCGCCGTCTCGCCGGCCCAGGTGCAGCCGACCCGCCGGTTGGTGTCATAGGTGAGCTCGGCGTCGCCGGCGTAGTCCGGCGCGTTCGGCACCAGCGTCTTGAGCGTGTCCGGGTCCAGGGCGCCGCACGGCTCCGGCAGCTTGCGGTACTTGCCGGGCGGCGCGGGGACGATCTTCTGCTCGCCGACCGCGGACCTGTCGTCCACCGCCGCCGGGTCCTTGGCGCCGTCCGCGGTGCAGGCGCTGAGCCCCGAAACGGCCAGTACGGCCGCGCAGACGATGCCCAGCAGTCCTCGCGATGGCTGCACTGGCCAGGCTCCTTCCGCCGGGGCGTGCCCCGAAATCCCTTGGCGCGCGCGTGCGTGCCGTGGACACAATGTCTACCGCACCCGCTGACGCGGCTGCGTGGCCGCCTGGGGTTTTCCGGCGTTTCGTCCACATTATTGATGTCGTCACGGCGCGATTCGTTGTGCCACTTTGTCCGTTCGAGAAGGGGGATGGAGATGTCCTACACCGAGGTGCCCGGCGTCCGGGTGCCGATCCGCATGTGGGCCGACCCGGCCTCCGTCGAGGACGGCGCGATGCAGCAGTTGCGCAACGTCTCGACGCTGCCGTGGATCAAGGGCCTCGCCGTGATGCCGGACGTCCACTACGGCAAGGGCGCGACGGTCGGCTCCGTCATCGCCATGCACGGCGCGGTCTGCCCGGCGGCGGTCGGCGTCGACATCGGCTGCGGCATGAGCGCGGTGAAGACCTCCCTGACCGCGAACGACCTGCCGGGCGACCTGTCGCGGCTCCGCTCGAAGATCGAGCAGGCGATCCCGGTGGGACGTGGCATGCACCGGGAGATGGTCGACGTGCGGGGCATGCACGGCTTCCCGACGGCGGGGTGGGACGAGTTCTGGGCGAGGTACGGCGGGCTCGCGAGCGACGTCAAATTCCGTCATGAACGGGCCACAAAGCAGATGGGAACGCTCGGCGGCGGTAATCACTTTATTGAATTCTGTCTCGATGAGACAGGTTCGGTCTGGCTGATGCTGCACTCCGGCTCCCGCAACATCGGCAAGGAACTCGCCGAGCACCACATCGGCGAGGCGCAGAAGCTGCCGCACAACCAGGACCTGCCCGACCGCGACCTCGCGGTCTTCATCTCGGACACCCCGCAGATGGCGGCCTACCGGGGCGACCTCTTCTGGGCGCAGGAGTACGCCAAGCGCAACCGAGCGATCATGATGGCGCTCTTCCAGGACGTGGTCCGCAAGGAGTTCAAGAAGGCCAGGCCCACCTTCGACGACGTGATCAGCTGCCATCACAACTACGTCGCGGAGGAGCGTTACGACGGCATGGACCTGCTCGTCACCCGCAAGGGCGCGATCCGGGCCGGCGCCGGCGAGTTCGGGATCATCCCGGGCTCCATGGGCACCGGCTCCTACATCGTGAAGGGCCTCGGCAACGCCGACGCGTTCAACTCCGCCTCGCACGGCGCGGGCCGCCGGATGAGCCGGGGCGCGGCGAAGAAGCGGTTCACCGTCCGCGACCTGGAGGACCAGACGCGGGGCGTGGAGTGCCGTAAGGACTCCGGCGTCGTGGACGAGATCCCGGGCGCGTACAAGCCGATCGAGAAGGTCATGGAGCAGCAGCGGGACCTGGTCCAGGTGGTTGCCAAGCTGAAGCAGGTCGTCTGCGTCAAGGGCTGAACCGTGCGTCCGGTGGGGGCGGGTGTGATCACCCGCCCCCACCGGCAGGTCCTGATCAGTTCTTGCGGTCGACCTTGTAGTTGGAGGCCTGGGCGCGGGGGCGGACCACCAGGAGGTCGATGTTGACGTGGGCGGGGCGGGTGACGGCCCAGGCGATCGTGTCGGCCACGTCGTCGGCCGTCAGGGGTTCGGCGACGCCCGCGTAGACCTTGGCGGCCTTGTCGGTGTCGCCGCCGAAGCGGGTGACGGCGAACTCGTCGGTCTTCACCATGCCGGGCGCGATCTCGATGACGCGGACCGGGTCGCCGCACAGCTCCAGGCGCAGGGTCTCGGCGATGACGTGCGCGCCGTGCTTGGCGGCCACGTAGCCGCCGCCGCCCTCGTAGGTGGCCAGGCCCGCGGTGGAGGAGAGCACGACGACCGTGCCGTCGCCGCTGGTCGTGAGGGCCGGGAGCAGGGCCTGGGTGATGTTGAGGACGCCGAGCACGTTGACCTCGTACATCGCGCGCCAGTCGGCGGGGTCGGCGGTGGCGACGGTGTCGGCGCCGAGGGCGCCGCCCGCGTTGGCGACGAGGACGTCGCAGCGGTCGAGGGAGGCGGCGAAGGCGTCCACGGCGGCGCGGTCGGTGACGTCCAGGGTGTGGGCGGCGGCCGAGTGGCCCGCGGCGGTGAGTTCCTTGGCGAGTGCTTCGAGGCGGTCGGCGCGGCGGGCCGTGAGCAGCACGTGGTACCCGGCGGCGGCGAGCTTGCGGGCGGTCGCGGCACCGATGCCGCTGCTCGCCCCGGTGACCACTGCGGTGCGGATGCTCATGTCACGGCGCCTTTCGACTGCGGGATGGCTTTCGCACCGAGCATAGGCGGCGGGCCGGCGGCGTTCGGCGGCCGGTTCTGATCTTCATTAGCATCGTGGGCATCGGGGTGCCCGTGTCGTTGATGGAGGAATGCGGTGGTCAGCACGGGCACGGTCCCCGGCCGGCGGTTGCTGTGGCCGGCGGGGGTGTGGCTGCTGACCCGGCTGGTGCTGGTCTCCGCGGCGCTGCGGCTCGGCCCGTTCAGCAGCGAGGACGGCCCGGACGTGTCCGTGTCGAAGGTGTACCGCGGGTGGTATGACGTGCTGGCCTCCGGCACCTTCCCGCACGACGACGTGTCGTGGCAGTACCCGCCGGGTGCCGCGCTGCCGATCCTCGCGCCACGGCTGGTGCCGTTCCTGGACTACTCGCACGCTTTCATCGTGCTGTGCGCGGTGTGCGACGCGGTGGTGCTGGCGGCGCTGGCACACGCGGCCCGGCACGCGGACGGGCGGCGCAGTGTCGCCGGGCCCTGGATGTGGGTGGTGGGGCTGCCGCTGCTGAGCACGGTGCCGTGGAGCCGGTTCGACGTGATGGTGACGGCGGTCGCGGTGGGCGCGCTGCTGGCGGCCGGTTCGCGGCGGGTGTGGGCGGACCGGGTGTTCGGGGTGCTGGTCGGGCTCGGCGCGGTAGTGAAGGTGTGGCCGGTGCTGCTGCTCGCGGGCACGGCGCGCGGGCGGCGCACCCGGCTGTCGTGGGCGGCGGCGGCGCTGTCGGCGGTGCTGGTGACGGTGGGCTTCCTGCTGGCGATGCCGGGCGCGCTGTCGTTCCTGGCGTACCAGGGGGACCGCGGCATCGAGGTGGAGTCGCTCGGCGCGCTGCCGTTCCACCTGGCGCGACACTTCGGCTGGTCGGGGCACTGGGCGCCGCACGACGGGTCGATGGAGTTCATCGGCCCGTACGTGGGGCTGGTGGCGCGGGTGAGCGCGGCGCTGACGGTGGTGGCGTTCGGCTGGCTGCTGCTGTGGCGGGTGCGGTCGGGGGCGGGGCGTACGGAGGCGTGGGCGCTGCCGGACGCGGCGCTGACGGCCGTCCTGCTGTTCGTGGTGACGAGCCGGGTGATCAGCCCGCAGTACATGGTGTGGCTGGTGGGCCTGGCGGCGGTGTGCCTGCTGCACCGGGCGACGACGCAGCGGCCGGTGGCGTGGCTGGTGCTGGGCGCGTGCGTGCTGACGACGGCGGTGTTCCCGTACCTGTTCCGGGACCTGCTCGGCGGTTCGGTCCCGGCGGCGCTGCTGCTGGCGGCGCGGGACCTGATCCTGCTGGTGGCGGCGGTGATGTCCGGGGTGCGGCTGTGGCGGGGGACGGTGCCGGGCGCCACGGGGGGAGCACCCGGCACCGCCGGTCTCAGCGGGCCTTGAAGCCCTGTTCGGTGAGCCAGTGGAAGACGTCGGGGACCTGGGACTTCCAGACGCCGGTGCCGTGGCCGCCGGCGCCCGCCGGGATCTGGACGACCTTGACCTTCGTCGGCGCCTTGGCGGCGTTCCGCAGGGCCAGACCGTCCTGGTAGCCGTCGCCGGAGGCGCCGGAGATGAAGAGGGACGTGCGCGGCGGGTGCGCGGCGTGCTGCAGCATGAACAGCGGGTTGGCCTTCACCCGCAGCACCGGGTCCTTGGCGGTGAGGGAGTCCTTCTCGGCGGCGGGGTTGTTGTAGCCGGACAGGCTGACGCCCGCCGCGTACCGGTCGGGGTGCTCGATGGCGAGGCGTGCGGCGCAGTGCGCCCCGGCGGAGTATCCGACGACGCCCCAGCCGGCGGCGTCGTCCTGGGCGCGGAAGTTGTCGGTCACCATGCGGCGGACGTCGACGCTCAGCCAGGTGTCGGCGTTGACCTTGCCGGGGATGTTGGCGCAGCCGGTGTCCTGGCCACCGAGCAGCGTGGTGCGCGGTGAGACGAGGATGAACGGGGCGACCTTGCCGCTCTGCATCAGCGGCTTGAGCTGCGTCTGGACCTTGAGGGTGCCGTACCAGGCCTTGGCGGATCCCGGGTAGCCGGGGAGCAGTTCGACGACCGGGAACTTCTTGTCCTTGTAGGCGGGGTCGTTGTACTGCGGCGGCAGCCAGACGTAGACCTCGCCCTCGACGCCGGAGACCCGGCCCTTGAGGTCGGCCTGCTGGACGTCGCCCATGTTGGGGCCCTTGGCCTGCTTGAACTTCTGCTCGATCTTCGGCTCGCGCCTGGCCTGTGCGGCGCCGCCGTCGGGGCCGAGGTCGGCGGTGGCCTGGACGTGGGTGCCGGTGCCGAGGAGGTCTTCCCAGTTGTCGTACAGGCCGTTGGAGTTGTTCACGATCACGAAGACCATGAGCACCGATGTCACCTGGCAGAGCAGCAGCATGCCGAACCGGGCCGCGTACCGGACGGCCAGCGGCCCGCGCAGCCGGCTCCAGAGGGTGAGCGGCAGTGCGAGGGCGACCAGCACGAAGAGGATCGTGCTCAGGAAGAACGGGGTCCCCGTCAGGCTCATCAGAATCTCGATTCCCAATCTTGGGCGTTGTGCCCCGGCCCGGCGTTCCACCCGCTTATGAGCCTCTCGCCATGACGAGACGGAATTCGGGCGGTCGGGGTTGCGCGGCCTCTCCCCGTGAATTGGGACGAGGGTCACCGGGGTTACGGGCAACGGGGCAGATGTGATCCACGGCACTTCGGCGGATCGGAACGGCGGGCGGGGATCCGGGATCACACCAGGTGCAGGTATCGCTTCGCCCCGTGGGGCCGGATGAAGGGGGACCACCCGTGAAACGTTGGCCCATGGCAGCGGCCGCCGTCCTGGTACTGCTCCTCTTCGTCGGCTACGGCTCACGGCCCGTGCCGTTCAGCGGCGGCGGTCCGGCGTTCCCGCACACCGCGGCGGGGCCGGCCGCGACGGTCCTGAACGGTACGCACGCGTCGTTCGAGGACCAGCGGACGACGCTGGCGGGCGGCACCCGGATCGGGATGACCACCTATCACGGGAAGAAGTCCGGGTTCACCGGCAAGGTGTGGGTGTGGGCGCCGCCGCAGTACTACGACCCGCGGTACGCGAAGAGCGCGTTCCCGGTGCTGATCGCCCTGCCGGGCAGTTACGGCTATCCGTACAACTACTGGATCCGCGGCGACCTGGGCCTGCAGGAGGACATCGCGCGGTGGACGGCGCAGGGCAGCAGCCTGCCGTTCATCGTCGTCATGCCGGTGATGAACCCCGGGCCGCACTACCACGACTGCAGTGACATCCCGGGTCAGCAGAAGATGGGGACGTGGATCACGAGCGATGTGCCCGACCTGGTGCGGGCGAACTTCCGGACGTTCGCGAGCCGTGACGGCTGGGCCTTCATGGGGTCGTCGTCAGGGGGCTTCTGCGCGCTGAAGAGCGTGCTGCAGCACCCGGAGACGTTCAAGGCGGCGATAGTGAGCGGGCCCGACATCGTGCCGGACTCCTCCCTGTGGCGCGGCCACCTCAAGGAGAAGCAGGCGAACAACCCGCAGGTCCTGGCGCAGCGGCTCATCGACCGGCGCGGCCCGGAGGTGTATCTGGCCTTCCAGGTCGGGACCGCGGAGAGCCGCGGGGAGATGGCGAAGGTCCGGCAGTTCATCGCGGGCTACGGGCACGGCCCGGTCAGGACCCGCCTGCAGATCATCGCCGGGGGCAAGCACGACGGGCTCTCGTACCTGCGGGGCATGGGGCAGGGCTCGATGAAGTGGATCAGCGACCATCTGCGGGCCCCGACCCCGGCGCCCTGACGGCGGCCCGCGCCCGTCGGCTCAGCGCCGGAACCGGAGGGCGCGCCGGACCAGTGCCTGGGCCCGCCAGACCGCGTCGAGGGCGTATCCGCTGGCGGCGGCGAGGGCCAGCACGGGGCGGGCGAAGGGCGGGGCGGAGAGCTGCCGGCCGGTCGCCAGTGTGCCGGATGTCGGGAATGTAGCCATATGCGCGACGGTAGCGACTGACCCGGCCCCTGTCGCGCCCGAGGCACCCGAATGGCCTCACCCCGAGTTCGCCCGCCCTCACTCGCTCCCCGAGGCGCGATAGGCCCGCGCTTTCACCAGCGCGGCAGCGCCGGCCCGGAACACCACGGATTCCGCTGGCCCGGAGATCTCCACCCGGATTCCGCCGCCGGGATCCCGCTCCACCGAGACGGCCCCCTGGAAAGCGAACGCCCATCCGTCGATCTCCAGCCCGGAAACGCCGGTGAAGGACAGGTACATCTCGAAAGCGTTGAACCCTTTCCCGGTCCATTCCGGAATCGGATGGTCCGGAAGCCGGTCCAGCTCGAAACCGAGGGTGACCCCGGTCTCCCGTTCGTCGATGTGCAGATAGAACAGGCCGTCGATCCTGCTCACGAAATGCTGCTTCCCGGTGTCCGCTCCGCCGCCGGACCGCACGAAGGCGCTCAGGTGCCCCACGGTGAGGGAGTCGCTGCTGGTGAACGCCAACTCCACGCCGGTGCCCCGCACCCCGACCCGGAGTCGAACCGCAGGATCAGCGTCGGACCCCGCCGGTCCAGGTGCACCGACCGCACCGTGAGGGACTCCAGCGCCGGGACGGCCGAGTGGAACGCGTCCAGCGCCGGTCTGTTCACCAGCAGGTCCGCCCACGCCGGTTCGTTCGCTGAGGTCATGGGTCGGCACGCTACGCGGCGGGCGGGACGAGGAGGGTGCGCAGGTCGGTGATGGTGTAGCCGCGGGTGCGGGCGGTGGTGATGATCCGGGGGAGGGCCTGGGCGTCGAGGATGGTGGGAAGGTCGTTGGGGTCGCCGATGTGCAGCTGGATGATCGCGCCCGGTGCCAGGGCGTCCAGGGCGCGGTCGACGGCCTTCTGCACGGTCATGCCGCCCCCCGTATTGAGATAGCCGTTGGTGTCGGCGGTCCACTCGATGTTCGCGAAGCCGAGCGCGTTGACCTCCGCCACCTGCTGCGGGGTGGTCTCGCCGTAGGGGAAGCGGAAGAACGGCAGCGGCGCCGTCCCGGTCGCCGCGCGCAGCGCCTGGTCGGCGAGGCGCACCTCGCGCTCCCGGCCCGCGCAGGTGAGTTCGCCGAAGTACGGGTGGCTGTGGCTGTGGCTGGCGATGCCGTGCCCCGCCGCCAGCATCGACCGCGCGGCGGCCGGGTGCGCTTCGGCGAACTGGCCGGTCAGGAAGAACGTGGCCGGCGCGTTCTCGTCGTGCAGCACCTTGAGGACGGCGTCCAGGCCCGTCTCGTTCCAGGCCGCGTTGAACGTCAGCGCGATCCCGTTCCGCCGGCCGGGCATCGTGCGGACCGTCCGCCCGAGCAGCTCCGCGGGCAGCGCGGCAGCGGGGGCGGCGGCCGACGGGCACACGGCGGCGGGCGCGGGCGTCGCGGGCGCGAACGGCTCGGGCGCGGATGTCGCGGTGGCGGCCGGGGAGAGGATCGCCATCAGGGCCGCGACGGCGGCCAGGAGGGCGCTGCGGTGCTTCATGGCACGGCAGCGTAGGAGCGCGGGCGCGACGAACGCCGCACATCAGGGGCGATGTCGCCGATTACACCCGACTTGTCGCCCCGTGGGCGAAAACCCGCCGTGGCGCGAATACGCACCTGTACATCCGGGAGATTGCACGCAAGGCGGGCGGGTAGCGGAAGGAGGGGGAGGGTCAGGGCCAGACCAGGCAGTACAGCTGGTGGCCTGCCTCGTGGCAGCGGGAGGCGAAGCCCTGCCACTCGTGGAGCATCTGGTAGATGACGAAGGCGTCTCGCGGGCCGCGCCGGTCCGGGACGGTGGACCAGATGAAAGCGGCGGCGCCGAGTTCCTCTTCGCCGGCTTTGCGCAGGGGTTCGACCACGCTCATGGGGAGCTTGACGACGGCGTAGTCCGGGTGGAGGACGACGAGTTCCAGCGGCGGGACCTTGGCCGGGGGTATGCCCTCGATGCCGGTGAGCACCATGGCGGCCATGGTCTCCGGCTTGACCTTGGTGTACATGCCGTTGCCGAGCTCGTCACCGCCGAGTTCCTCGGGACGCATGGAGATCGGGACCCTGGCGGCTGTGGCGCCATCGGGTGCCCCGAAGTACTTGTAGGTCACCCCCACTCGGCCACCCCTGCTCCCACTCTCCGCGGCTGCTCTGCGATCGCGATCGGAGGACCGACGACGCCTGCCGGTGGGCCGGGCGTGATCGGGCTCGTGGTCGCCCGTTCCCTCGCCCAGTTCGCCACCGCGCTGCATTTCACTACCCGACCATTCACAGACCCAACCGCGCAACCCGATCATCGTCTCAGATGCCGGGTCGAGACCTGCGCGCGCAACGCCCGGCGTTTGAGAGCATGTGCCTGTGAGCTATCCGTACGAAGCCCCAGTTTCGCAGGTTCTGTTCGACCGAGCTGCCGCCGTGACCCCCGGAGGTGTCAACTCCCCGGTGCGCGCCTTCCGCGCCGTGGGCGGTACGCCCCGGTTCATGGTGTCCGGGAAGGGTCCGTACCTGACGGACGCCGACGGCAGGGAGTACGTCGACCTCGTGTGCTCGTGGGGTCCGATGATCCTCGGCCACGCGCACCCCGAGGTGATCGGCGCCGTGCAGGAGGCGGTGACGCGCGGTACGTCCTTCGGCACGCCCGGCGAGGGCGAGGTGCTGCTGGGCGAGGAGATCGTGGCGCGGATCGGCCCGGTGGAGCAGGTCCGCCTGGTGTCGTCCGGGACCGAGGCGACCATGTCGGCGATCCGGCTGGCGCGCGGCTTCACGGGCCGCGCGAAGGTGGTGAAGTTCGCCGGTTGCTATCACGGTCATGTGGACGCGCTGCTGGCCGCGGCCGGTTCCGGGGTTGCCACGTTCGGGTTGCCGGACACCCCGGGGGTGACGGGCGCGCAGGCGGGCGAGACGGTCGTGCTGCCGTACAACGACCTGGACGCCGTGCGGGCGGCCTTCGCCGCGCACCCCGGCGAGATCGCGTGTGTGATCACCGAGGCGTCGCCCGGCAACATGGGCGTGGTGCCGCCGGCGGAGGGCTTCAACGCCGGGCTGAAGAGCCTGTGCGCGGAGAACGGCGCGCTCTACATCTCCGACGAGGTGATGACGGGCTTCCGCGTCTCGAAGGCCGGCTGGTACGGGCTGGACGGCGTCGAGCCGGACCTGATGACCTTCGGCAAGGTCATGGGCGGCGGCTTCCCGGCCGCCGCGTTCGGTGGCCGCGCGGACGTCATGGGCCACCTCGCTCCGGCCGGGCCGGTCTACCAGGCGGGCACCCTGTCGGGTAACCCGGTGGCGACCGCGGCGGGCCTGGCGCAGCTGCGGCTCTGCGACGACGCGGTGTACGCGACGGTGGACGCGGTGTCCGAGCGGGTGTCGTCGCTGGTCGGCGAGGCGCTGACGAAGGAGGGCGTCGCCCACCGGGTGCAGCGGGCCGGGAACATGTTCTCGGTCTTCTTCACCGACGAGCAGGTGACCAACTACGACGAGGCGAAGCGGCAGCAGGCATTCCGCTTCACCGGGTTCTTCCACTCGATGCTGGCGCAGGGCGTCTACCTGCCGCCGTCGGCCTTCGAGTCCTGGTTCGTTTCGGCGGCCCACGACGACGCGGCGATCGAGCGGATCGCCGCGGCGCTGCCGGCCGCGGCGCGTGCCGCGGCCGAGTCGACCCAGTGAGCGGGGACGGCGCAATGAGCGGGGACGAAGGAAAGATGAGCGGCATGACTGACGACGCAGAGATCACCGTGGTCCACCTGATGCGGCACGGCGAGGTGGAGAACCCCTCGGGCGTGCTCTACGGCCGGCTGCCCGGGTACCACCTCTCCGAGCTGGGCCGGAAGATGGCCGAGCGGGTCGGCGAGCACCTGGCGGGGCGGGACATCACGCACGTCGTGTCGTCCCCGCTGGAGCGGGCGCAGGAGACCGCGGCGCCGATCGCGGCCCCGCACGGGCTGGAGGTCGCGTCGGACGCGCGGCTGATCGAGGCCGAGAACGTCTTCCAGGGCAAGACCTTCGGGGTCGGCGACGGCGCCCTGAGGAACCCGCAGAACTGGAAGCACCTCACCAACCCGTTCAAGCCGAGCTGGGGTGAGCCCTACGTCGACCAGGTCGTGCGGATGATGGCGGCGCTGGGGGCGGCACGGGACGCGGCGCGCGGCCACGAGGCGGTCTGCGTCAGCCACCAGCTGCCGATCTGGATCGCCCGCAGCTTCGTCGAGCGGCGCCGGCTGTGGCACGACCCGCGCAAGCGGCAGTGCACGCTGGCGAGTGTGACGAGCTTCACGTACCAGGGCGACAAGATCGTTTCGGTCGGCTACGCGGAGCCGGCCCGCGACCTGGTGCCGGCGCACCTGCTGGCGGGCGCGAAGCCCGTCAAGGGCGGATCGAAGGCCTTCGGGGCCTGAGGAGTCGTTCGCCGGGTAGACCTGTCGGATCGGCCGCAAGGGCCGAGCCGATGGGTCAATCCGGTGCTCCTGGGAGCCTGCGCGTGCGCCAGTCGGGTTAACCGGTGGGATTTTTCTGACTTTTCGGTAACCGTACGGCTGTGACAGCCGTCATGAATGGTGGCCACCTTTTTCGTGATCGCCATCCATGAGGCCCGAGAAATGGGGATGTACATGCGCGCCATGACCCGCAGGAGTCTGCTCACCGCCACCGCCGGAGTCGCGGTCGGTGCGGCTGCCGGATGCTCCTCGGGGGGCGACGCCGGTTCGAACGGCGGCGGGACGAAGCCGGGTACGGCGACCGGCCAGAAGGAGCCGGAGAAGACCGTCCAGCTGATCGGCGACGGCTCCACCGCGAACACCGGACCCCAGCCGAACCAGCCGCGGAAGCCGGAGCGGCTGGAGCCGGGGGAGACGCCGCCGCAGTTCGTGATCTTCTCCTGGGACGGCGCGGGCGAGGTCGGGAACGGGCTGTTCCCGCGCTTCCGCCAGCTGGCCAAGGACCACGGCGCGGCGATGACGTTCTTCCTGTCCGGGCTGTACCTGCTGCCCGAGTCGAAGAAGCGGCTCTACGACCCGCCGAACAACAACCGGGGCGCGTCGGACATCGGGTACCTCACCGACGACCACATCAAGATGACGCTGGACAACATCCGGGCGGCCTGGACCGAGGGCCACGAGATCGGCACGCACTTCAACGGGCACTTCTGCTCGGGCCACGGCACGGTCGGGAACTGGACGCCCACCCAGTGGCAGAGCGAGATCGACCAGGCCAAGTCGTTCGTCAAGAACTGGAAGACCAACACCGGGCTGAAGGACGAGGCCCCGCTGCCGTTCGACTACGACAAGGAGCTCGTCGGCGCCCGCACGCCGTGCCTGCTCGGCCAGGACAACCTGCTGCCGACCGCGCACAAGCTGGGCTGGCGCTACGACGCGAGCTCGCCGGGCGGCCGGCAGGTGTGGCCCGAGAAGCGCGGCGGCCTGTGGGACCTGCCGCTGCAGCTCATCCCGTTCCCCGGGCACTCCTTCGAGGTCCTGTCGATGGACTACAACATGCTGGCGAACCAGTCGAAGAACGCCACCAAGAGCGACCCGGCCAACTACCCGGGCTGGCAGCGGCAGGCCGCCGCCTCGTACATCGCGGGCTTCCAGCGGGCCTACGAGACGAACCGCGCGCCCTTCTACATCGGCAACCACTTCGAGAAGTGGAACGGCGGCATCTACATGAACGCCGTCGAGGAGGCGTTCAAGCACATCGCGGGCCAGGAGAAGAAGGACGTCCGGCTGGTCTCCTTCCGGCAGTACGTGGACTGGCTCGACGCGCAGGACCCGAAGGTGCTCGGGAAGCTGCGCCGGCTGGAGGTCGGGCAGAAGCCGGCCGGCGGCTGGAAGGCGTACCTGGCGGCGGAGGGCGCGGCCGGCTCGCCCGGCTCCCCGACGTCCCCCGCCTCCCCGATGATGGCGCCCACCCCGTAGGCCGCCCGGCCGCCCCCTGACCCGCCTCGCGGCCCACCTCGTGGGCGCTTCCGCTACCTGATCCTTACTTGGGGCAATTGCCGCTTTTGGCGTCGGTGTCGGGGGCGCGAAAGATCGTCGGACGACGCATGCGAAACTTTTCACATGAGTCCTACGCGCGCTGTCCGACGCACCCCCCTCCGCGGTGCCATGGCACTGGCCGGGGTCGCGGTGTCGGCGCTGGCGCTCTCGGCCTGCTCCAGTGGCGGCACCTCCTCCGGCGGCAGCGGCACCAACTTCGTCGGTGGCTCGGGGGAGATCTCCCGGGCGGCCAAGGCCGACCGGCGCCCCGCCCCCGCCATCACCGGCGAGGCGGTCGACGGCAAGCAGCTGAACCTCGCCGACTACAAGGGCAAGGTCGTCGTCCTCAACGTCTGGGGCTCGTGGTGCGCCCCCTGCCGGGCCGAGGCGCCCCACCTGGTCAAGGTGGCCGACGACACCAAGGCCAAGGGCGTCGAGTTCATCGGGATCAACACGCGCGACCCCGACAAGGTCAAGGCGCACGCGTTCGAGACGCAGTTCCGCGTCCCGTACCCGAGCTTCTACGACCCGATCGGGAAGCTCATGCTGAAGTTCCCCAAGGGCAGCCTCAACCCGCAGGGCATCCCGAACACCCTGATCATCGACCGGGACGGCAAGGTCGCCGTCCGGATCCTCGCGCCCGTCGGCGAGGACAAGCTCCACCAGGCCCTCGACCCGATCGTCGCGGAGAAGTGACGTGACCGAGACGGTCTCCTCCGGGGCGCTGCTGCTCGCGATCCCGATCGCGATGCTCGGCGGCCTGGTCTCGTTCTTCTCCCCCTGCGTGCTGCCGCTGGTGCCCGGCTACCTCTCCTACGTGACCGGCAACGCCGGCGCGGACCTCGCGGAGGCCCGACGCGGCCGGATGGTCGCCGGCGCCTCGCTCTTCGTCCTCGGCTTCACCGCGGTCTTCGTCTCCGGCGGCGCGCTCTTCGGCTACTTCGGGCTGCGCCTGCAGGAGCACAAGGAGATCATCTCCCAGGTCCTTGGTGTCGCCACGATCCTCATGGGCCTGGCGTTCATGGGGATACTCGGCGGCCTGACCCAGCGGGACCTGCGCTTCCACCGCAAGCCCGCGATGGGACTGGTCGGCGCCCCGCTGCTCGGGGTCCTCTTCGGCGTCGGCTGGGCGCCGTGCGTCGGCCCGACGCTGGGCGCCGTGCAGGCGCTGGCCTTCAACGAGGCGAGCGCCGGGCGCGGGGCGCTGCTCACCGTGTTCTACTGCCTGGGCCTCGGCCTGCCGTTCATCGTCGCGGCGGTCGCCTTCCGCCGCGTGCTGGGCGCGTTCGGCTGGGTCAAGCGCCACTATGTGTGGGTCATGCGGATCGGCGGCGGCATGCTCGTCGCCGTCGGCGTGCTGCTCCTCACCGGCGTGTGGGACGACATGGTCGTCTCCCTGCAGAGCTGGTCCGCCAACTTCACTCCTGGGGTCTGATTCATGAGTACGGAATCCGGGCCGAAGACCGCCCGCGAAGCCGAGGAACACGTCACGCCCGGCGGCGAGTACGGGTCGGCGGGCGCGCAGCTGTCGACGGCGCCGGCCGAGGAACTCGGCGAGGTCGTTCCCGGCTCGTTCGGCGGGGTGCGCAGGCCCGGCCTGCGCGGAGCGCTCGGCTGGACGCTGCGCGAGTGCCTCGGCTGGGTGCGCTGGATGTGGCGGCAGCTCACGTCGATGCGGATCGCCCTGATCCTGCTCTTCCTGCTCTCCATGGCCGCGATCCCCGGCTCGCTGGTCCCGCAGACCAGCGTCGACGAGCTCAAGGCGCAGGCGTGGAAGGACGTGCACCCCAACGCCACCCCGATCTACGAGCGGCTGGGGCTGTTCCACGTCTACAGCTCGCCGTGGTTCTCGGCGATCTACATCCTGCTCTTCGTCTCCCTGGCGGGCTGCATCCTGCCGCGCAGCTGGCAGTTCGTCGGCCAGCTGCGCTCCCGGCCGCCGGCCGCGCCGCGCAACCTGACACGGCTGCCCGCGTACACGACCTGGCGCACGGCTGCGGGTGAGGACGAGGTGCTGGACGCCGCGCGGAAGCTGCTGCGCGGTCGCCGGTTCCGTACCCACCGGGCCGGCACCGCCGTCGCGTCCGAGAAGGGCTTCCTGCGCGAGGCCGGCAACCTGATGTTCCACCTGGCGCTCTTCGGGCTGCTGATCTCCTTCGCGGTCGGCGCGCTGTGGAAGGGCGAGGGCGGCAAGCTGATCGTCGAGGGCGACGGCTTCTCCAACAACCTCACGCAGTACGACGACTTCAAGCCCGGCACGTTCTACACCGCCGACGACCTGGACCCCTTCGGGTTCACGCTGGACAGCTTCGACGCCACGTACGCGCGGACCGGCCCGCAGAAGGGCACCCCGCGCACGTTCCGCGCCAACATCCACTACTGGAAGGGCGCGGACGGCAAGCCGGTCAAGTCCTCGATCGAGGTCAACCAGCCGCTGGACATCGAGGGTGAGACGGTCTACCTGATCGGCCACGGCTACGCGCCGGTCGTCACGGTGAAGGACGCCCGCGGCACGGTCGTCTACCAGGGCCCGACGCCGTTCCTGCCCAGTGACGGCAGCCTCACCTCGCACGGCGTCGTGAAGGTCACCGACAACTACCGGAACAAGGCGGGCGGTGAGGACCAGCTGGCGTTCAGCGGGATCTTCGCCCCGACGATGGTGATCGACAACCAGGGGCCGCACTCGGTCTTCCCGGCCCTCGACCGCCCCGCGCTGGTCCTGACCGCGTACCACGGCGACCTGGGCATGAACGGCGGCGTGCCGCAGAACGTGTACCAGCTCGACGACAAGAAGATGACGCAGTACAAGTCCGCCAACGGCCAGCCGCTGCGCCAGGTGCTGGCCGTCGGGGAGTCCCTGCAACTGCCGGACGGCGGCGGCTCCATCACCTTCGACGGCGTCAAGACCTGGGCCAGCTTCCAGGTCTCCCACCAGGTCGGCAACGGCTGGGCGCTCGGCAGCGCGGTCGCCGCGATCCTCGGTCTGGCCGGCTCGCTGTTCATCCAGCGCCGCCGGGTGTGGATCCGGGCCACCCCGGGTGACGACGGTGTGACCGTCGTGGAGCTGGCCGGGCTCGGCCGCAGCGAGTCGGCGAGGATCGCCGACGAGATCGGGGACCTCGCCTACAAGCTCCTGCCGGACGCGCCCCAGCTGCCGGACCCCGGCGGCCCGGACGCAGACCCCTCGGAAGAACCTCTCCTGCCAGACGAAGGAGCGCGCGCGTGACTATCGCGGCAGCGGTCAATGAGAACTTCGCGAACTACAGCAACTACCTGATCTACTCCGCCATGGCGGTCTACACGCTCGCCTTCCTCGCGCACATGGCCGAGTGGGTGTTCGGCAGCCGCAGCCGGGTCGCGATCACCGCGGCGGCGCTCACCGCCCCCGCGGCGGCCCCCGCGATCGAGGTCGTCCAGCGCGGCGGCGGCACCGCCACCCTGGAGCGGCCCAAGGTCGTCACCCGCTCCTCGGCCAGCGACCGCGGCATCCCGGACGGCCCCGGCGCCGCCGGCACCGACGCGGACGGCGACCGGTACGGCCGGATCGCCGTCTCGCTGACGGTGCTCGCGTTCGCGTTCCACCTGGCCGCGGTCGTCTGCCGCGGGGCCTCCGTGCAGCGGGTGCCGTGGGGCAACATGTACGAGTTCTCCACGACGTTCGGCATGGTCGCGGTCGGGCTGTACCTGCTCCTGCTGGCGATGAAGAAGCGGGTCCGCTGGATCGGGCTCTTCCTGACCACGACGGTGCTGCTGGACCTCGGCCTGGCCGTCGCGGTGCTCTACACCGACAGTGACCAGCTGGTCCCGGCGCTGCACTCGTACTGGCTGTGGATCCACGTCTCGTGCGCGATCATCTCCGGCGCGGTGTTCTACCTCGCGGCGGTCGGCACGGCGCTGTTCCTCTTCCGCGACTACTACGAGGCGGCCCTGACCGCCGGCCGGGCCGTGAACCCGACCTGGGCCAACATCATGAACCGGCTGCCGTCGGCGGCGACGCTCGACAAGTTCGCGTACCGGATGAACGCGCTGGTCTTCCCGCTGTACACGTTCACCGTCATCGCGGGCTCGATCTGGGCGCAGGCCGCCTGGGGCCGGTACTGGGGCTGGGACCCCAAGGAGACCTGGTCGTTCATCACCTGGGTCGCGTACGCCTGCTACCTGCACGCCCGCGCGACGGCCGGCTGGAAGGGCCGCAAGGCCGCCGCGTTGGCGCTGGTCGCCTTCGCGTGCTTCATCTTCAACTACTACGGCGTCAACATCTTCATCACGGGCAAGCACTCCTACGCCGGGGTCTGACGCCACCGAGCCGTGGTCCGTACGACCGCTCCCCCCGGGGCGGCCGTACGGGCACCTCAGTCGCCGGCCGGCGGGGTGTCGTCCCGTCCGGACTCGCGGCGGCGCAGCTCGTCCTCGCGGCGGCGGAGGTCGGCCTCCCAGTCCTTGAGGACCGCCTCGTCCTTCTTGTTGTCCTCTTTCAGCCCCTTGAGGAAGTCGGGGTTGTCGTCCGGCGCGACCCAGTCCTGCCGGGACCGGTGCCACTCGGACGGCGTGCTGCCGCTCGCCGGCACCGGGCGGCGGTTGCGGCCGGCGACGAGCCAGGCGATGGGCCCGATGAGGACCTCGCCGAAGAGCAGGATGATGATCACCCACACCACCTTCGGCAGTCCGCGGACCTCCTCCTCCGGGGTGTTCAGGCAGTCGATGAACGCGTAGATCCACAACGCGAGCACCAGCAGGAACGGCAGATACCTGATCATGGCGAGCGGGCCCCCTGAGCCGGAAGAAACGGGCCGTGGCGGGGCCCGGTGACGGGTACAGGGTAGTGCGTGGCGGATACTGGACCCTATGGCTTACGACGATCTTCGCTCCTTCCTGAGGGCTCTGGAGAAGGACGGCGACCTCAAGCGGATCAAGGCCGAGGTCGACCCGTATCTGGAGGTCGGCGAGATCACCGACCGCGTGAACAAGGCGGGCGGTCCCGCGCTGCTCTTCGAGAACGTGCGCGGTTCGTCGATGCCGCTGGCGATGAACGTGTTCGGGACCGACCGGCGGATGCTGAAGTCCCTCGGGCTGAGCGCGTACAGCGACATCAGCGACAAGATCGCCGGGCTGCTGAAGCCGGAGCTGCCGCACGGCTTCACCGGCGTGCGGGAGGCGTTCGGCAAGCTCGCCGGGATGACGCACGTACCGCCGAAGAAGGTGAAGTCCGGCGACGCGCCCGTGCAGGAGGTCGTGCTGCGGGGCGACGACGTGGACCTGGACGCGCTGCCCGCGCTCTTCACCTGGCCGGAGGACGGCGGCTCGTTCTTCAACCTCGGGCTGACGCACACCAAGGACCCGGAGTCCGGGGTGCGCAACCTCGGGCTGTACCGGCTGCAGCGGCACGACCGCAACACCATCGGGATGCACTGGCAGATCCACAAGGACAGCCGCAACCACTACAAGGTGGCGGAGCGGCGCGGTGAGCGGCTGCCGGTCGCCATCGCGTTCGGCTGCCCGCCGGCGGTGACGTACGCCTCGACCGCGCCGCTGCCCGGCGACATCGACGAGTACCTGTTCGCGGGCTTCGTGCAGGGCAAGCGGGTGGAGATGGTGGACTGCAAGACCGTCCCGCTCCAGGTCCCGGCCAACGCCGAGGTCGTGCTGGAGGGCTGGCTGGAGCCCGGGAAGACGCTTCCCGAGGGCCCGTTCGGCGACCACACCGGCTTCTACACCCCGCAGGAACCGTTCCCCGCGCTGACCATCGACTGCGTGACGATGCGCAGGCGCCCGCTGCTGCAGTCGATCGTGGTGGGCCGGCCGCCCACCGAGGACGGGCCGCTGGGCCGGGCCACCGAGCGGTTCTTCCTGCCGCTGCTGAAGATCATCGTGCCGGACATCGTGGACTACCACCTGCCGGAGGCGGGCGGCTTCCACAACTGCGCCATCGTCTCGATCGACAAGAAGTACCCGAAGCACGCCCAGAAGACGATGCACGCGATCTGGGGCGCGCACATGATGTCGCTGACGAAGCTGATCATCATCGTGGACGCCGACTGCGACGTGCACGACCTGCACGAAGTCGCCTGGCGCGCGCTCGGCAACACCGACTACGCCCGCGACCTGACGGTCGTGGAAGGGCCGGTCGACCACCTCGACCACGCCTCCTACCAGCAGTTCTGGGGCGGCAAGGCAGGCATCGACGCGACCCGTAAGCTCCCCGAGGAGGGGTACACGCGCGATGGCGGCTGGCCGGAGATGGTGGTCTCCGACCCGGAGACCGCCGCCAAGGTCGACCGGCGCTGGAAGGAGTACGGCCTCTCGTGACCACGGATTCCGCAACCCCGGACCTCTTCGCCCCGGAACCCGCGCCGCCTGGCCGGATCAGGGCGTTCCTGCGGCTCGTCATGATCGAGCACTCGATCTTCGCGCTGCCGTTCGCGTACATCGCCGCGCTCAGCGCGATGTTCGCGCTGGACGGATCCGTCCACTGGTGGCGGCTGGTCCTGATCACGGTCGCGATGGTCGGGCTGCGCACCTTCGCGATGGCGTGCAACCGGATCATCGACCGGGAGATCGACGCCCGCAACCCGCGCACCGCGCAGCGCGAACTGGTCACCGGGGCGGTTTCGGTGCGCTCGGCGTGGACCGGCGCGCTGGTGGCCGTGGTGCTCTTCCTGGGCGCGGCGGCGCTGCTCAACCCGCTCTGCCTGGCGCTGGCGCCGATCGCCGTGATCCCGATGGTGGTCTATCCGTACGGCAAGCGGTTCACGAACTTCCCGCACGCGATCCTCGGCGTCGCGCAGGCGATGGGCCCGATCGGCGCGTGGCTCGCGGTCACCGGCGAGTGGTCGTGGGACGCGGTCATCCTCGGGCTGGCCGTCGGCGTGTGGATCGGCGGCTTCGACCTGATCTTCGGGTCGCAGGACGTCGCCGCCGACCGGGCGGACGGCGTCAAGTCCGTCCCGGCCCGCTTCGGCGTCGCCGCCGCCCTGTACGGGGCCCGCGGCTGCCATGTCGTCACGACGGCCCTGCTGGCCTGGTACGGGGTCGCCACCGGCGCGGGCGCGTTCTGGTGGGTGGGGCTGACGATCGTCGCCGGCGCGTTCCTGTACGAGCACTCGATCGTGCGGCCGCACGACCTGAGCCGGCTGAACCGGGCGTTCTTCCAGGTCAACGGATTCATCGGCATCGCGCTCTTCGTCTGCGCGCTGCTCGACCTCGCGGTCCGCGGCCTCGGTATCTGACGGACACCGGGGCCGCGGCCGCCGGGCGCTACGCGCCGAGGCCCTTGAGGTTCTGGGCGCCGAGCATGAACAGGCCCATGATGTCCTGCGGGGTGAACGGCCGTGCTCCGGCCGGGGCCGTGACCGGGGCGCTGCCGCCGTCCAGGCCGATGACCAGCGGGAGCTTGCCCTGGGACGGCTTCTTGTTGAGCTGGGTCAGGTCGACGGTGATCCCGGACAGCATGCCGTCCTTGATCGACAGATCCACCGTGTAGTCCTTGGCCGGGACCTTGTTGAGGTCCGCCGCCTTGAAGTCCGGGATCTGCTTCTCCAGCGGGGCGAGGCTCTTGGCGAGCTCCTTGGCCGCGGGGCCGCCCGGGACCGTCATCGTGACGTGGTCCACGCCGTGGTCGCTGCCCTTGTCCGTGAACTTGGCGTTGTGCTCCATCGCGTTCCTGATCGCGTCGACCAGCTGCTGCTGGGTCTTGGCGTCGAACGACGACGGGTCCGGCAGCGGCGACTTGCCGAGGCCCTTGTCACCGCCGAGGGTCTTGCCGAGGTCCGAGAACGCCGCCGGGTCGATGGAGACCCACTTGCCCTCCAGCACGTCCTTCACGGCGCCGAGCGAGGCCGGGATGTCCTCGGCCGAGGGGAGGAGCCCCTCCAGGGACGTCTCCTTGTCCTTGCCGCCGAGCGAGGCCAGCGCCTTGACGTCGGCCCGGATGTAGACCTTCTTGCCGATGGAGCGGACCTCGATGAGGTTCTGCTTGCCCGCGGCGTCCGAGGACAGCTGGAAGGAGAAGGACGAGGCGTCGCTCGGGGCGGCCTTCGCGTCCTTCGCGGCCGCGGAGTCCTTGAGCGCCTTGTCGGAGCTCAGCCCGAGCTTGGCGTGCAGGCTCGCGAGCATCTTCGCGTCGTCCTTGGTGAAGTCGTCCTCACCCTTCATCGCGGCCCAGACCTGGTCCTCGGTGGCGTCGAAGGAGACGGTCGCGGTGACGGCCTTCTGCTCGCCGAGCTTGTCCACGGCGTTCTTGACCTTCACGGCCGCGCCGACCTGCTGGACGGTGCCGCAGGCGGCGGAGGCGGTGGCTATGAGGGCGACGCAGCCGATGGCGGCCAGACCCTTGTGTGCGGTGCTGATGTGGTGACTCCCGTAGAACATGCGGGCCTTCGGCCAATGGCCTGGGGCGCCGGGTGAGATCTTCAGATTAGCGGTGCGTGCCGGGCGGCACTGAGGGCTTTTTCGGCAGGTTTCACTGATGCGGCCGGTGCGGCCGGTGCCGCCGGTGCGGCAGGTGTCATCGCGCCGTCCGGTCGGACGGGCCGGCGAGGTCGGGCGTGCGGACGCGGAAGAAGAAGGCGGAGGCGATGCCCCCGAGGAGCCCGAAGAGGTGGCCCTGCCAGGAGACGCCCTCGGCGGTGGGCAGCACGCCCCACAGGATCGACCCGTACAGCACCGCGACGCCGAGGCCGACCGCTATGTCCAGCACCCGCCGGTCGACGAAGCCGCGCACCAGCAGGTAGCCGAAGAGGCCGAAGACGACACCGGAGGCGCCCGCCGTGTTGGTGTGCGGGGGCGCGACGAGCCAGACGCCCAGGCCGCTGGTCAGGATGATGACGAAGGAGACGCTGAGGAAGCGGACGATGCCGCGCAGCGCCGCGATGAACCCCAGGACGAGCAGCGGCAGGCTGTTGGCCGCGACATGGGCGAACCCGAAGTGCGTGAAGGCGGCCGGGATGATGTCGCGCAGCTCACCCGTCTCGCGCGGCACGATGCCGAAGGTGTCGAGCGAGTGGTCCGTCACCACATCCACGGCTTCGAGCAGCCACAGCAGCCCCACCCACGCCAGCATGACCGCGGCGGCGGCCGTGACCCGCGCCCCGCCCCGCAGGGGAGCGGCCAGGCCGACACTCGCGTGTGCGGTGCGCGCGGTGCGCGAGGTCCGCGCGGAACGGTCCGCTACCGGTTCGTGGCTGTGACTCACCGAGGCCCCCCTCAGATCCATGTGTCCCTACCGTAGACAACGCCGCCGACATCCGGGGTGGTTCCCGAGGGCTCGACCGGGCCGGCGCCTCTCCGGTCACAGGGCGTCCCACGTGTCCGGATAGGCTCGCCGGGTGGAAACGAGCCTGCGCACACCCTGGATCGTCGGGGTCTCCGGAGCATCCGGGACGCCCTACGCCGCCGCCGTCCTGCGGGGGCTGCTGCGAGCGGGCGAGGCCGTGGACCTGGTGGTCAGCCGGGCCGCCCGGCTCACGCTGCTCGACGAGACGGGCCACCCGTTCCGCGACGCGCACTGGCGCGACGACCTGCGGACCTGGCTGAAGCGCGGCGCCGACGGCAAGGACGGGTCGTTCGACCTGGAGCCCGCGGACCTGGCGGACGTGCGGTTCTGGGCCGCCGGCGACCTCGCGGCCGGACCGTCCTCCGGTTCGTACCCGGTCAAGGGCATGCTCATCGTGCCGGCCAGCACCGCCTGCGTGGCGGGCGTCGCGCTCGGACTGTCGAAGGACCTGCTGCAGCGGGCGGCGAGCGTCACGCTCAAGGAGCGCAGGCCCCTGGTGGTCGCGGTCCGCGAGACCCCGCTCAACGGCCAGACCCTCAAGCACCTGGTGACGCTCGACGAGGCGGGCGCCGTCGTGCTGCCCGCGTCACCCGCCTTCTACGCGGGCGCCCGGCACATCCAGGACCTGGTCGACTTCGTCGCCGGGCGGGTGCTGGACGCGGCGGCCGTGCCGCACCAGCTGTACCGCCGCTGGGAGGGCGAGCTCGGATCGGCCGGTTCCGGCTGACCTCCGCGCTGATGCGCAGGCCGCAGGGTCGCGGATGCCTTAGATTCTTGTTCGCACGGCGCAATCGATGCATGAACGGGAGGGTCCAGGCATATGGACGCGGTGGACAGGCAGCTCATCCAGGCGCTGCGCGAGAACGGGCGGGCCTCGTACGCGGAACTGGGCCGGCTGGTGGGGCTCTCCGGGCCCAGCGTCACCGACCGGATCAACCGCCTGGAACAGGCCGGGGTGATCACCGGCTACCGGGCCACCGTCGCGCCTGTGGCGCTCGGACTGGGCGTGACCGCCCTGGTCGGGCTGCAGCTCAGTGACGCGGCCGACCACGAGGACGTGGCCCACCGGCTGCGCGACCTGGACGAGATCGAGGACTGCTGGTTCATCGCCGGCGACGACTCGTACATGCTCAAGGTCAGGGTCGGCGACGTGGACGGACTGGAGCGCACGATCCGCCGGCTGTCGGGCACGAAGGGCGTGGCCCGTACCCGGACCACGATCGTGCTCTCCACGAAGTGGGAGAACCGGGTCGGATCGCTCCCCGAAGAGGCATGAGTGGGCCCTGCTCGCGGGCGGGATCCGGGGGAGTAGCTTTGATCGGGTCGGAATGGCAACTAGGAGGCGGCAGGCATGGACGCTGGACTCAAGCGTGAGCTGGAGGAGAAGGTCTACGCGGGTGAGCGGCTGACCCGTGAGGACGGAGTCGCCCTCTACGAGTCCGACGACCTCGCCTGGCTGGGTGGTCTCGCGCACCACGTGCGGACGGAGAAGAACGGCGATGTCGTCCACTTCAACGTCAACCGGCACCTGAACATGACGAACGTGTGCACCGCGTCGTGCGCCTACTGCTCGTTCCAGCGCAAGCCGGGCGAGAAGGACGCGTACACGATGCGCATCGAGGAGGCCGTCCGCCTCGCGAAGACGATGGAGGGCGAGAACCTCACCGAGCTGCACATCGTCAACGGTCTGCACCCGACGCTGCCGTGGCGGTACTACCCGCGCTCGCTGAAGGCCCTCAAGGAGGCGCTGCCGTCCGTCTCGCTGAAGGCGTTCACGGCGACGGAGATCCACCACTTCGAGACGATCTCCGGCCTGTCGGCCTCCGACATCCTGGACGAGCTGATCGAGGCGGGCCTGGAGTCGCTGACCGGCGGCGGCGCCGAGATCTTCGACTGGGAGGTCCGGCAGCACATCGTGGACCACCGCACCCACTGGGAGGACTGGTCCCGGATCCACCGCCTGGCGCACTCCAAGGGCCTCAAGACCCCGGCGACGATGCTCTACGGGCACATCGAGGAGCCGCGGCACCGGGTGGACCACGTGCTGCGGCTGCGCGAGCTGCAGGACGAGACCGGCGGCTTCCAGGTCTTCATCCCGCTGCGGTACCAGCACGACTTCGTGGACATGAAGGACGGCAAGATCCGCAACACGCTGCAGGCCCGCACCACGATGGCCAGCGGCGCCGACGCGCTCAAGACGTTCGCCGTCTCCCGGCTGCTCTTCGACAACGTGCCGCACGTCAAGGTCTTCTGGGTGATGCACGGCGTGCAGACGGCGCAGCTGGCGCTGCAGCACGGCGCGGACGACATGGACGGCTCGGTCGTCGAGTACAAGATCACCCATGACGCGGACGACTTCGGCACGCCGAACAAGCTGAACCGCGACGACATCCTGGAGCTGATCCGCGACGCCGGGTTCCGGCCGGTCGAGCGCAACACGCGCTACGAGATCATCCGCGAGTACCCGGGGCCGGACGCCGAGCGGCGCGAGTCCCCGCAGCTGATGCGGTTCTGACGCTCCGGCGTCCCGCTGTTCGTCCGGGGCCCCGACCGCACGCGTGAGCGTGCCGTCGGGGCCCCCGGCTTTTCCTCGTTGCGGGACGGTGGCGGTAATAGTTACGATGAGCACATGACCCTTACCTTTGCCCGCGACCCCGAGCTGACCGCCGACCTGCGCGAAGAGATCGTCCGGATCTGGACCGACGCCTCCAACGCCGGCGGCGCGATCGGGTTCGTCCCGCCGGTCACGGCCGAGGACGTGCGCCCGGCCGCCGAGGGCCAGTTCGAGGCGGTCGGCGCGGGGGCCCAGCGACTGCTCGTCGCGTACGAGGACGGCCGGGCGGTCGGCACGGTCTTCCTCAAGCTGAACACCCACCGCCTGATGCGGCACTGGTGCACGCTGGTCACGGTCATGGTCGACCCGGCCCTGCAGGGCGGCGGCCGCGGCCGGCGGATGGTCCTCGAGGCCGTCGACTTCGCCCGTGACCTGGGCTTCGACTCGCTCCGCCTCGGGGTGCGCGGCGGCACCGGCGTGGACGCCTTCTACGCCGGCTGCGGCTTCAAGGAAGTGGGCCGCGTGCCGGACGCGATCCGCGTCGCCGACGGCGACTTCCGCGACGACATCGCTATGTGGCTCCCCCTGCACTGATCGTCGGACGCCCGTGCTTCACTGGAAGCATGTTCCGTTACACCGCCATGCGTTTTGGCCTCTTCGTCGCCTGCTTCGCGGTCATCTGGGGTCTGGTCTCCCTGCGGATCCTGCCGGCCGGGCTCGGTAGCTCGAACCTGCTGTGGGTCGCGCTCCTCGCCCTCGTCATCTCCGCGCCGCTCAGCTTCGTCCTGCTGCGCGGCGCCCGTGACGCCGCGTCCGCCCAGGTCTCCGCGCGCGTCGAGCGCAGCCGGTCGAACTTCGCCAAGAGCCGGAGCGCGGAGGACGCGGCGGACGACGCCGCGCGTACCGCGTAGCGCCTTGGCGCTTTGGCGCCTTGGCGTTGCAGAACCGTAGTGCCGTAGCGCCGTTCGGCAGAGCGCGTACCGCAGGGGGTCGGTGAGTAACCCTCGTCACACACTTCGCCATGCCCCGCCCGGAACGTCACGTTCCGGGCGGGGTTTTGCGTTCTCCGCCCCCCTGCGGCCCTGGGGGACCCAAAGAATCGCTTTGGGTTTCTCAAAGCACGGGTGTTAGCGTCAGGAACATGTCTCCTACATCCAGTCGCGTACGCATACCCAAGATCCCGTTCTGGGCCCAGATACTCGGCGGCCTCGTCCTCGGTGTGCTCCTCGGCTGGATCGCCCGCAGCGGTGACGTCGCCTGGCTCGGCAAGACGCTCGACGAGATCGGCTCGATCTTCGTCCAGCTGCTGAAGCTCGCCGTCGCCCCGCTGGTCTTCTTCGCCATCGTGGTGTCCATCACCAACCTGCGGAACGTCTCCAACGCCGCCCGGCTGGCGACCCGCACGCTGCTCTGGTTCATGATCACGTCGCTGATCGCGGTCTCCATCGGCCTCGCGATCGGGCTGCTCACCAACCCGGGCTCCGGCAGCGGCCTGACCCCGGCCGACGGCGCCAAGCCCAAGCACACCGGCTCCTGGCTGGACTTCCTCACCGGGATTATCCCGACGGACGTCATCACGCCGTTCACCGAGCTGAACGTGCTGCAGATCGTCTTCATGGCGGCCGTCGTCGGCATCGCGCTGCTGCAGCTCGGCGAGAAGGCCGAGCCGATCCTCACCCTCAGCACCTCGGTCCTCGAACTGCTGCAGAAGGCCCTGTGGTGGGTCATCAAGCTCGCGCCGCTGGGCACGCTGGGCCTGATCGGCAACGCGATCAACACCTACGGCTGGGACCTGATCAAGCAGTACGCGACCTTCACCGCCGACGTCTACGTCGGCTGCGCGCTCGTGCTGTTCGGCGTCTACCCGCTGCTGCTGGCCACCGTCGCCAAGGTCAGCCCGCTGCAGTTCTTCCGCGGCGCCTGGCCCGCCATCCAGCTCGCCTTCGTCTCGCGCTCCTCGGTCGGCACGATGCCGGTCACCCAGCGCGTCACCGAACGCCTCGGCGTCCCGCGCGAGTACGCCTCCTTCGCCGTCCCGTTCGGCGCCACCACCAAGATGGACGGCTGCGCCGCGATCTACCCGGCCCTCGCCGCCATCTTCATCGCCGAGGTCTTCGGCATCCACCTGGGCATCGGCGACTACCTGCTGATCGCCTTCGTCTCGGTCATCGGCTCCGCGGCGACGGCGGGCCTCACCGGCGCCACCGTGATGCTCACCCTGACCCTCTCCACCCTGGGCCTCCCGCTGGAGGGCGTCGGCCTCCTCCTGGCGATCGACCCCATCCTCGACATGATGCGGACCGCCACGAACGTGGCCGGCCAGTCCGTCGTCCCGGTCATCGTCGCGGCCCGCGAGAACATCCTGGACCGCGACAAGTACGCCACGGCCCACGGCGCGGACATCGACGACCTGATGTCCGACGAAGCGGAAGCCGACCGCGAGCCCCGCGTCCCGGTCGCCGCCTGACCCCACCCACGACCGTGCCCCCGGCCCTCTCCACGAGGTACGGGGGCACCGTCATGAGCGGGTGGGTCCGGGCGGATCAGCCGGAGGCCAGGCGGAAGTTGAGGCTGCCGAAGGCCACGTGGTCGCCGGGGTGGACGCGGACCGTGCCCGTGATGCGGAGGCCGTTGACGTGGGTGCCGTTGAGGGAGCCCAGGTCGGAGAGGAGCCAGGCGTCGTCCTGGTAGCGCAGCTCGGCGTGGGTGCGGGAGACCGAGTCGTGGCCCAGGCGCAGGTCGCACACCGGGGCGCGGCCGATGCGCAGCGGTTGCGGGCCCGGCTCGGGCAGCCGCAGGCCGGGGAGCTGCTCGGTGCGCCAGCTGCCGCGCAGCCGTACCGAGAGCGCCGAGAGGCGGGCGACGCTGCGCAGCAGCAGGAGTTGCGGCGAGCGGCCGCGGGAGGGGAGGTCGGCGAGGGCGCTCTCGACCTCGGCACGCGTGCGGGCGGTGAGCACGATGTGCATGCGGTGCATGAAGGTGTCGTGGGAGATCCGGCCATCGCCGGTCCCGGCGCGCAGCACGTCGAGCGCGTGGTCCCGTTCGGTCTCCGACGGCCGTACACCGTGGGCGCGGAACTCGGGCGACGTCATGCTGGGATTGTCGGCCCGGCAGTGGGAATCTGTCCAGATTCACGGGAGGTGGCCGGTTCCGCGGGGCCCGCCGCCGTCGGCGGTCCCGGCACCCCGCAGCCCCGTAGGCTTACTTACGGGTAGCGCTACGAAAGGTGGCACGGGGTGGGTGCGAAGACCAAGCGGGTGCCGCGGCACGTGCGGGAGCAGCAGATGCTCGACGCGGCGGTGGCGACGTTCGCGCGGCGCGGGTACCGGGCGGCCTCGATGGACGAGATCGCCGAGCTGGCCGGGGTGTCCAAGCCGCTCGTCTATCTGTATCTGAACTCGAAGGAAGAGCTCTTCACCGCCTGCATCCGCCGCGAGGCGGCCGCGCTCACCGAAGCGGTGCGGGCCGGGGTGGAGCCGGGGGCGGCGCCCGACCGGCAACTGTGGTGCGGGCTGCGGGCGTTCTTCACGCACACGACGGAGCGCCCCGACGGCTGGACCGTGCTGTACCAGCAGGCCAGGACGCAGGGGGAGCCCTTCGCCGACGAGGTCGCGAAGATGCGCGCGGAGATCGCCGAGTTCGTCCGGGAGCTGATCGCCGCCGCCGCCCGCGAGGCCGACTGCGAGGGCGAGCTCGCCGAGCGCGAGGTGACGGCGCTGGCGCAGGCCCTGGTGGGCGCGGCCGAGTCGCTGGCGGGCTGGGGCTGCGGGCAGCCGGGCCAGTCGGGCAAGGACACCGCGGCGACGCTGATGAACTTCGCCTGGGCCGGCCTGGACAACCTCATGAACGGCCGGCGCTGGGAACCACCTCGCCCGTGAGGTGGACGCGGTCCCCGCTGCGGACCTCGAAGCGGCCCGCCGCACCGGCGGCGGTGCAGGCCGCGTAGGTCACCGTGCCGGGGAGCAGCACCGGCGCCCTGAACCTGGCGTGCAGGGTGACGTGTTCGGCCGTCGCCGGCACCGCCTCGGCCGCGCAGCGGGCCACGGTCCACATGCCGTGGGCGATGGCGCGGGGGAAGCCCAGCGGCTTCGCCGTCCAGGGGTGGAGGTGGATCGGGTTGTAGTCGCCGGACACCCGCGCGTGGCGGCGGCCCAGGTCCGCGCCGAGCTGCCAGGTGGCGACGGCGGGCAGCCGGCTCCCCTCCGGCTCCGGCGCTTCGTCCGGGCGCGGGCCGGTGGCGCCGCTGTGCCGGGCCAGGTACGTGCTGCGGTCGGACCAGACGAGCTCGCCGTCGAGGCGCGCCTCGGTGACGAGCACGGCTTCGGTGCCCCGGTGGTGCGGGCGGAGCGCCGCGGTGTGGACGGTCAGTTCGGGCCGGTCGCCCGCGCGCAGGGCGCGCTGCTGGTTGATCTCGATCGAGGTGTGCACCAGCCCCAGCAGCGGCAGCGGGAACGCGCGGTCGGCCATCAGCCGCGCCGCGAGCGGGAATCCGAGGATGTGCGGGTACGTCAGCGGCACCGTGTCGGCCGGCTGCTCCTGGGGGAAGCCGCAGACCCGCGCGTACGCGGCGAGCCGCCCCGGGTCGACGCGCACGGCGGGCAGGACCAGCCGGTCGGCGGGCGCGGCGCCGTCGCGCGGCCGCCCGCGCTTGCGGCGCGAGCCGAGCGCGCCCCTGGCCAGGACCAGCGGGAGCCGCGGGGGCGCGGCGAGGGTGTGGATGGGCACGTCGGGCCGTCCTTTCCGGTCGGTGTCGTCGAAGGGGGCGCTACGCGCCCAGGAGGCTCTGGCCGCAGACGCGGACCACCTGGCCCGTGACGCCGCCCGAGCCCGGGTCGGCGAACCAGGCGATGGTCTCGGCCACGTCGACCGGCAGTCCGCCCTGGCCGAGGGAGTTCATCCGGCGCCCCGCCTCGCGGATGAACAGCGGGACCGCGGCCGTCATCTTCGTCTCGATGAAGCCGGGGGCGACGGCGTTGACGGTGATGCCGTGCTCCGCCGTGCGCGGATCCGTCGCGAGCGCGCGCACGAAGCCGATGACGCCCGCCTTCGAGGCGGCGTAGTTGGTCTGGCCGGCGTTGCCCGCGATGCCGCTGATCGAGGCGGTGGCGACGATCCGGCCGCCGTCGTGCAGGGTGCCGGCCTTCAGCAGGTGGTCGGTGGTGCGGATGACGCTGCCGAGGTTGACGTCGAGGACGGAGTCCCAGCGGTCGGCGGCCATGTTGGCCAGCTTGCGGTCGCGGGTGATCCCGGCGTTGTGGACCAGGACGTCCAGGCCGTCGGGGAGTGCGGCGGCGATGCGTTCCCCGGCGTCCGGCGCGGTGATGTCCAGCGCCAGCGCGGTGCCGCCCAGCCGCCGCGCGACATCGGTCAGCGCCTCCTGCGCCTGCGGGACGTCGAGGCAGACGACGTGGTGGCCGTCACGGGCGAGGGTGGCGGCGACGGACTCGCCGATGCCGCGCGCGGCGCCCGTGACCAGCGCGATCCGGCCGGTGCCGGCTGCGTCCTGGGAAGGGGAGGGGGCCGGGCCGATCTCGATGACCTGGCCGCTGACGTACGCGGACTTGGGGGAGAGCAGGAAGCGCAGCGTCGACTCGGTGTCGGCGCCGGGCGCCAGGCGCAGCAGCTGGACGGTGCGGCCGCGGCCGATCTCCTTGCCGAGCGAGCGGACGAAGCCTTCGAGTGCCTGCTGGGCGGCGGCCTGGTGCGGATCGGCCGGGTCCGGGGCGGCGCCGAGGACGACCAGCCGGCCGCAGGGCGCGATCGAGCGGACGACCGGGTGCAGCGCGGCGTACACGTCGTGCAGCCCGGCGGGTCGGCGGACGCCGGTGGCGTCCAGCACGACGGCCGCCGGAGCGGACTCCGGGGCCGGGTCGGGGACGCCGGCCGTCAGCCGCAGGATCGGTCCCGCCGGCTCCGGGTGCTCGGGGGACCAGCGCCGCAGCGCGGTGGGCTGGGGAAGACCGAGGCGGCCGGAGAGGAAGCGGCCGGGGGCCGTGCCCGTGAAACGGAGATAGCGATCGGCCATTGGCCTTCTCCTTACTCTGGAGTAAGTTTACCGCCGGTAAGGCTACTGGTGAGTCAGCGCCCAGCCAAGGGAGAGCCAGCCGATGAGTGCACGCAAGGACAGCAGGGACGGCCGGGACGGCCCGCGCCGGGTCGCCGTGGTGGCGGGCAACCGCATCCCGTTCGCCCGCTCCGACGGCCCGTACGCCACCGCGTCCAACCAGGACATGCTGGGTGCGGCGCTGGGCGGGCTGGTGGAACGGACCGGCCTGGCCGGTGAGCGCGTGGGCGAGTTCGTCGCCGGGGCCGTCCTCAAGCACAGCCGCGACTTCAACCTCGCCCGCGAGACCCTGCTCGGCAGCGCGCTCGACCCGGCCACCCCCGCCTACGACATCCAGCAGGCGTGCGGCACCGGGCTGCAGGCGATCATCGCCGTCGCCAACAAGATCGCGCTCGGCCAGCTGGAGTGCGGCATCGCGGGCGGCGCCGACACCGCGAGCGACGCGCCGCTCGGCGTCAACGACGAGCTGCGGAAGATCTTGCTGGAGGCTCGCCGGGCGAAGTCCGCGGGGGCGCGCGCCAAGGCGCTGGCGCGCATCCGGCCGCGCCACCTCGTACCGGAGATCCCGCGCAACGCCGAGCCGCGCACCGGGCTGTCGATGGGCGAGCACGCGGCGCTCACCGCGAAGCGGTGGGGCGTGGCGCGCGAGGCGCAGGACGTGCTGGCCGCCGCCAGCCACCAGCGGCTCGCGGCGGCGTACGAGCGCGGCCTCTTCGACGACCTGGTGACGCCGTTCCGCGGCCTGGACCGCGACCAGAACCTGCGCCCGGACTCGACGGCCGACAAGCTCGCGCGGCTGAAGCCGGTCTTCGGGGTGCGGGAGGGCGGCGCGACCATGACGGCCGGCAACTCGACCCCGCTGACGGACGGCGCAGCCGTGGTCCTGCTGGCGAGCGAGGAGTGGGCGGCGGAGCACGGGCACGAGCCGCTCGCGTACCTCACGGCCTACGAGACGGCCGCCGTCGACTTCGTCGGCAACCCCAAGGGCGACGAGGAGGGGCTGCTCATGGCGCCCGCGTACGCGGTGCCGCGGATGCTGAAGCGGGCCGGGCTCGCCCTCGGCGACTTCGACCTCTACGAGATCCACGAGGCGTTCGCGTCGCAGGTCCTGGCCACCCTCGCCGCCTGGGAGGACAAGGAGTTCTGCACCGGACGGCTGGGCCTGGCGGGCCCGTTGGGGACGGTGGACCGCGAGCGGCTGAACGTGGCCGGCTCGTCGCTCGCCACCGGGCACCCCTTCGCGGCGACCGGCGCCCGCATCGTCGCGACCCTCGCCACGCTGCTCGCCGAGCGCGGCGGCCCGGGGCGCGGACTCGTCTCCATCTGCGCGGCCGGCGGCCAGGGGGTCACGGCCGTGCTCGAACGCCCCTGAACCCGAGGCCCGGCAAGCACCGCACCGCCCGAACCGCCACGACCACACCGCCCCGCCCGCACCGCACCGTTCCGCATGCCCCGCCGCCGCCCTGACCGCCGCCGATCCGCGTAGCGCGAGCCGCCGTACGATTCCGCGAACCAGGAGAGCCCTGATGGCCCGTAAGAGTCCGATACCGTCCCAACTCGTCGCCGTGGAACCGGAGCTCGTCGTCTCGGGCGGTGCGGTACGGCAGGCGTCCGTGCCCGCTCTCGTGCCGCCCGAGAGCGAGGGGAGCCTCGCGGACATCCCGTTCCGCAACGCCCTGGAGGCCCCGGACGAGGCCGTGCTCAGCCGCAAGGACGAGCGCGGGGCGTGGCGTGACATCACGGCCGCGGACTTCCGCGACGAGGTGGTCGCGGTGGCGAAAGGGCTGATCGCCTCCGGGCTGCGCCCCGGCGACCGGCTCGCGATCATGGCGCGGACGACCTACGAGTGGACCCTGCTGGACTTCGCGGCCTGGGCCGCCGGGCTGATCACCGTCCCGATCTACCCGACGTCCTCCGCCTCCCAGGCCGGCTGGATCCTCGCCGACTCCGGCGCGGTGGCCTGCGCGGTGGAGAGCGTCGAGCAGACCCGGCTGATCAGCGGGCAGCGCCGCGAGCTGACCGGGCTGCGGCACCTGTGGCAGCTGGACGCCGGCGGCATCTCCCAGCTGATGGCCGAGGGGCGGGAGCTGCCGGACGTCCTGGTCAAGGGCCGCCGCGCCAACCTCGGACCGGAGAGCGTCGCCACGCTCATCTACACGTCGGGCACCACCGGACGCCCCAAGGGCTGCATCCTGACGCACGGAAACTTCTTCGCCGAGGTCGACAACGCGATCGAGCTGCTGCACCCGGTCTTCAAGTCGGTGAGCGCGGAGCCCGCCTCGACGCTGCTCTTCCTGCCGCTGTCGCACGTCTTCGGCCGGATGGTCGCCGTCGGCTGCCTGCGGGCCCGGGTCAGGCTCGGCCACGCCCCGAGCATCGCCACCGACGACCTGCTGGCCGACCTCGCGGGCTTCCGGCCGACCTTTCTGCTCGCGATCCCGTACGTGCTGGAGAAGGTCTACAACACCGGCCGCGCCACCGCCGAGTCGATGGGCCGGGCGTCGTCCTTCGACCGGGCCGCCACCATCGCGCGGCGGTACGGCGAGGCGCTGGAGGCGCAGCAGTCCGGCACCGGGCGCGGCCCCTCGCTCGGGCTGCGGGCCGCCCACGCGCTCTACGACCCGCTCGTCTACCGGCGCATCCGCGCCGCGCTCGGCGGCAAGGTCCGCTACGCGATCTGCGGCGGCTCACCGCTCGGCCGCCGCCTCGCCGCGTTCTACGCGGGGGCCGGCGTCGCGGTCTTCGAGGGGTACGGGCTGACGGAGACGACGGCCGCCGCCACCGTCACCCCGCCGCTGCGGCCCCGGCTCGGCACCGTCGGCTGGCCGCTGCCGGGTGCCGCCGTCCGGATCGCCGACGACGGGGAGGTGCTGCTCAGCGGCGGCATGGTCTTCGGCGGCTACTGGAACGGCCGGGTCGGGGCCTACCACCCGGTGGACGGCGGCTGGTTCGCCACCGGCGACCTAGGGGAGCTGGACGACGAGGGCTATCTGACGATCACCGGGCGCAAGAAGGAGATCATCATCACCGCGGGCGGCAAGAACGTCGCCCCGGCCCCGCTGGAGGACCAGCTGCGGGCGCATCCGCTCGTGGGGCAGTGCATGGTCGTCGGCGACAACCGCCCCTACGTGGCCGCGCTCATCACCCTCGAACCCGACGGCCTCAGCCACTGGCGCCGGATGCACCACCGCGACGGGGTCAGGACGGCGCAGCTCACCGAGGACCCGGAGCTGCTCGCGGAGATCCAGCACGCGGTCGACGACGCGAACGCGTCGGTGTCGCGGGCCGAGTCGATCCGGCGCTTCCGGGTGCTGCCGGTGGAGTTCACCGAGGACTCGGGGCACCTGACGCCCTCGATGAAGCTCAAGCGGACCGCGATCGCCCGGGACTTCACCAAGGAGATCGACGAGATCTACCGCAAGCGGTGACGGTCGGTGCGGTGACGGGCGGTACGGTGACGGTCGGTGCGGTGACGTGCCGGCGCCGGCCGGGCCGGGGTGACCGGTCCGGCCGGCGCCGGGTGCGGAGGGGGACGGGTCAGCAGTTGCCCGCCGTCGGGTGGCCGGCGAAGCGGTCGGCGAGCCACTCCATCGCGAACGGGGACCCGGCGATGGCTCCGGTGATGTGGCCGAGCGGCATGGACTGCCACTGCACGTCGACGCCCTTCGCGCACCAGTCGGAGCGCAGCTTCTGCCCCACGCCGTAGGGGATCAGCTCGTCGATGACGCCGTGGTAGAGGTAGACCGGGGCGTCGGGACCGCGGGTGCCCAGCGCGTCGGCGCGCAGCGCGCTCTGCCAGTCGGGCTCGTAGAGCGGGTTGCTGGTGGTGACCTGGTCGATGCGCTGGAAGAGGCCGGCGATGGCGTCGATGGCGACGCACTGCGTCTTCACGATGTCCACCAGCGTCCGCCCCCGGCCGTTCAGGTACTTGGCGAGGTCCAGCTCCGGGTACGCGGCGTCGTGGCCCACGGCCGCGGCGAGGATCAGGCCCGCCCCGACACCGCCGTTGTTGAAGTCGGCGACCTTGAGGAGGTCGGCGGGGACGCCGCCGGTGGCGGTGCCCCTGACGTTGAGGTCGGGGGCGTAGGTGTCGTGGATCTCGGCGGCCCAGCCGGCGGCCTGGCCGCCCTGCGAGTAGCCCATGATGCCGACGGGGGTGGCGGCGTCCAGCCCGGTGCCGGGCAGCCGTTCCGCGGCGCGGGCGGCGTCGAGCATGGCCTGTCCCTCGGCCCGGCCGACGGTGTACGTGTGGACTCCGGGGGTGCCGAGGCCCTCGTAGTCCGTGACGGCGACCGCCCAGCCGCGCAGCAGCGCCTGCCAGATGAGGCTGCCCTCGGCGGTGGTCCCGGTGGGGAAGCCGCGGGAGGGCGCGCAACTGTCGGCGAGGCCGACGGTGCCGACGGCGTACGTGACGAGGGGGCGCTGTCCGGTGCGGCCGTCGCGGGGGACGAGGACGGTGCCGGAGACGGTGGTGGGCGCGCCCGTGGCGGTGGTGGACCGGTAGCGGATCGTCCAGGCCCTGGTGTCGGTGAGGACGAGGGGGTTGGGCATGAAGCGGGTCTGCTGGGCGCTGACGATGTCGCCGGGCTGCCCGGCGGTCGCGGTCGTGGTCGCGGCCTGCGACGTCCGGGTCTGCGGTGCCGTCGAGGCCTGAGCCTGGGCCGGTGCCGCCGTGGCGGTCAGCGCGGTCGTCAGCGCGAGGGCGGCCAGGGCCGCCGGAACGATGTGCCGGATGCGTCGTACGGTGCTCTGCACTGCGGCTCTCCCATCGGGACGGTGGAAGGTGGGGGGTACAGGGACCGTAGTGACTTACCGGTAGGCGCGGCGCTGACCACGCCGCTCACCTTTGCTGACCCGGAACCGCATTCACTCCAAGGGGTCATGCCGGGGGCTCGTGCCCCGGGCCCGGCGGTGTGGGGCGCGTCCCGAGGGCCGCGTGGCGGAAGGCGCCGGGGGTCGTCCCGGTCCAGCGGCGGAAGGCCCGGTGGAAGGCGGTGTCCTCGGAGAAGCCGAGCCGCGCCGCGAGGTGGGCGATCGGCTCGTTCCCGTCACGGAGCCCGGCGATGGCCGCGTCTCTGCGGACCGAGTCCTTGAGCCGCTGGAAGGACGTGCCCTCGGCCGTCAGCCGGCGGCGCAGCGTCGCGGGGCTGACCGCGAGCCGCGCCGCGATCTCCGGCGCCTCCGGCAGCCGGGTGCGGGTGGCCAGGGCGCGGGTCATGGTGCGGCGGATCTGCTCGGTGACGGTGGTGCCGTAGTCGCGCCGGCTGAGCAGGTCGGCGGGGGCCCGGCGCAGCAGCTCGCCGAGCGCGGTCTCGTCCTGGATGAGCGGGGCGTCGAGCCAGTGCGCGTCGAAGGCGGCGCCGGTGTGCTCCGCGCCGAAGCGGACCGGGCAGCCGAAGAGCAGGTCGTACTCGGCCCGGTGCGGGGGCGCCGGGTAGGCGAACTCGGCGTGCAGCAGCGGGATGCGGCTGCCGACGAGCCAGCTGGAGAGCCGGTGCCAGATGACGACCAGGCACTCGGCGAGGAAGTGGTCCGGGTCGTCGGCCGGCTCGCCGCGCACCGTGAAGTGCGCGACGCCGTCCGCCGTGTGGACGGCGAGGGCCGGGCCGCTCGGGAACAGCGCGTAGAAGCGCACCGCCCGGTCCAGCGCGGCGCCCAGGTCCCGGCCGCCCAGCGCCGTGCAGCACATCATGGCGAAGGAGCCGCGCGGGCTGGGCGCGGGGCCGAGGCCGAGGAACTCGTCGTCGGTGGCCCGGTGCAGTTCCCGGACGAGGCAGCTGAACTGGTCGTCGGTGACGCGGGCCCGGTCGTCGCCGAGCAACAGGGGCGCGATCTGGGCCCGTTGCAGTAACGGGGCGGTGTCGATGCCGAGCCGCTGGGCACCGCGCAACGCCGCTCTGACCCGGTGCACCGTGATCGTATGCGTGCCCATGACACTCAACGGTGGGGCAGTTGAGCGGCAGGGTCAACCCGTGTGACGGTTCGTGTCATCTTCGTGCGGGCCGGTGCTTCATAGCGTCAGGGCTACACGACCAAGGGAGGCGCGCGATGGGCACCATGGCACCGCAGACCGATCGGCCAGGGACGCTGGCGCTGACGGCGGAGTGGGTGGCGGAACGGCACGGCGACACTCCCGCACTGCGCTTCCGCGCCGGCGGCGGGTGGCGCGATGTCACCTACACGGAACTGCGCGACACCGTACGGAGGGCCGGCTGCGGGTTGATCGCCCTCGGCGTCGAACCCGGTGACCGGCTGGCGATCCTCTCCGAGACCCGCCCGCAGTGGACGTACGCGCACCTCGCCGCGCTGGCGGCGGGCGCCGTCGTCGTGCCGGTCTATCCGACGGCGGGCGACGAGGAGGTCGTCTGGGTGCTGAGCGACTCCGGCGTCTCCGTGATCATCTGCGAGGACGCCCGGCAGGCCGCCAAGGTGGAGCGGCTGCGGGACCGGCTGCCGCAGCTGCGGCAGGTGCTGCTGCTGGACGCGCTCGACGGGGTCGCGGAGGGCGTGGCGCCGCAGGGCGCGGCGGCCGATGCTGCCCCAGCGGACGGTGCGGCGGCCGGGAGCCCCGCGCGGGCGCCGCTCGACGAGGGGCTGCTCGCCGAGCTGCTGCTTCGCGCGGAAACGCGCAAGCCCGAGGACCTGGCGTCCATCGTCTACACCTCGGGCACCACGGGGATGCCCAAGGGCTGCCGGCTCACCCACGGCAACTTCGGCGCCGTGCAGGACGCCACCGTGCCGCACATCGAGGGCGGGCTGCCCGGCGACACGACGTATCTGTACCTGCCGCTCGCCCATCTCCTGGCGCAGCTCATCCAGTTCACGACGCTGCTGGTCGGCGGGGCGCTGTGCTTCTTCGGGGGGCGGATCGAGAACATCGTCGCCGAGCTGGCCGAGGTCAGGCCCACCCATCTGCCGTCGGTGCCCCGGCTCTTCGAGAAGGTGCACGCGCAGGTGCTGGCGCTCGCGGAGTCGCAGGAGGGCGGCAAGGAGCGGTTCGAGGCGGCCGTCGCGCTCGGCGTGCGCGCGGCCGAGCTGCGCGAGCGCGGCGAGGAGCTGCCGCCGGAGCTGCGCGAGGCCTACGACGCGGCCGACGCCGCCCTGTTCAGCCTCGTCCGTGCCGTCTTCGGCGGCCGGCTGCGCTGGGCGACCACCGGGGCCGCGCCGATCGCCCCGCAGACCATGGCCTTCCTGCGGGCCTGCGGCCTCGCCGTCCTGGAGGGGTACGGCATGACGGAGTCCGGGGGCATCATCGCCGTCAACCACGCCTCCGACTTCCGGCACGGCACGGTCGGCCGGCCGGTCGACGGCTGCGAGGTGCGGATCGCGGACGACGGGGAGGTGCTCGCCCGGGGCGCCAACGTCTTCCCCGGCTACCACGGCAACCCGGAGGCGACCTCCGAGGCGCTGGACGCGGACGGCTGGCTGCACACCGGGGACCTCGGCGCGCTCGACGCCGACGGCTATCTGACGATCACCGGCCGCAAGAAGGACATCGTCATCACGTCGGCGGGCAAGAACCTCACCCCGACCCAGGTCGAGTTCGCCATCCAGCAGTCCCGCTACGTGTCCCGCGCGGTGATGATCGGCGACCGCCGCCCGTACCCGGTCGCGGTGATCACCCTGGACCCGGACGAGATCATCGGCTGGGCGTCGCGCACCAAGCAGGTGCTGGGCGCGCGGCCGACCCGCCACCCGGCGGTGCACGCGCTGGTGCAGGAGGCGGTGGACGCGGCCAACGAGCAGGTCGCCCGGCCGGCCCGGATCCGGGCGTTCGTGATCCTGGACGAGGACCTGTCGGTGGAGGCGGGCGAGCTCACCCCGACGCTCAAGCTCCGCCGCTCGGTCGTCGAGGAGCGGTACCGGGACCGGATCGACGCGCTCTACGCGGAGACGGCGGCGAGCCCCCTCTAGCCGGGCCGGCGGCGCCGGGAAAGGCAGGAGCCCCGCACCTCGGTGCGGGGCTCCTTGGCATTGCTTTCAGGCGACTCGGCGATCAGACGATCAGACCGGGGTCACGTTCTCCGCCTGGGGACCCTTGGGTCCCTGGGTGACGTCGAAGTTGACCTGCTGGTTCTCCTCGAGGGAGCGGAACCCAGCTGCGTTGATCGCGGAGTAGTGAACGAAGACGTCGGGGCCCCCGCCGTCCTGGGCGATAAAGCCGAAGCCCTTTTCAGCGTTGAACCACTTCACGGTTCCGGTAGCCATAAAGCCCTCCTTGGGCCCAAAGGGTTGCCCTGCTCCAGAACCTGCAACTGCGAAGTCTGAAAACTACAAAAGCCTACGGGGTCACATGCTCCGCAGGCTCTGTACTGCAAGGGAAACCAAACTGCAACTTGCGAGGAGAGTAGCACGCAGGTTCAGGGGTGGGGAAGGGTCTCAAGATCGGCCTTTCGCGGTCCTGCGGGGGGCGGTTCCGCCTCCCGCCCACAAGATCCGCGAGCACCAGGACTAGCCTCCTGATGTGGACAAATCTGCACCTGACGCCGAAAGCGGCCGGACCCGTCCGAGGGTCGGCCACATCCAGTTCCTGAACTGCGTGCCCCTGTACTGGGGGCTTGCGAGAACGGGAGCCCTCCTCGACCTGGAGCTGACCAAGGACACCCCCGAGAAACTCAGCGCCCAGCTGGTGCGGGGGGACCTGGACGTCGCCCCCGTCACGCTCATGGAGTACCTGCGGCACGCCGACGAACTGGTGGCGCTCCCGGACATCGCGGTGGGCTGCGACGGCCCCGTCATGTCCTGCGTCATCGTGAGCCAGCTGCCGCTCGACCAGCTCGACGGCCAGCGGGTCGCCCTGGGCTCGACGAGCCGGACCTCCGTGCGCCTCGCCGAGCTGCTGCTCACCGAGCGGTACGGGGTGACCCCGGACTACTACAGCTGCCCGCCCGACCTGTCGCTGATGATGCGGGAGGCGCAGGCCGCCGTCCTGATCGGCGACGCGGCCCTGCGGGCGTCCCTGCACGACGCGCCCCGGCTCGGGCTGCAGGTGCACGACCTGGGGCAGATGTGGAAGGAGTGGACGGGACTGCCGTTCGTCTTCGCCGTCTGGGCCACCCGCCGCGACTACCTCGCCCGCGAGCCCGAGGCCGTCCGCGAGGTGCACCGCGCGTTCCTCGCCTCCCGCGACCTGTCGCTGGAGGAGGTCGACAAGGTCGCCGAGCAGGCCGCGCGCTGGGAGGCGTTCGACTCCGAGCTGCTGAGCCGGTACTTCACCACGCTCGACTTCTCCCTCGGGGCCGAGCAGCTCGCCGGCATCGCCGAGTTCGCCCGCCGGGTGGGCTTCCCGGCGGAGGCGCGCGTCGAACTGCTCTGACCCGCGCCCCGCCGCCGCACGGCCGCTGCGTCCGCCCTACAGGGCGGTCAGGGGGACCTGGACGGTACGCACCTCGCCGTCGCCCAGGTGCAGCAGGCCGCGGCCGGGCTGGACGGCCTGGCCGATGGAGCCGCGCTGCAGCCGGACGCCGACCAGGTCGCCGTCGGACATGTTCTGCGGGGACAGCAGCAGGCCGCGGCGGGCCTTCTTCATCTCGACCTGCCAGCCGTTGAAGCCGCCGCAGATGTCGTCCGCGTCGCCCGCGATGACCAGGCCGATGTCCTTGCCGGTCGCGTTGCGCACCACGGACTGGAAGACGTCCCCGGCCTCGCAGTTCCGCAGCAGCTCCGCGTCGTCCACGATGATCACGCCGGGTCCGCTGAAGCGGGACAGCGCCTCCTGCAGCTCCGCCGCCGTGATCTCGTCGGTGCCGAAGAAGCCCACGACGCCCGGGGCGTGCTTGAGGCGGCGCAGCGGCGACTGGCGGCGCGGGGTGGCCAGGATGATCTGGGTGCCCGCGGTGAGGAACGAGCGCGTCATCGTCAGCAGCGCCGTGCTGCGCCCGGAGCGGGCGGGGCCCGCGATGACGAAGGCGGGGGTGCCCTCGGCGAGGTTCGGGCCCAGCACCGTCAGCTGGTCGCCGCCGATGGCCGCCATCGACCAGAGCCGGCCGCCGCCGCGCAGGGCAGCCGTCTCCTGCGGGTCGCGCATCTCCCACGCCTCCTCGAACTCGATCCGGGAGGGCAGCACGTCGACCCGGAACGGGCGGCGGGCGCGCGGTACGGCGCTGTCCCGCTCCTTGGCCGCGGCGCCGATGGCGTGCAGGGCCGCGGACTGGGCCTGGCCGCTGGGGTCCGCGGCGAGCAGCGCCACATGCGTCTCGACGGCGCCCTGGGCGCGGAACGCCCGGCCCGGCGGGATCTTCGCGGGGATCTTGCGCGGGTTGAGGCCGATGAGGGACAGGTCGCCCGAGTCGCTGAGCTGCAGCGCGATCTTGTTCTCGGTGAGGGTGGAGATCCGGCCGAGCAGCAGCGAGCGGTCGCCCGTCATGATCACGTGGATGCCGACGGACGCGCCCTCGCGCATCAGCTGGAAGATCGTGTCGGTCAGCGAGCCGTTGTTCAGATCGCCGAGCGACGGCGTGAAGCCCTCCCAGCGGTCCAGCAGCAGCACGATGTGCGGCAGCCGGTCCGCCTCCGCGACGCCCGTGCGCTGCTCGTTGACGTCGGTGAAGCCGCCCTCGCCGAGCAGCGCCATCCGGCGCTGCACCTCGGCGGCGAGCTTGCCGATCAGCCGGACCGCGCGGTCCGCCTCGTTGGAGCGGACCACCGCGCCGCAGTGCGGCAGCGCGGACAGCGCCAGCAGCGCGCCGTTCCCGCAGTCCAGCGCGTACAGGTGGACGTCGGCGCAGGAGTTGGAGCGGGCCAGCGAGCCGGCGATGGTGCGCAGCGCCTGCGAGCGGCCCATGCGCGGGGCGCCCGCGATCATCAGGTGGCCGAAGGTCGTCAGGTCGATCGACGCGGTGCGCCGGGCCTGCTCGCTCGGCAGGTCGTCGACCGCGTACGGGGCCGGCAGCAGGCCGTCGCGCGAGACGTTGACCGGCGCTTCCAGCTCGTCGATGACCATGCGCTCGGTGAGCGCGGGCAGCCACGGGCTGTGCTGCGGCGCCAGCCCCAGCTGCTCGTTGGCGCCCTGGATGGCCTCGACGAGGACGGCGAGGTCGGTGAGCAGGTCGTCGTCGTTGGTGCGGGGGCCCGCCGGGCGCTCAGGAACCGGGCGGCCCAGGCCGTCCCAGCCGATCTGCACCGTCCACGGCGCGGGCGCCTTCGTGGCGACCTGGCCGGGCCGCCGGCCGCCGACGCGGCCGGACTGGAACGGCAGCAGCGACGACGCGCCGAGCCGCACATAGGCCCGGCCCGGGGTGGACTTGGCGATGTAGCCCGCGTCCGGGGCGTCGATGACGTCGGAGGACTCGCTGGCGTCGGTGACGCGCAGCGCGATGCGGAGGTTGGTGTTGGCGCGGATCTCGGGGGAGACGACGCCGGAGGGGCGCTGGGTGGCGAGGATGAGGTGGATGCCGAGCGAACGGCCCCGCTGGGCGATGTTGACCAGGCCGGTGACGAAGTCGGGCAGCTCGCGGGCCATGGACGCGAACTCGTCGATGACGATGAGCAGCCGGGGCATCGCTTCGAGCCCCGGGTTGGTGCGCATCGCGATGATGTAGTCCTCGAGGTCCTTGGCGCCGGCTGCCGCCAGCGTGTGCTCGCGGCGCCGCAGTTCGGCGCCGAGCGACTCCAGGGCCCGCTCCACCAGGTGCGTGTCGAGGTCGGTGACCATACCGACGGTGTGCGGCAGCTTCACGCAGTCCTTGAAGGCCGCGCCGCCCTTGTAGTCGACGAGGACGAAGGTCATCGCGTCCGGCCGGTTGGCGACCGCCAGCGACGCCACGATGGTCTGCAGCAGCTCGGACTTGCCGGAACCGGTGGTGCCGGCGACCAGGCCGTGCGGCCCGTCGCGGACCAGGTCGATGGCGAACGGGCCGTCGAAGGACGAGCCGACCACGGCCTGGGTGGAGCGGCCGCCCATGCTCCAGCGGGCGGCGATCCCGCCCGCCGTGGGCGGCTCCATCTCGATCACGTCCAGCAGCCGGCAGGCGTCCGGCAGCGCCGAGCCCTCGTCGCCGCTGACGTCGCGGATCGGGGCCATCGCGCGGGCCAGCTGCTCGCCCCACGCGGCGGTCACGCAGTCCGGCCGCACGGCGGCGACCGGCTCGACACCGGCCATCGAGACCTGCAGCAGGCCGTAGTAGTCCTCCTCGACGAGCGCGCGGCACTCCTCGGGGAGGAGCCGGCGGTCGGCGTCCAGGCAGATGAGGTGGATGCCGACGCGCGGGCCGTCGCGCAGCACCTGCGTCAGGCCGGGCAGCGCGCGCAGCCGCCGCGAGCCGTCGAGGACGACGAGGATCGTCGGGCCGCCCCAGGCCTGGTTGGACTGGGTGCCGGCCTCGCGGGCGGCGTCCTGGCGGGCGGTGACCTGGGCGAGCAGCTCGCTGATGCGGCGGGCGACGCTGTCGGCGTCGGTGCCGATCAGGGCTAGCGCCGACTGGCCCTCGCGGGCCCTGGCGTGCGGCAGCCAGCGCACCCACTCCCAGCCCTCGCGGCCGCTGGGGTCGGTGAGCACGCAGATCTGCAGGTCGGCGGGGGAGTGCAGGGCGGCGGCCTGGGCGACCAGCCAGCGGCCGATGGCGCGCGGCAGCTCGCCGCGGCCGGCGACGCCGAGCACGCCGTGCTGCTGCATGGGGACGGTCACCGGGACGTCGGACAGCTTCCGGGCCTCGTTGCGCTTGTGCTCCTCCTGGGCCGGGTCGGAGACCTGGACCTCGGTGGGGAGGGTGCCGGTGCCGACGCGCAGCATCCCGTAGTCCGGGTCCGAGCGGCGCCGCTCCCACAGCCGCTGGCTGGGTCCGGTTGCGGCGACCAGCACCTCGGCCGGGTCCGGCGCCTGGGTGCGGCGGGCGGCGGTGTCGGCGGCCATGGCCTTGCGGGCCTGCCGCTCGATCGACTCCTTGTGCGTCTCGTAGTCGGCGGTGGTCTGGCGGAACGACTTCTTGCCGTGCTTCTTGTCGTTCATGTAGTTGCCGACCATGGCGACCGGGCTGAGCACCGCCATGAACAGGAAGCGCGGCTGGTGCATCATCATCGCCATCAGCACGGCGCCGAAGAGCGGGATGACCGCCATCAGCCAGGGCAGCGGCCGGTTCTCGGACTGCTTGGGCTTGCTGGGCAGCTGGAAGTTGGTCGGCCGCGGCGGCGGCGTGATGCGCGGCGGCCGGTTGTAGTCGAGGCCGGTGCCGTCCTCGGAGGGCTTGAGCGCGGTGTCGGGGAAGCTCGGCAGGCTCAGTTCCAGCAGCGTCTGGCCGGCGGCCACGACGCTGCGCGGCCGCCAGGGGCTCGGATCCGTGAGCTCCTTGCCGTCGATGGTGGCGGAGCTGCCGAAGGACGGGTGCACGGTGACGGTCCCGTCGACCGCGACGTCCACCTCCACCGCCGAGTGCGGCAGCGCCGGGTCGTTGAGCCGGATCCAGGCCTCGGGTCCGCTGCCGACCACGGCGACGCCCGGACCGAGGCGGTGCACCCCGCCCGCGTCGGGACCGCCGACGACGCGGACCTCCACCGTCCCCTGCGCGTCCGGCGCGGGGCAGGCGTCGGGCGCGGCGACGCTGACCACCGCGCCGTCGCGCACCGGCGAGGCGTCCAGACTCAGCTCGGGGTCGATCTGGAAGCCGTTGATGTGCAGGGCCGGCGGGCCCTGCCCGTCGTCCGGCCTGCCGAGCATCCGGCCGATCTCCGCCGCCAGCGCGCCGACGGGCGACGCGGGGTCGGCCTCGACCAGCATGTCCGCACGGTCGTCACGGACCGGGTCGATCACGCTGAGCTGGAGTTCCACTGCCGTCCCCCTGCACCACTGAGTACCACTGGTATTTGCCGTTGACCATCATGCAACAGGCGGCCGACAACGCACCGGCCGCATCAGCCGGAACCGCGGCCACGGGAAGAGGTGTCCTGACGGTGGGTGGGGCAGGAGTGAGAGAATCGACCGGCATGGAGCGCGGAAGCCGTGTGCGGCCGCAGAACCGACGGGGGAAGTATGGGCAGTCCTGACCGATTGAAGGTGGATCTCGGCGGGCTGGAGGATTTCGCCTCCAACCTCGACGCGGTGCGCACCACCATGAACGGCACGCGCAAGCTCTTCGAGTCCTACGAGGCGAAGCTCGGCTCCGGGAAGGTCGCGGACGCGCTGGACAGCTTCGAGCACAACTGGAAGGACGGCCGGAAGGAGATCGACGGGCACCTGGAGGGGCTGGCCAAGATGGCCAACACCGCGGTGCGCGAGATCCGGAAGGCCGACAAGCAGCTCGCCGACGACCTGGCGAAGGCGGCGAAGGGTGAGGGCGGCAAGTAGTGAGTACACCTCCGCGGGTGATGCCGGTCGAGCGGGAGGGCTTCTCGCTCACCGTGCCGATGACATGGTGGGAGTTCGACCTGCACCCGGCCAGCCGGGACGAGAGCATCCGCAAGCTGATGGCGCAGCGGGTGAAGGAGAACCCCGCGCTCGGTGAACACCGTGACGTGCTGGGCAAGTTCCTGCGCCGGGCGGCGCGCGAGGCGTACGACAGCGGGGCGGTGTACGTCGGCTGCATGGCGCAGAACTTCGGCGGCGTGCCGCTGACCGCGTCCGTCACCGTGTCGCTGGTGGGCGCCCGGACGCCCGAGGGGCAGTTGCTGGCCACGGACCCCGCGTCGATCGTGGCGGGGCTGCGGGAGAAGCCGGCCCGGCGCGAGGGCGACGCGTGGCGGAAGGTGACCACGGTGGAGATCCCGGAGACCGGCGCCGCCGCCCGCACGTACGGGATCGAGGACATCGAGATCCCCGGCGACAGCAAAACCATCCGAAGCGTTCTGATGCAGACATTCATCCCGCTGCCGGGTGGCGGGGACCGGGTCGCGCTGGTCGCCTGCAGCAGCCCCGTGCTCGATCTCGCGGACTCGTTCTTCGACGTGTTCGACGCCGTGACCTCGACGTTCCGCTACCGGGAACCGCAGGCTGCACCCCCGCCGTCCTCACCCGTAAGCTGATGCATCCGCAGACCATCACATCAATCTGCGACTCAACGGCCACGGGGGTCGGCCCTGCGGCAAGGCCAATGGAAGGTATTCCTCTATGTCCAACGTGAACGTCACATACCAGGACATGCGTGACGCGGCCACCAAGCTCAAGACGGGGCAGACCGAGATCACGGAGAAGCTGAACACGCTGCACAAGTTTGTTCAGGGCCTGGTGAACGGCGGTTACGTGACCGACCGTTCGTCGAAGCAGTTCGACCAGTCCTACACCGAGTTCAACACCGGTGCCACCAAGACCATCGAGGGCCTCGAGGGCATGGGCAAGTTCCTCGAGAGTGCCGCGCAGGCGTTCCAGTCCGCGGACGAGGAGCTCGCCAAGGGCCTCGGCCACTGATCGAGCGGCAACGGATGCGCCGCAGCGGATCACCGCTGCGGCGCATCGTGCGTCGCGGCCACCGCCCGGGGGCACACTCGCTCTGAGGAGGATCCGATGCAGCCGTTGGCTACGACAGATCCGTCGTCGATCGGTCCGTACCGTCTGCTGGGACGGCTCGGAGCGGGTGGGATGGGCCGGGTCTATCTCGGCCGCAGCCCCGGCGGCCGTACGGTCGCGGTGAAGGTGGTGCGCCCCGAACTCGCCGAGGACGGCGAGTTCCGCACCCGCTTCCGCCGTGAAGTGGCCGCGGCCCGGTTGGTGAGTGCGGTCTGGAGCGCCCCGGTGCTCGACGCGGACACCGAGTCACCGGTGCCGTGGGTCGCCACCGGGTACATCGCGGGGCCGACCCTTGCCCAGGCCGTCGACGAGTTCGGTCCGCTGCCGGCGAGCGGTGTGCGGACGCTGGGCGCCGGGCTCGCCGAGGCGCTGGACGCGCTGCACCGGCTCGGCCTGCTGCACCGCGACGTCAAACCGTCCAACGTGATGCTCTCCATCGACGGTCCCGTGCTCATCGACTTCGGCGTCGCGCGCGCCATGGACGCCGCGGGCGCGTCCGTCACCGGCAGCGGGGTGGTCGTCGGCTCGCCCGGCTACATGTCGCCCGAGCAGGTGCTCGCCCGGCCGCTCGGCGCCCCCTCCGACGTCTTCGCGCTCGGCGCCGTGCTCGCCTTCGCGGCGACCGGGCGCGGCCCGTTCAGCGGGGACAGCGCCGCGTCGCTGCTCTACAAGGTCGCCCACGAGGAGCCGGAACTCGACGGTGTGCCGTACGAGCTGCGCGACATCGTGGAGTCCTGCCTCGCCAAGGCCCCGGCCGTCCGCCCCACCCCCGCCCAGCTCGCCGCGCGGCTGTCGCCCGACGGCGCCGCCGCGCTCGTGCGCCAGGGCTGGCTCTCCCGGCAACTGATGGCGCAGCTGGGCCGGCACGCCGTCGAACTGCTGGACCTGGAGGCGGCCCCGCTGTCGACGCGCTCCGGGGCGGCGCCCTCGGGGACGCCCCTGGGCTCGGCCTACGGCACGTTCGGTCCGCCGCCCGACGCGTCCGGCGCCTTCGGCACGGGTACGGGGCCGCACGACGCGGTACCGGGCACCGCGGGCTCCGGTGCGCGCTACGCGCCGTACCACCCCGCCCCGAGCCGCGGGCACCGGAGGCTGTCGGCGCTGGTGGCCGTGGTGGTGGCCGCGGTCGTCGCCGTGACCGTGGTGATGCTGTTCCGGCCGGAGGACAAACCGTCCGGCAGCGGCGGGCCGCACAGCAGCACCCCGTCCGGCAGCGACACCGCCGCGCCCACCGGCACGGCGACCGACACCGGTACGGCCACCGACGCCGTGCCCGCCGCGTTCGTCGGCACGTGGCAGGGCGGCACCGTGTCCACCAACGGCGTTCCCAACGGGGTCCTGACGATCACCGTCAAGGCGGGGCGGATCGGCGAGAACGTCGGCGACAGCAGCGTCGACCTGCTGGGCGTCCTGCACTGCGGCGGCACGTGGAAGCTGGTGGCCGCGACCACCAAGGTGCTGGTCCTCGACTCGACGGCCGGCCATCCGGACGCGACCAGCGGCTGTTCCCCGGGCGCCACGGCGGAGCGGCTGACCCTCAAGAACGCGACGACGCTGACCTACACCACCAACGACACGGCCGCCGGCCGCCCCAGCGGCGACCTGAAGAGGATCAAGTAGCCGGAGGGCGGCGGGCCGGGCGGCGGTCAGCCGGTGGTCTTGCAGAGCTCCTTGGACGGCGCGAACTGGAACTTCCCGTCCACCGAGATCACCGCGTTCACCGTGTAGCAGGTGTCGGCCGTCACCGACCCGGCCGTGAAGACCACCGCGGGCTCGTTGCCGTTCGGCGTCTTCTGCAGCGGCTCGCCGCCGCCGGGCACCACGGCCCGCACGACATAGCCCGCGACCTGCGCGGCCTGGGTCGGCGGCTTCCACGTGATCTGCACGTTCCCGTTGGCCTTGACCGCCTGCACGTCCTGCGGCATCAGACCCGCCAGCTTGTCCGCCGGCACCTGCACCGGGGCGGCGCTGGACGTCGGGCCGGGTGCCGTCGAAGCGGTGGGGGAGGCCTTCGGATCGGGTTTCGCGTCGCGGTCGCGCAGCACCAGCGTGGCGGCGGTGCCCGCGGCGGCGAACACCACCAGCGCGGTCGTCGCCGCGATCAGCCGCTTGCGCGACTGCCGCTTGGCCTCGTCCTGCGCCCGCGCGCCCGCCTGGGCGACGGCCGCCTGCTCCTCCTGCGTCAGATCGTCCGCCGGGTCCCAGCCCGGCAGCGGCGACTCCATCGCCGGTTCCGGCTCCAGCGCCGGCACCTTCGACGCGGACGCGGGGGACAGCAGCGCGCGCAGGGTGCGGTGCACCTCGGTCAGCGGCGGCCGGCCCTCGGGGTTCGCCGACATCATCCGGCGCACCAGGATGAGCAGCGGGTCCGGTATGTCGTGCCGGTGGGCGGGGTACGGCAGTTCGCCGCGCAGCACCTCGGCGTAGAGCGCGGACCACGAGGTGCGGCCCGCGTCCGCGTACGCCGGTTCGCCGTTGAGCAGCGCGTACAGCGTCGCGCCGAGGCTGTAGACGTCGGCCGCCGGGCCCGGCTTCTCCCAGCCGAAGAGCTCGCGCGGCACGAACATCGGGTCGAAGACCGCGCCCAGTCGCGGCGCGGAGCGCTGCAGGACGCGCGCGAGGCCGTGGTCCGCGAGCAGCGCGTCGCCGCTCTCGTCGAAGAGGATGTTGGCCGGGCGGACGTCCAGGTGGAGCACCCCGCGGCGGTGCGCGGAGTGCAGCGCCAGCGCCAGCCGGGTGCCGATCACGATCGTCTCGTCGACGGGGAACGGGCCGGAGTTGGCGAGCTTGGCCTGGGCGTTGCCGCCGCGGCAGAACTGCTCGACCAGGTACGGGCGGTGCTCGGCGGTGAAGCCGGCGTCCTCGACCGTCACCGAGCAGGGGTGGCGGGCGGCGGCGCCCGCCGACAGGAGTTCGGAGTGCGCGGCCAGCCGGGTGCTCTCGTCGTCGACCGTGACGGCGAGCAGCTTGACGGCCACCTCGGCGCCGGTCGCCTCCTCGGCGCACAGCAGGACCGAGCTGTGGCGGCCGGTGCCGGCCTGGCGGAGCAGCTTGTAGCCCGGCGGGAGGCGGTGCCCCTCCGCCGACGTCTGCCCGGGTACCGCGACGGAACCCTCGTCGCTCCCCGGGTTCTCCGTCGTGCCCTGCCCGCGCCTTCCCGGCGTCCGGTCCACCGATGTCCTCCCGTGCCTCACGCGTCTCACGACAACCTACCGCCTCCGGCGGCCGGCCGGGTCGGCGCCCGCGCCCCGTATGACCCCGCCGATCAGCCCCGTCGCAGCCGCAGCGCGCGCACCACGCGGTCGCGGCGGGGGATGGTGCGCAGGACGACGCGCTCGATGGCGTCGCAGTGCGCCCAGGCCGCGTCGGCCGACGCCGGGTCCGGGGTGCGGCCGGCGTAGCCGACCTCGTTCACCAGCCGGGCGAGGTCCGGCAGATGCTCGCCGGCGGCGCCGCCCACCCGGGCCGCCCCGAACGCGGCGACCTCCTCCGCGGTGTGCGCTCCGGTGGCCGGCAGCCCGATCTCGGTGAGCCGGTCGACGATCTGCTGCCAGGCGCCGAGCACCCGCTGCCGCACGTCGGCCGCGCCGCGCCGCCTGGCCCGCCGCCGCCAGGGCAGCCAGGCCGCGTAGAGCAGGTAGGCGAGGACGAGGAGCAGGACGCCGGCCGGGGCGTAGATCCACCAGGGGGTCCCGGCCGCCGGGGCCGCGGCCGTGGGCCGCGCCGGGCCGGCCCCCTTGGGCGGGGCGGACGGCCGGGGCTGGTCGGTGATCTGCTGGTCGACGGTCTTGCGGTCCTTGGTCTGGCCGGCCGGGGCGACGGAGGTGCCGTCCTTCGACGTGGCGCCGGGGGTCGGGTAGAAGGGGACCCAGCCGATGCCCTGGAACTCCACCTCGGGCCAGGCCAGTACGTCCTTGCCCGCCACCTGCCAGGAGCCGTCGGCGGCCCGCGTCCCGGGGCGGAAGCCGACCACCACCCGCGACGGCAGCCCGAGCGTGCGGGCGAGCACCGCGAACGAGGCGGCGAACTGCTCGGAGGTGCCGCGCTTGCCCTCGGTGAGGAAGAACTCCAGCCCGCGGTAGGTGTGGCCGGGGATGGCGCGCGGGTCGAACTGGTAGGACTCGCGCAGCCAGTCGGCGAGCTTCACGGCCTGCTCGTACGGGAAGGAGCTGCCCTCCGTGGCCTTCGCGGCGATCTTGGTGAAGGACGCGACGGACGGGATGGGCTGGTCGGCCGCGTCCGTGCGCGGCAGCCGGACGAGCGCCGGGTCGTCGGCGGCCGGCGCGTACTGCAGCCGCCGCACGTCGTAGACCGGCAGTTGGGACACGGCCGTGTAGCGGAAGCCGGCGGGCGCCGTCCGGTCGGTGGCCAGCACGCCCGCGGCCGGGTCCACCGACAGGTCGGTGTGGTCCGGCAGCGTCACGGCCGACGGCCGGTCGGCGGCGGGCAGCCACATGCCGGGCAGCGCCTGGACGGTGACGTGCTGGACGATCTCCTGCCGCTTGCCCGGGTCGACGCCGCGTTCCGCCGGTACCCGGCCGCCGGTGCGGGCCAGCTCGGCCGTGCTGGACCACGTCGTGCCGTTGTACGCGTCCAGCACCGCCAGCCGGTAGTTGGTCTCGGCCGTGGTGCGGACGGTGAAGACCGGGGCGTCGCCGCTGCGCATCAGCGCCGCCACCTGGTCCAGCGGACTGATGGACTGCGGACGGACGGTGGGCGGGGTGATCGCGTCGCGCGGGTCGTACGCGGCGCCCAGCCCCGGCAGGCCGGTGCCGGCCAGCGACGCGACGAGGGTGAGGCCGAGGACGACCGGCAGCCCGAGCGCCAGCCCGCGCACGGACGGGGCCACCCGCGAGCGGACCAGCGCCAGCAGCGCGGTGAGCGCGGCCAGGGCGACGACCACGGCGGCGTTCGAGCCCGGACCGTCCACCCCGAGCACCAGCGGGAAGCCGAAGGCGAGCACCGCGGGCAGCGCCGGGAGCAGCGGCGTGCGGGTGCGCAGCGCCAGTTCGGCGGAGGCGAAGGCGGCGAGCCACAGCACCGCGTGCGGCAGGACCAGCAGCCGCGCCTCGCCGGGGACCGGGAGGATGGTGGTCAGGACGGCGTGCGGGGCGTCGAGCAGCGCGGGCCGGATCGCCCGCGGTCCGCCGTCGCGGAACATCGTCAGCCAGACCGTGCCCGTCCACGCGACGGCCGTCAGCACGACGGACGGCCAGAGCGGACCGGTGCGGCCCTTGCGGGACAGCGCGCCCGACAGCGCCGCGGACAGGGCGATCGGCGCGAGCACGGACACCGCGAGGACCGGCAGCAGGTCGCGGATGCCGAACACCCGGTGCCAGCCCAGCCCCGAGGCGGCGAGCAGCGCGGCGACCGGCAGCAGCGACCACAGCCGCCGCGCCCGCCCGAGGCCTTCACCGCGGGTGGTGACCGGAGTGGTCGGACGTTCGGCGGCCGGCCCGGTGGGCGCGGGCGCGGCCCAGTCCCAGTTCGGGCCGCCGCCCTGCGGCGGCAGCGGCGCGGTGCGCGCGGGCCGCGTGGTGGCGCTCAACGGACCGCCTCCCAGCGCCAGCCGGCCAGCAGCGCGTCCAGCGACGCGATGTGCAGTTGCGGGACGTCGACGGTGGCGCTGGACACGCCCTGTGCGTCGGGCGCGGCCATGTCCTGCCCGGCGCGCAGCATCGTCACCCGGTCGAAGCGCCGCCTGACCCGGCCGAGCGCGGTGAGCCCGTCGGTGTCGCCGGTGCCGGTGACGACGACCAGCGAGCCACCGCCCCGGTGGTGCTCCAGGCCGTCGAAGGCGGACGCGGCCGACTGCCGGTCGGAGCGGCCGATGAGGGCGAGCCGGTCCAGGAGCGCGTCGGCGTCGTTGCCCGAACCGTCGGTGAGCAGGATCGGGCCCGCCTCGCTGAGCACGTGCACGGGGAAGTTGGAGCGGGCGGCGGCGTACGCGATGGACGCGGCCGCGTCGACGGCGAGCTCGAAGTCGTCGTCCGACACGTACGCGCCGGGCCGGGTGTCCAGCACGAGCGTGGTGTGCGGCAGAGACACGTCGACCATCTGCCGGACCATGAGCGTGCCGGTGCGGGCGGTGGAACGCCAGTGCACCCGGCGCAGGTCGTCGCCGAGCACGTACTCGCGCAGCGCGTGGAAGGTCAGCGACCCGTCGTCCGCGGTGTCGGAGGTCGGCCCCTCGACATGGTGCGCCTTGCCGGACGGCAGCACCGGCAGCAGGCAGATACGCGGGCGGACGACGAGGGTGTCGGCGGAGCCGTAGGAGCGGATCCGGCGCGCGAGGCCCAGCGGGTCGGTGCGGGTCAGCCGCAGCGGGCCGACGGTGATCCGGCCCCGCCGGGCCGTCGGCAGCGCGTAGTGCAGCTCCTGCGAGCCGCCCGCGCGCAGCACCGGCACGTCCATGGTCAGCGGCTGGTCGCCGCACAGGTCGGTGGCGCGCAGCCCGCGCCGGGTGCGGGTGCCGGTGTTGGTGAGCGTCACGATGCCGTCGGCCGGGTCGCCCCGGCCGACCTTGCGCGGCGCGATCCTGCGCTCCGCGCCCAACTGCGGCCTGGGCACCGTCCACAGCACCGCCAGCACGACCGCCGCCAGGCAGGTCGCCCCGAGCGCGGCGGCCTCCGCGTACCCGAACCCGTACCCGGCGCCCAGCAGGGCGGCACCGGCCAGCAGGGTGCCCCAGCCGGTGGCGGAGAGCGGGCCGGCGCCCGAGCGGGCGGTGGCGGTCGTCCCGGACATCAGATCCGCGCCCCGCCGGCCGCCTGCGGCACCGGCACCGTCGCCAGGACCTCGGCGACGACGTCCGCCCCCGTACGGCCGCTCAACTCGGCCTCCGGGGTCAGGATCAGCCGGTGCGCGAGCACGTGCACGGCGAGCGCCTTGACGTCCTCGGGCAGCGCGTAGTTGCGCGACCGGGAGGCGGCCCGCACCCGGATGGCGCGCAGCAGCGCCACGGAGCCGCGCGGGGACGCGCCCAGCCGGACGTCGGGCAGGGTGCGGGTCGCGGCCACGACGCGCACGATGTAGTCGTAGAGCTGCTCGGCGACCTGCACCTGCGTCGCGACCTGGATGAACTCCGCGATGTGGTGCGAGGAGGCGATCGTCTGCAGGGAGTCGGGCGAGGTGTTGGCGGCGGAGCCGGTGAGCACCGCGACCTCCGAGGCGTGGTCCGGGTAGCCGACCGTGACGCACATCAGGAAGCGGTCGAGCTGCGCCTCGGGCAGCGCGTACGTGCCGCCCATGTCGACCGAGTTCTGCGTGGCGAGCACCATGAAGGGGCGCGGCACCGGGTGGGTCTTGCCGTCGGCGGTGACCCGCCGCTCCTCCATGACCTCCAGCATCGCCGACTGCGTCTTGGGCGAGGCGCGGTTGATCTCGTCACCGAGCACGATGTTCGCGAAGACGGGCCCCGGCAGGAAGTCGAACGTCCCGGTGTTCTGCCGGTAGATCGTCACGCCGGTGATGTCGGACGGCAGCAGGTCGGGGGTGAACTGCACGCGGGCGAAGTCGGCCTCGATCGACGCGGCCAGGCAGCGCGCCAGCGTCGTCTTGCCCGTGCCGGGAACGTCCTCGATGAGCAGGTGCCCCTCCGCGAACAGGCAGGTCAGCGCCAGCTCGACGGTGTCGCGCTTGCCCTTGACGACCCGCTCGACGTTGTCCCCGAGCGCGTGGAAGCACTGGGCGAAGAGCGCGACGGGGTCGTTCTGCGGGTACTGCGGGGGAACGCTCATGACGTGCTCGCACTTCGGTCGTGGGGTCGGGAAGGGCTCGGAGGGAGAGGAGTCACTTGCATTCCCAGACGCTGCTGTTGTTGCGCGAGTCCAGGTAGATGTCGGCGACGTAGCCGTTTCCGGAGCCGGACGAGATCTTGGCCCAGACGTCGCTGGTGACCTTGTCGTACGGGTGGTACTCGGAGCTGCCCGTCGTACGGCAGTGCACGGTCACCGGGCCCTGGTAGTTGGGCGAGAACTGTCCGGCCCGACCGCCGCTCTTGGTGCTCGGCTCGGTGCGGATCGCCAGCGGATCCGGGTCGTCGTCGTTGTGCGTGATGTTCATCGTCACGTCCGGCGGCGTCAGGTCGATCGTGCCGTTGGTGGCGCTGCCCGAGCCCGCCGCGTTGCTGGTGCTCACCGAGACGTCGTACTGGCCGCCGTTGTCGAGGCCGGTGATCGTGCGGCTGGTGCTCTGGGTCGTCGCGCTGCCGCCGGTCCACGTCACCTTGTACGTGACCCCGGACGCGCCGCCCGAGGGCGCCTTCCAGCTGACCTTCGCGCCGTGCCCGCCGCCGCTGTTGGTGATCTTCAGGCTCTGCGGGGCGCCGGGCGCGACGCAGGGGCGGACCGGGGCCGAGGCCTTCGACTCCTTGCTCGCCGCCCCGGCCGCGTACTCCGCGACCACGGTGTAGCTGAACTCGGTGTCGCAGGAGCCGCCGTCGACCTGGAACGTGAAGGGCCCGTTCGGACCGACCTGGGACGGCGTCGCCGTCTGGCCGCCGCTCAGCCCCTTGAGCACGTAGCGCTGCGGGGTGAGGCCGGAGGCCGGCTGGAACGTCAGCGTGATGGAGCCGTCGCCGGACTGGGCCTGCGGGGTGCCGGGCGTCTGCGGCTCGGGGCAGCCGGCCTCCCAGTTGATGGCGCAGTTCTTCGTCGGGGTGGTCGGCGGTGCCTGCGTCGGCGGCGGCGTGGTCGCCGGGGCGTGCGTGGGCGGCCGGGTATTGCCGCCGCCCGTGCCCTTGTCCGGCCGGGTCGGCTGCTGGGCCCGGTGGGTCGGCCGGGAGGACGGGACGTTGTCCTCGACCGGTTTGTCGTTCTTCTTCCGGGCCGTCGGCACCTTGTCCGTGTACTTGCCGATGGTGTGGACGTCGCCGCCCGCGTTGATGACGGCGGCGGAGCTGTTGTTCTGGTCGTTGACCCACAGCAGGCCGTTGCGGACGAAGAGCTCCAGGTTGCCGGGCTTCCTCGTCACGTTCACCGAGTCCTGGAACGCCGAGGACGCGGTGTCGTAGACGAGCAGGCTGCCGGTGGTCCCGTCCGGGATGTAGACCTTCTTGCCCAGCACCTGCGGCGCGCCCAGCGCGTGCCCCTGGATCGGGACCCTCGCGTTGATGGACTGGCCGCTCGTGACGTCCACGAGCGCGAGCGCGCCGCTGTCGGCGGCCAGGATCGGCACCATCGGGCTGTCGGTCGCGGCGGGCACCAGGATCTTCGCCGGGGCGGAGTCGGCGATCCCGCCCTGGAGGTTGAAGGTCTGCCGGGTGCCCGCGACGGTCAGCACCTTGGTGACGGCGTCCGTGCGGTCGGTGACGACCGGGCGGCCCTGCGCCAGGGTGAGGACCAGGTCGTGGTCCGGGGCGGCGACCTTGACCTCGGCGCTCCTGGCCCCGTTCACGAACGGGACGACGGTGCCCTTGCCGGGCTGCGGCACCCAGAGCGTGCCCTGCGAGTCGACGGTCGCGGTGCCGAGCCCCGGGCCCAGCTGGACCTTCTCGCCGGTCGGGGTCGTCAGCGCCGGGTCGATCCGCTGGACGGTGCCCTTCGCGGCGTCCACGACGTAGGCGTACGTGCCGCCGGAGACGAGCTGCAGCCCGCTGGTGCCGTAGTTCGTCGACTGCTCCGCGGTGAGCTGCGAGGGGTCGATCCGGACGACCTTGCCGGTCTTGCGGTCCAGGACGAGGACGGTCCTGCCGTCCTGGGCGATCGTCACCGAGTGCCCGTTCATGCCCGGCAGCTTGACCTTGCCGTCCACGTCGCCCGTCAGCCCGTTGGCGTGCGAGGCCTCGCCCGAGCCGCTGCTGTTCAGCCAGGCGCCGATGTCCGCGAGCCGCGGGATCGTGCCCGCGGCGCCGACGCCCAGCGCGATGGAGCTGGCGATGAGGGCGCCGACCGCGCCGATCGCGAGGTAGCCGGTGCTGCGGTTGCGGGTCGGGCGCAGCGTCGCCCACAGGGCGGTGGCGGCGGAGCCCGCGTGCTGTCTGAGCTGCGCCCCGCGGCCCGGCGCCGCGGCGATGGTCTCTTCGCTGAGCCTGCGCGGGCGCAGTCCCCTCGTCGATCCGGCCCCCGACATATCCAACCCCGTCCCGCACCACAAGCCGTCGTCACCGTGTATTTGTCCTGAGACTGCAGATTATCCGGCGCGCGAGGGCGATGTCAGGGGCGCACGGCACCCCGTGACAAGGGTGTGACGGTAGGCGCGAACGGGTGTTCCCGCGGTCGTCGGCCGGCGGCCCCGCCCGGCCCGCCCAGGGGAGTGTCCGCGGCCTGGCGTACGCTGAGCTGGTCCGTCTTGTACCCCTTCGGAAGGGACAGCCCCGGTGAGCGACTACGCAGCCGTCCTCGATCGCGCCGCCGCCGGCGGCCGCATCACCCCGGAGGAGGCGCTGGACCTGTATCGCTCCGCCCCGCTGCACGCCCTCGGCGCCGCCGCCGACGCGGCCCGCCGGCTGCGCTACGCGGGTACCGAGCACATCGCGACGTACATCATCGAGCGGAACATCAACTACACGAACTCGTGCGTGACGGCGTGCAAGTTCTGCGCGTTCTACGCCGCCCCGCAGAGCGACAAGGTCTGGACGCGGGACATCGCGGACATCCTGCGCCGCTGCGCGGAGACCGTCGAGCTGGGCGGCACCCAGATCATGTTCCAGGGCGGCCACCACCCGGACTACGGCGTCGAGTACTACGAGGAGCACTTCGCCGCGATCAAGAAGGCGTACCCGCAGCTGGTCATCCACTCGCTGGGCGCGTCCGAGATCGAGCACATGTCCCGCATCTCCGGGGTGACGGCGGAGGAGGCGATCCGCCGGATCCACGCCGCGGGCCTCGACTCCTTCGCGGGCGCGGGCGCCGAGCTGCTCCCGGCCCGGCCGCGCACCGCCATCGCGCCGCTCAAGGAGTCGGGCGAGCGCTGGCTGGAGATCATGGAGATCGCGCACAACCTGGGCGTCGAGTCGACGTCCACGATGCTGATGGGCACCGGCGAGACGAACGCCGAGCGCATCGAGCACCTGCGCATGATCCGTGACGTACAGGACCGGACGGGCGGGTTCCGCGCCTTCATCCCGTACACGTACCAGCCGGAGAACAACAAGCTGAAGGGCCGCACGCAGGCCACGATCTTCGAGTACCTGCGGCTGATCGCGGTCGCCCGGCTCTTCCTGGACAACGTCGCCCACATCCAGGGCTCCTGGCTGACGGTCGGCAAGGAGGTCGGCCAGCTCTCCCTGCACTACGGGGCGGACGACCTCGGCTCGATCATGCTGGAGGAGAACGTGGTCTCCTCGGCCGGCGCCAAGCACCGCTCGAACCGGATGGAGATCATCCAGCTGATCCGTTCGGCGGGCCGCGTCCCGGCGCAGCGCGCGACCACCTACGAGCACCTGGTGGTGCACGAGGACCCGGCGGACGACCCGGTCAACGACCACGCGGTCTCGCACCTGTCGTCGACGGCGATCGAGGGCGGCACGGCACACCCCGAGCTGAAGCTGCTCGCAGCCAACTGAATGCTCACGATCCACAGCGGGGACGGTGGCACCGGACGGGCGGTCGCCGTCTCCGGCGACCGGATCACGGCGGTCGGCACCGCCGATGAGCTACGCGCGCTGTTCCCGCACGCGAGGGTGCGGGAATGGCGCGGCACGCTGGGCCCCGCGCTGGTGCACACGGGCCCGGTGCCGGACGCGCCGAGTCCGCGGGAGCGGATTCACGCCCTCTTGCGGCTCGGGGTGACGGCGGTCGTGGACGGGTACCTGACGGACCCCGCCCTGCGGGCCGCCGCAGCCCGCGGCGGCCTGACCAGGGTGCCCGCCGGATCCGTGCCGCCCGCGCTCGCGGCCGGCGGCCGGGCGGACCTGGCGGTGTTCGACGAAGCCGGCGGCTGCGTGGCGACGGTGGTCGGCGGCCGGCTCGTGCACCGGCGCGCGTGACCGCCGCGGGCGTGGTGCACCAGCGCGATCAGGCTCAGTTGCAGCCGTGACACCCCGCCGAGCTTGAAGCGCAGGCTCGCGACGTGCAGCTTCACCGTGCGTTCCGTGATGCCGAGTTCGGCGGCGAGCTCCCGGTTCGAGGCCCCGTCCCGCAGGCTCAGCAGCACCTCGTGCTCGCGACTCGTCAGGCTCGGGATCAGCCGCAGCCCGGCCAGGACCGCGCTGCCGTACGGGTGGGGATCGTCTCGCGGTCCGGTCCCGCACACTTCGCACACCAGGCAGAGCAGATGCACGGATTTCCCCCCGGAAGCGTGGACTTGAGCACACGGAAGGCTATATCAGCCCACCAGTGAGTCGGCCAGCCGCATGCGCGCCTGCTGCTGGTCCTTGAAGGTCTTCAGCAGTTCGGCGTTCTTCTCGATCAGCACCTTCTGGTACGCGGACTCGACGGCGAACCAGACGCCGACCAGGTTGACCTGCCGCTTGCACGCGACATCGGCGTTGGCGACGGTGACCGCCTGCGGGCCCGACAGGTCCGTCAGCCGCAGCGCCGTCGGCACGCCCATCGGCGACGGGACGCGGTAGCCGTGCCCGGACATGCACGCCGACCACTGCCCGATCGCCCGCACCACCCGCGAGTCCTGGCGCGAGCGCTCGTTGGCCTCGGCGTTGAGGTTCTGCGGGAACGCGATGTCGACGGCGGCGGCGTCGGGCGAGTAGAGCCGCAGGCCCGACTCGCCGGTACAGCCCGCGACGGGGATCTTGACGCCGTTGACGACGCGGGTGTTCTTCTCCGACGTCCTGGCCTTCTCCGCCTCCTCCTGGTTGCCCGGCAGGGACTTGGGGTCCAGGTCGGGCGGCCCGTCGAGGACCAGCGACTCGTTGCTGCCCCGCGCCGGGCGCGGGGCGCGGGCCGGGGTCTGCCGCGGCGGGTCGCCGTAGCCGTAACGGGCGGCCAGGGCCGGGCTGGACAGCCCGTAGCGGCGGCCGTTCTCGCCGTAGACGTCCGTGGCCGCGGGCGCCTCCGGCGCGGTGTAGCGGAAGCCGTAGCGCCGCATGCACTGGTCGATCAGGACGTTCTGCGCCTTCTGCAACTCCTGCCGCTGCTCGACCGGCACGAGGTAGTCGTCCAGGGGGAACGTCAGCCCGTTGCTGTCGAGCAGCGTGGCGGGGGTGCCGACGGGCGGCTCCGCGCGGTCCTTGGACTTCCCGCCCTCGGACGCCGCGCCGGAGGCGGATCCGCAGCCCGTCAGGCCCGTCAGGAGGACGGCGAGCAGGGCGAGGCAGGCGGCGGGGGCGGCGGCGCGGCGGCTGGGCATCGGCGGACTCCGGGGACGGCGGGGGCGCGGGACGCGCGGGACGCGCGGGACGCGGGACGTGCGGGACGGCGGGGCTCAGCCCGGGTCGCGTCAGCCCGGGTTGGCGGAGGAGATCTTGTTCTTGAAGTTGGTGCTGGCGTTGCTCCACGTGTACGCCGGGATCCAGCCGTGCACGCCGGAGCGGTACGCGTCGGTCCAGACGCTCCAGGTCTGCGCGTCCCGGTTCCAGTACGACTCGGTGTTGTCGTTGGGCGAGATGCTGGTGTTGGCCGCGTACCGGTCGCCGGCGAAGTTGTTGCCCGCGTAGTAGAGGTCGAACAGCAGGTTGGTGCGGTTCTGGGCGTAGTAAAGGCCCAGTTCACCGGATTCGAGGTTGCCGTCCTTGCCCAGGGCGTCGGCGGGCCCCGCGCAGACGAGCGAGGCGGTGCCGAGCGCGGCCAGGGCCAGGGTCGTGGACAGCGCCCGGCGGAGAGCGGTGCGGTTGACGTGCGTCATGCGGCGTTCCTCCCATGCGTGGTGCGTGCGGTGGCCGCGGCGGCGGCGCACTATGCGAACAGAGGTAATCGCGTTGTCTCTACTGTCCTTTGGGACAGTAGAGCGAATGTTCGACCACGGCTACGCTGATCGATCGTGCCCAGCGCAGAGCGGACCCCGTTCCGCACCCTCCGCCACCCGGTCCCGCTGCTCCTGCCCGCGCTGCTGGCGGTGGCGCTCGGCGTCGGCGGGTGCTCCACGGGCTCCGGGAGCTCGGGCGACGACCACAGGTCGGGCAAGAGCGGCACGACGACGAGCGATCCCGTCCCCCCGGCTTTCCTGGCCGCGCTGCGGCAGGAGACGAAGTGCATGCGGGAGCACGGGATCACCGACTACCCGGACCCCAGCCCGGCCAACGGCGAGTTCACCTACCCCGCCGCGCTGGGCGCCCGGCTGAAGCAGGACCCGGCCACCGCCGCCATCTGGCACACCTGCCAGGTGAAGTCCGGCGGCGACGGGATCCAGGGTGGCTGACACGCCCGCACCGCTGCCCGCCCGGCGGCGCGTCTGGGTGATCGCCGTCGCGGTGGGCGCGCTGGCGGTGTCCGGCTCGGCCGCCGGGGCGTCCCTCGTCATCAAGTCGCCCGGCCAGGCCGCCGCGGAGCGCGCGGCACCCGCCCCGGACCTGCTTACCGCGCCCGTGGAGCGCCGGGTGCTCAAGGACTCGGTGATCCTGCGCGGCACGGTACGCGCCGGGCAGTCGGTGGACGTCTCGCCCTCCGTCACGCCCGGGGAGGGCACCGGCACGCCGGTCGTGACGAAGCTGCTGACCGCGCCGCGCGCCACGGTGACCGACGGCAAGGTGCTGCTGGAGGTGTCCGGGCGGCCGGTGTTCGCGCTGCGCGGCGCGCTGCCGGTGTACCGGGACCTCAAGCCGGGCGCGACCGGCGGTGACGTCGCCCAGCTGCAACGCTCGCTCGGGGAGCTGGGCCACCGGTCGGGCGACGACCCGGCCGGGACCTTCGGGCCCGGGACGAAGGCGGCGCTGGCGGGGTTCTACGCGTCGATCGGCTACGACCCGCTGCCGGCCCACGCGGACGGCGGCGCGGCGCTGAAGGCGGCGCGGGACGCGGTGACCGGCGCCGAACGCGCCCTCCAGGACGCGCAGGACGCCCAGGACGAGCTGGAGGCGGCGAACGAGCCGCTCCTGTCGCCGACCGGGAAGCCCGGCAGCGGCGGTCGGCCGACCGGCAGCCCGTCGGCCGGGAAGCCCGCCACGGGCAAGGCCGCCAAGCGGGCCGTGCAGCGGGCCCGGGAGGACCTGAGCAGCGCGCGGGCGGACCTCGCCGCGGTCCTCGCCACCGACGGGCCGATGCTGCCGGCGGGCGAAGTGGTCTACCTGGACGGCTTTCCGGCCCGGGTGGACTCCGTCCCCGCGCACGTGGGGTCGAAGGTGTCGGGATCCGCGGTCATGACCGTGTCGGCCGGGGCGCTGGTGGTGCGGGGCACGCTGCAGGAGTACCAGAAGGGTCTGGTCCGGCCGGGGCAGCGGGTCCAGATCCTGTCGGAGGTCAGCGGGGTGACCGCGACGGCGACCGTGCTCTCGGTCGGGACGGCCGTCGACGGCGGGCAGCCGGCGGGAGCCGCGTCGCAGGACCAGCAGGACCAGAACCAGGTGCAGCCGGACCAGCAGGGGCAGCAGGGGCAGAGCCAGGACCAGCAGGCGCAGGATCTGGGCGCGACGCCGGGGCAGCGCGGGTACCCGATGGTGGTCCGTCCCGACCGGCCGCTCGATCCGCAACTCGCGGGGCAGGACGTCCGGCTGACCGTCGAGGCCGCCTCCACCGACGGGGAGGCGCTCGTCGTCCCCGTCACCGCGATCTCGGCGGGCGCGGACGGCCGCACGGTCGTCACGGTCGTCGCCAAGGGGGGCGCGCAGCGCCGGGTGGAGGTCCGGCCGGGCACCACGGGGGACGGGTTCGTGGAGGTCGTCCCGGTGGGGAGCGGTGTGCTCGCGGAGGGCGACCGGGTCGTGACCGGGGTCAAGGACGCCTCCGCCAGGGGCACGTCCAAGGAGACTCCCGGGAACGCCCCCGAGGACGCCTCCAGTGGAAGCTGAGGATCTCCCCGCCCCCGTTCCCCCGGCCCCCGTCCTCCCGGTTCCCCCGGTCATCGAGCTGCGGCGGGCGGGGCTCAGCTATCCGGGGCCGCCGCCGGTCGACGCGCTCACCGGCTGCGACCTGACCGTCGGGGCGGGCGAGTTCGTCACCGTCGTCGGCCCCTCCGGCTCGGGCAAGTCCACCTTCCTCAACATCGTGGGCCTGCTCGACGTGCCCACCTCCGGCAGCTACCTGCTCGACGGCATCGACACCGGCGCGCTCAGGGACGCCGACCGCACCGCGCTGCGCGGCCGACGCATCGGGTTCGTCTTCCAGTCGTTCCACCTCCTGCCCTACCGCACCGCCGTGGAGAACGTCCGGCTCGCCCTGCTGTACAGCGCCGTGCCGCGCGCCGAGTCGTACGAGCGGGCACGCGAGGCGCTGGCCAGGGTGGGCCTGGACCACCGGCTGGACGCCGTGCCGACCCGGCTCTCCGGCGGCGAGCAGCAGCGGGTGGCCATCGCGCGGGCCCTGGTCTCCCGGCCGTTGCTGCTGCTGTGCGACGAGCCGACCGGCAACCTCGACACCGCCACGGCGGGCGCGATCCTGGGCCTGCTCGACGCGCTGCACGCCGACGGCATGACGATCGTCGTCATCACCCACGACCCGCTGGTGGCCGCCCGCGGCGCACGCACCCTCGCGATCCGCGACGGCGTGCTGACCGAACGGGCGCCGGTGTGAGGTTCCGGCTCAGGGCGGGGCCGCGGGGGCGGCGGGGGAGGCCGGAGCGGCAGGGGACGCCGGGGCGGCGGGGGACCGGGCGGCGCCCCGTCGAGCCGTCCGTCCTCCCGCTGCGCGAGCTGCTCTCCGAGTCGCTCGCCGGGATGCTGCAGCGCCCCGGCCGCTCCGCGCTCACCGCGCTCGGCACGGTCCTCGGCGTCGGCACGTTCGTGGCGATCCTCGGACTGACGGCCACCACGTCCTCGCAGATCGACGCCCGGTTCGACGTGCTCACCGCGACCGAGGTGACGATCGAGGACGTCAGCCTCCAGCAGAACGCGTTCGCGGGACCGGCCTTCCCGGCCGACGCCGACGACCGGATCGGCCGGCTCGGCGGCGTGGAGCACGCGGGGGTCTACTGGCCGGTGCACCCGGTCGGCGACGCCACCGTCCGCTCCTCACCGGTCGGCGCCGACTCCGGCGGCGCGGAGATCGGCATCGTCGCCGCGTCCCCCGGCGCGCTGCGCGCGGCGGACCCGCACCTCGCGCAGGGCAGGCTCTACGACGACTACCTGTCGCGCGGCGCGCAGCCGGTCGTCGTCATCGGCTCGGGGACCGCGGCCCGCCTCGGCATCACCACGCTGGAGACGTTCCCGGCCGTCTTCATCGGCGAGCAGCCGTTCACGGTGGTCGGGATCATCGACGACGCCCGCCGGAAGGCGGACTTCCTGCTGTCCGTGATCGTGCCGCGCACCACCGCGGAGCGGGTCTGGGGCCCGCCGAAGGGCGGCGACGCCCGGATGCTGGTCGCCACCCGGATCGGCGCGGCGGCGCAGATCGCCCACGAGGCACCGACCGCGCTGCGCCCGGACCACCCCGAGTACCTGAAGGCCGTCCCGCCGCCCGACCCGCGCACGCTGCGCGGCGGCGTCACCGGCGACCTCAACCAGCTCTTCCTGCTCCTCGCGGCGATCTGCCTGGTCATCGGGGCCGTCGGTATCGCCAACACCACGCTGGTCGCCGTCCTGGAACGCACCGGCGAGATCGGGCTGCGCCGCGCCCTGGGCGCGCGGGGCCGGCACATCACCGCCCAGTTCCTGGCGGAGTCCGGCGCGCTGGGGGCGCTGGGCGGGCTGGTGGGCACCAGCCTCGGCGGCCTCACGGTCGTGGTCGTCGCCGTCGTGCGGGACTGGACGCCGGTCGTCCACCCGGCGACGATCGCCGCCGCTCCGGTGATCGGCCTGCTCACGGGCCTGCTCGCCGGCCTCTACCCGGCCCTGCGGGCCTCGCGGATCCAGCCCGCGGAGGCCCTGCGCCGCTGACGTGCGCCGCTGACGTGCGCCGCTGACGTGCGGCGGCCCCGCGACCGGCCGCTGCGGGTGGCCCCTGCGGGGCGCGCCCGGCGCGGGGTGGAGAATGGGCGCGTGACCCGAGCCTCCCTGGAAAAGCAGCCGCACGAAGTCGCCGCGATGTTCGACGACGTAGCCGCCAAGTACGACCTGACCAACGACGTGCTGTCGCTCGGCCAGGCCCGGCTGTGGCGCAAGGCCGTCGCGCAGGCCCTCGACGTCCGGGCCGGCGAGCGCGTGCTCGACCTCGGTGCCGGTACCGGCACCTCCTCGCTGCCCTTCGTCGCGGCGGGCGCCCAGGTCGTCCCGTGCGACTTCTCCGTCGGCATGCTGCGCGAGGGCAAGAAGCGCCACCCGTCCCTGCCGCTCACGGCGGGCGACGCGACCCGGCTGCCGTTCGCCGACGGCGTCTTCGACGCGGTCACCATCTCCTTCGCGCTGCGCAACGTGCACGACACGGAGGCCGCGCTGCGCGAGATGCTGCGCGTCACCAAGCCCGGCGGGCGCGTCGTGATCTGCGAGTTCAGCAGCCCGACGTTCAAGCCCTTCCGCACCGTCTACACCGAGTACCTGATGCGCGCCCTGCCGCCGGTCGCGACCGCGGTGAGCAGCAACCCGGACGCGTACGTCTACCTCGCCGAGTCCATCCGCGCCTGGCCCGACCAGGCGGCGCTCGCCGCCCTGATGCAGGGCGCCGGCTGGTCCAAGGTCGCCTGGCGCAACCTGACCGGTGGCGTGGTCGCGCTGCACCGGGCGGCGAAGGACGGTCAGGCGAAGAACGGTCAATAGCCGCGCAGTTGGGAGCGCGGTGACAATAAACTCCGGGGTCTGAACGAGGACGGCGGTTTCCGACGGCCGTTTCCCGACGGCTGTTCCCACGGCCGTCACCGACACCCGTTCCCGACCTCCGGAGTGCCCCATGCCGTTCTGCCCCGCCTGCGGCAACGCGTCGGCGGACGACGCGCGTTTCTGCATGAAGTGCGGCCGTGAGCTGGGAACGCCCCCGATACCGGCGCAGCCCCCGGCCGCCGAGGGGCAGGAGCCGCCGCAGAGCGGCCAGGTGCCGCGGGACGGTCAGGCGCCGCCGGTTCCGGGGCCGCCGCCTCCGCCGACCGCCCCGCCCACGTACGGCGGGCCGCCCTACGGTCCGCCCGCGTCCGGGCCGCCGGTCTACGCCCCGCCCGCCTACGCGCCACCGCCGTACGCCCCGTCCCCGTCTCCGTCCCAGCCGCTGTCTCCGTACGCCGGGACCCCGTACGCCCCGGTGCCGCAGGCGCCCTCGCCCGCGGCCCTGTTCCTGCGCCGCACCGTCTCCGGCGACTGGACGGGGCCGCTGAAGACTGCGCTGTGGCCGAGCGCGGTGCTGCTGCTGTTCGCGGCGGTGCTGGCGACGCAGTCCAACCGGCAGCTGGACGCGGCCGACGTCGGTTACGGCACCCGGCTGCGCTGCTACCTCGCCATGGTCCTCCAGGGCGTCGGCGGGGTCCTCGGCGTCAAGCTCTCCTCGAACAGCGACAGTTCGTCCTACGACGACTACGACTCCTCGACCGCCGGCCCCCTCCTGCGCTCGACGACGCAGGACTCCGTCACCCTGTCGGTCGTGCCGCTCGTGGTCACCGTCCTGTGGGCGCTCGCCCTCGTCCTGGCCCTGCGCCACCTGCGCCGCACCCAGACGGGCGCGGAGGCGGCGATCCGGGTCGCGGTGGTCTGCACGGTCGCCGCACTGATCCTGGCGCTCGTCGCGCAGCCGGACTACACGGTGCCGGCGGGAGACGGGGGCCACATCGAGGTCTCGTCGGGCCCGTTCACCGTGCTCCTGTGGACCTTCGTGCTCAGCCTGCTGGTGGGCCTGTTCGTGCTGTGCCGCGACCGGTGGGCAGGACCGGCGGCCACCAGCCCGGGGCTGGCCGCCGCGGCCCGCGCCCTGCGGGCCGCGCTGCTGGCGCTCGGCCTCGGCGTGGCCCTGTGCGCCGCCGTCGTCCTGATCGTCCTGGCGGACCACTCCGACGAGATGAACAGCGGGACGTGGACGGGCGTCTCGCTGCTCGTCGTGAACGGCGGCGTCTCGGCGCTGGGCCTCGCCTGGGGGGTGCCGATCGAGGCGACGCGCTCGGGATCGAGCTACGAGACCCAGCGGTTCGGCCTGACCGACCTGGAGAAGTTCAACAACAGCTGGGCCGTTCCCGGGGCCGTCGCCGCGGGCGTGGTCTGCGCCCTGATCCTCGGCGTCGTGGCCGTCCGCCGCTGTGCCGACCGGCGCGAGCAGTGGCTGGCCGCGGGCTTCTACGCGGGGCTCTTCGTCCTGCTGATCGCGCTCGGCGGCGTGGAGGGCGACTACTCGGAGGGCAGCAGGTCGGCGACCGTGGGAGCCGCCTCCCTCGTTCCCGAGGCGCTGCTGTTCGGCCTGCTGTGGTCCTTCGGCGGGGTCCTGGCGGTGACGTTCTTCTTCCGGGTGCGCCAGGGAGGACAGGGCGGCCGGCCGCCGGGCTACGGGCAGCAGGGCTACGCGCAGCCGGGCTACCCGCAGCAGGGGTACGGACAGCCGGTGCCCGTGCAGGCACAGGACCAGCCGTTCCAGGGCCCGCACCAGGTTCCGCCGCAGCAGCCCCCGCAGGCCATGCAGCAGCCCCCGCGGTCCGTCGAGCCGATGCAGCCGTACGAAGGGCGGCCGCACGACGCACCACAGGCCGGCGGGTTCGGCGAGCCGGAACTCCTGCTGAACCTCGGCACCCCGTCGGACAAGCCGCCCCGCGCGCCCCGCAGCCGACTGTTCGTGGTCGGGCTGATCATGCTCGGCGCCTTCGCGATCGGCGGCGCGGCCGCCGCGGGCGTGATCCTCTACAACCGCGGCGACGACAATCCGGCCGATCCCGGCTCCTCGACGTCCTCGCCCGCCGTCCCCGGCGACGAGGAGAGCCCGTCGGAGAGCCCGTCGGACAGCGCGAGCCCGTCCGACGGGTCGAGCCCGTCGGACACGTCCACCGACACCCCGTCCGACACCTCCACGGGCACCTCCACCGACAGCTCGACCGGCGATCCGTACAGCAGCCCGTCGGAGACTCCGGTAGGTCTCCCGAGCGGCTCCGTCTGAGGCACACCGAGAGCCGCCGCTCGCGCTCGGGCGGCGGCCTCATAGACTCGGTCGGAGCCAAGACCCCTCGTTGAGACCGGAGAGCCCACCGTGACCGACACCGCCCTGTCCGAGAACAAGGCCGATGTGATCGTCGTCGGGGCCGGGCCCGCCGGTTCGACGACCGCGTACTACCTGGCCAAGGCCGGACTCGACGTCCTGCTCCTGGAGAAGACCGAGTTCCCGCGCGAGAAGGTCTGCGGCGACGGGCTGACCCCCCGCGCCACCAAGCAGCTCGTCGGCATGGGCATCGACATCTCCGAAGAGGCCGGCTGGCTCCGCAACAAGGGCCTGCGCATCATCGGCGGCGGCGTCCGCCTCCAGCTCGACTGGCCTGAGCTGGCCTCGTACCCGGACTACGGGCTCGTCCGCAAGCGCGAGGACTTCGACGAGCTGCTCGCCCGGCAGGCGCAGAAGGCCGGCGCCCGGCTGCACGAGCGCTGCAACGTCGGTGCCCCGATCCGCGACGAGCGCACGGGCCACATCATCGGCGTCGAGGCCAAGCTCGGCGAGGAGAAGACCCCGGTCACCTTCCACGCGCCGCTGGTCGTGGCCGCCGACGGCAACTCGACGCGGCTCTCCCTGCACATGGGCCTGCACCGCCGCGAGGACCGCCCGATGGGCGTCGCGGTCCGCACATACTTCACCTCGCCCCGCCACGACGACGACTACCTCGAGTCCTGGCTGGAGCTGTGGGACAAGCGCGGCGCCGAGGACCGGCTGCTGCCGGGCTACGGCTGGATCTTCGGCATGGGCGACGGCACCAGCAACGTCGGCCTCGGCATCCTCAACTCATCGAGCGCCTTCCGGGAGCTGGACTGGCGCGAGGTGCTCAAGACCTGGTGCGCCTCGATGCCCGCCGACTGGGGTTACACCGAGGAGAACCAGATCGGCCCCATCCGCGGCGCCGCCCTCCCGATGGCCTTCAACCGGCAGCCGCACTACACCAAGGGCCTGCTGCTGGTCGGCGACGCGGGCGGCCTCGTCAACCCGTTCAACGGCGAGGGCATCGCCTATGCGATGGAATCCGGTCAGATCGCCGCCGACGTGATCGTCCAGGCCCACGCCCGCCAGACCCCCGCCCAGCGCGAGCTGGCGCTGCAGAACTACCCGCGCATCCTGAAGGAGACGTACGGCGGTTACTACACGCTGGGCCGCGCCTTCGTGAAGCTCATCGGCAACCCGCGGGTCATGAAGGTCATCACCGAGCGCGGGCTGACCCACCCGGTCCTGATGAAGTTCACGCTCAAGATGCTCGCCAACCTCACGGACCCGACCGGCGGCGACGCGATGGACCGCATCATCAACGGCCTCAGCAAGGTGGCCCCGAATTCATAGCCCTGGGGCTCCCAGCCCGCGGGACTCCTAGCCCCCGGGGCTCCTAGCCCGCGGGCGGCGCCGCGTAGCGGGCGGGCGTGGTGCCCACGTGGCGCCGGAAGTGCCGGTTCAGGTGCGCCTGGTCGTAGAACCCCACCTCGGTGGCGACGTCGGCCGGGCGCCCGCCCGCGAGCAGCAACCGGCGCGCGCGGTCGATGCGCAGCCCGGTCAGGTAGACGTGCGGCGGCAGGCCGTACGTCTGCTTGAAGCAGCGGATCAGGTGCGTGGGGTGCGAGCGCAGCACCGCGCTCGCCTCGTGCAGGGTGACGCCCTCCGTGACCCGGGCGTCGAGCAGTTCGCGCAGCGCCACCGCGAGCCGAGCCGCCTCCGGGCCGGGCCGGCGGGTCCGGCCGGCGGCGAGGTGGACGCTGAGCCGCTCCCGGACGAAGGCCAGCCGCGATGCGCCCTCGAAGGCGTCCCCCACGTGCCCGAGGGAGTCGTGCAGCTGGCCGATGCGCCGGCGCAGCAGCCCGTCGACGAGGACGGGACGGTCGACGGCGGTCCCGATCAGGGACTCGGGCAGCACGCTCCGGTCGAGGTACAGCACCCGTTTGCGGAAACCGGCGGGCGTCGCCGTCCGGCCGTCGTGGAAGACGTCGGGCGGCAGCAGCGCCACCGAGTCGGTCCCCCAGGCGCCGTGCCGGTGCCGGTCGAGGCCGAAGTCCACCGACCCGTCGTCGACGATCATCAGCGTCCAGGTGCCATGGGTGTGCGCCGGATAGGCGTGGTCGGTGAAGTGGGCGTGGAAGATCTCGCTGATGCCCCGGACCGCGGGCCGCCAGGCGGTGATGTCACCCATGCGAGGAACGTACAAGACCGCGCGGGGCGGGGGGCGGGAAGCTCGGGGGGCCACCTACGCAGAGAGGCTCCACCCCATGACCGTCTCCGAGACCGCCGTACCGCCCGTCGTGAACATCGCCGACGCGCTGGGCCGCTTCACCGAGCAGTGGGCGCAGCGCCGCATCGGCGGCGTCAACGACTACGACGTCAAGGTCGCCAAGGTGCAGGGCGAGTTCGTCTGGCACACCCACGACGACACCGACGAGCTGCTGCTCGTCATCAGCGGCCGGCTCACCGTCCGCTTCAGGGCGGGGGACGTCGAGCTCGCCCCGGGCGAGTTCGTGGTCGTGCCGCGCGGCGTGGAGCACTGCACGGCCGCGGAGGAGGAGACGTCCATCCTCCTGCTGGAGCCGACCGGGGTCGTCAACACCGGCAACGCGGGCGGCCCGATGACGAAGGCCGCCCGCGCGCTGGAATCCAGCTGAAACGATCAGGCGTCGACGGCGCCGGAGGCGGCGATGGTGACCTTGGCGGAGGTGCGGCCGCTCTGCGAGCCGTAGCCCTCGATCTTCGTCACCAGGTCCATGCTGGCCTGGTCGGCGACCTCGCCGAAGACGACGTGCTTGCCGTCGAGGTGGGGCGTCGGCACGGTGGTGATGAAGAACTGCGAGCCGTTGGTGTTCGGCCCGGCGTTCGCCATCGAGAGCAGACCCGGCTTGGAGTGCTTGGCCTTGAAGTTCTCGTCGGCGAACTTCTCGCCGTAGATGCTCTTGCCGCCCGTGCCGTTGCCGCGGGTGAAGTCGCCGCCCTGGAGCATGAAGCCCGGGATGACCCGGTGGAACGAGGACCCCGCGTAACCGAAGCCCTTCTCGCCGGTGGCGAGGGCGCGGAAGTTCTCCACGGTCTTGGGCGCCACGTCGTCGTACAGGTTGAAGGTGATGCGCCCGGCGGGGGCGTCGTCGATGGTGATGTCGAAGTACACGCTGATGGTCATGCCCCCCATCCTGACACCCCGACCCCCCAGCAGCCGATTCCCGGCCCCCCGGCACGCCCCTCGACCCCTCTGACCTGCACTTCTACAGCGTGAACCAAACCGACTTCCCAGGCCCCGCATCCGTGGCCCGCACCCCCCAGTCGGTGGCGCAGTCCCCGATGAGCGCCAGCCCCCGCCCCGACTCGTCACCCCCCTCGGCGGCCCGCCCGGCGGGCAGCCCGGGCGCGGAGTCGTGCACGAGGACGCGCAGCGTCTCGGCGGCGTCGGCCCGGTGCCACTCGGCGGACAGCGTGACCGGTATCGAGCACCCGCTCCGGTGACACGCGTTGACCGCGTTCGTCACGGCCTCGGACGTCAGCAGCAACGCGGTATCGGTGAGATCGTCCCGCCGCGCACTCCGCAACAGCGCACGAACAGCCTCACGAGCGGACCGCACCCAGACGGGGTCGGGCGGGAAGACGAGAGAAAAGTCGGGTCCTGGCATGACGCGATGCCTCCGGGTGTCCGGTTGCCCTCAATGTAGGGACACGGGGTCAACTCGCCCTGGAGTAGCGGTGTGGCTGCTCCGGCTGCTCCGCAAGGGGAGGGCGAGACATTCTTGACGTTAGGGAGCGATGTGTAGCGATTGCAACCGAATCTCCAGATGTGCTCCGAACGAGTGGACCGCGCCCCCGACCGGCGGGCAGACTGCCCGTGATCCGTCGAGGAGGTACTGATGGGCCTGAGGTCCAACCCGTCGCAGCGGCAGCGCCGCTTGGGTGCGGAACTACGCAGGCTTCGCGAGCTGAGCGGTATGTCCGCCACCGACGCAGGGGCCCTCGCTGGGCTGGGGCGGGCGCACATGAGCCACATCGAAATGGGACGTACCGCCATCCCGGAAGAGAAACTCCGCGTGCTGGCGCACGCCTACGGTTGCAACAGTCGGACCTTGATCGAGGCGCTGGTCGCGATGGGGCGTGCGACGGGCAAGGGTTGGTGGACGCCGTATCAGGATTCGCGCTCTGCTTCGGTGCTCGATCTGGCCGAATTGGAGGCGAGCAGCACCGCGCTCCGGAGCTTTGAGTGGGTGTACGTGCATGGCCTGCTGCAGACACCCGAGTACATGCGTGCGCTGTTCGAGATCGGCAACCTCGACGCCAGTCCCGACGAGCTGGACCGTGCCGTCGAGTTCCGGCTCCGGCGCCAGCAGATCCTCGAAGGGGACACACCACTGGCCCTGCACCTGGTGATCCACGAAGCCGCGCTGCACATGCAGTTCGTCGGCGCCGAGATCATGCGCCGCCAGATCGAGCATCTCGTGGAGCTGTCGCGGCTGCCGCATATCGTCATCCAGATCCTGCCCTTCACCGCCCAGACCTTCCCGGCGGGCTTCGGCACCCCCTTCGCCCTGTTCGATTCATCCGCTCCCGAGTTGGGCACCGTGCATGTGGAGCACCCCGTGAACCCGCTCTTTCTCGGCGAGCCGTCCCATCTGACCCGGTTCACGGAGGCGTTCGAACAACTGAGTACGGTGGCCCTGCCCCCGCTCGACCCCGAACCCGAGTCCCAGTTCCACGCACGGAAGGACTCCCTGGGGCTGGTGCAGCACCTGCTCTACCGCATGTGAAAGGGAGAACGATGACGGATCGGATATGGCAGAAGTCGAGCTTCAGCGGCACCGGGATGTCCGACAGCTGTCTCGAAGTAGCGCTCGCCCCCGCCGGCCGCGTCCTCTTCCGCGAGGGCGACCGCCCCGGCGAGGTTCTCGCCACCACCCCCGCCCACTGGGCGGCGTTCCTCCGCGCGATAAAGGCCGACGAGGCCGGCCGGTCGTAGCCCGCGGCGGTGCGGTGGCTGAGGCCAGAGCAGCACGGAGTGCTCTTCTGCGGCGCTGCGCGCCTTGACCGCGCGGAGGGGGAGGGCCCCGGCGCTGCGCGCCTGGCAGTGTCTCCGGCCCGCTGCGCGGTCCGGCGGCGCAGCGAGCGCGGTCCGCTGCGCTTCCCTTCGCCGGGCGGGCGTTGGTTTGCCGTCTTTGCGACGAAGTGGGGCTTGTGTAACAGGGGACGGTCTGCGGGTCTCAGGGGGCGGCTTTGCGTCGGGTGGGGATCACTGAGGACGCTCTCAGGTCCGTTGGGCGACGCTCCGGGCGTCCGAGCTGATCGTTCGGGCGGGAACCGGCCGCGTTTGCGCGGGCCCGTGGCGCCCGCGTCCCCCCGCGTCCCCCTCCGGTGAACGCCTCCGGCGCTGTGCGCCTCCCCCGCCCGTGCGAAAGGGCCGTCACCCCGAGCGGTGGGGTGACGGCCCTTTCGGGGGGTGGGGGATCCGTCAGGCGACGCGGGTGGCGAAGTCCGGGGTGGACCAGCTCATGTCGTGGACGCCGATGCCCGTCTCCGGGTTGGCGGCGTCGAGGTACTGGTCGCCGCCGATGTAGACGCCGACGTGGTAGGCGCTGCCCTGGCCGCCCCAGAAGACCAGGTCGCCGACCTGGAGGGAGCCGATGGACACCGGGGTGCCGGTGTTCGACTGCTCCTGGGAGGTGCGCGGGAGGTCCACACCGATCGTCCTGAACGCCGCCTGGGTCAGGCCCGAGCAGTCGTACGAGGACGGGCCGGTGCCGCCCATGACGTACGCCTTGCCGACCTGCGCCCGCAGGAAGCTGATGACGCTCGCGATGCTGCCGCTCGCCGTGGAGGCGGTGGTGGACGCCTTCGTGGAGGACGAGGACGACGAGGCGCCGGAGGACGTCACCGAGAGCTTGGTGCGCTCCGAGGAGCGCGACGCGGCCTGGGTGGCGGCCTGGCGCTCGGCAGCGGCCTCGGCGGCGGCTTCCTCGGCGTCGGCGGCCTTCTTCAGCTCGGCCTTCTTGGTCGCGGCAGCGGCCTTCTTCGCCTCGGCGGTCGCGGTCACCTCGGCGGCCTGCAGCTTCAGCTGGACGACCGTCTGGTCGAGCGCGGCCGCGGCCTGCGCCGCGGAGGCGCTGGTGCTGAGGGCGGGGGTCTGCTCGGCGGTCGTCGTGGTGTCGGCCGGCGCGGGCGGGGTGCTGCGGTGTTCGGCCATGGCCGGAGCGGCCGCGCCACTGAGCGCGAGCGCACTGACGACGCCGCCGACGATCCCGGCCCGGCGGACCCAGTTCGGGTTACCGGGAGCGGCGTGCCGTCGGCGGCGTATATGCGATGCGGACGTGGTCGTCCGGTTCAGGTTTGGGGACATGTGGTCCTGGCTATCAGGATGCGCCGGTTCCGTTCAACAAAGGTGGGATGCGACACAGTTGTCGTGTGCACGGCCTATTGTCCTTATTTGGATCTTGCTCACCGGAACCATATGTCCGACTCGTTCCCCCGGCCCCACCCCGGCCGGGCCGCGCGCTCGTGAGTCGGTTCACGTACGTCAGCGGGACCTTCGTCCCGTTCACCCTCCGGGGGGCGACCGGCGCTATCACGCCATTCGGTCCAGGGCGAATTTGCGTCGCGCGAGGGGCCCTTGATAATGCGCGCGCCGCCGTGACCAGGGGTAACGCGAGTGAATGTAACGTCAAGTGATTGTTTGTGCCGCATGCGGTGCAAGGTCACCGCTCATCAGCCTTCATGATCATTCGTCAGGTGGTGGAGATCACAAAGCCGTTGGGCGACCCCGTGTCGCAGATCACAGGACGCCGGGCATAAGATGCAGGCGGCTTGGGCTTGTGAACTGCCTCACATAGGCGCGATCTTCAGATGAACGTCGTCTGGGAGCGATCTTCGTGAGCCGGACGCGACCCGGGCCGACGGTCCCTCCCCGGCGGGGGGACTCCCACGCAGTCATTGGCGACTGGAAGGAGCGGGGGACGGTGAACGCCTACGCGCCCATCCTCGTGTTGGGCGGCCTCGGGGCCGGCTTCGCGATCTTCTCCGTGATCACGGCCTCGATCGTCGGACCAAAACGGTACAACCGGGCCAAACTGGAAGCCTATGAGTGCGGCATCGAGCCCACTCCGCAGCCGATCGGCGGCGGGCGCTTCCCCATCAAGTACTACCTGACGGCGATGCTCTTCATCGTCTTCGACATCGAGATCGTCTTCCTCTATCCCTGGGCCGTCACGTTCGACTCCCTGGGGATTTTCGGGCTCGTGGAGATGCTCCTCTTCGTGCTCACCGTCTTCGTCGCCTACGCATACGTGTGGCGGCGCGGCGGCCTGGAATGGGACTAGGGGACAAGGGGCCAACGCATGGGTATCGAAGAAAAACTGCCGAGTGGATTCCTGCTGACCACGGTGGAGTCCGCCGCGGGCTGGGTGCGTAAGGCGTCGGTCTTCCCGGCCACCTTCGGCCTCGCCTGCTGTGCCATCGAGATGATGACCACCGGGGCCGGGCGCTACGACCTGGCCCGTTTCGGTATGGAGGTCTTCCGCGGCTCACCGCGGCAGGCGGACCTGATGATCGTGGCCGGCCGGGTCAGCCAGAAGATGGCGCCGGTGCTGCGGCAGGTCTACGACCAGATGCCGAACCCCAAGTGGGTCATCTCCATGGGGGTTTGTGCCTCTTCGGGGGGGATGTTCAACAATTACGCCATTGTGCAGGGTGTTGACCACATTGTCCCCGTTGATATCTATCTGCCCGGCTGCCCGCCCCGGCCCGAGATGCTCATGGACGCCATCCTCAAGCTCCACCAGAAGATCCAGGGCGAGAAGCTCGGCGTGAACCGTGAGGAGGCGGCCCGCGAAGCGGAGTCCGCCGCCCTCAACGCGCTCCCGCTGATCGAGATGAAGGGGCTGCTGCGGTGACAGACGCCAACGGCACCAACCCCGAGCGCGACTTGCAGGCCGACAACCTCCCCGGCCAGCGCGGTGCGGGCGGCGAGGTCATCGGCCACCGGAAGGGCATGTTCGGCGCCAACAACGGCGGCGACACCTCCGGCTACGGCGGCCTCGTCAGGACCGTCCGGCTGCCCGGCCCGGCCCACCGCCCCTACGGCGGCTGGTTCGACGAGGTGGCCGACGAGCTGGAGGGCGCGCTGGAGGAGCAGGGACTGCTCCCCGCCAACGCCATCGACCGCACGGTCATCGACCGCGACGAGCTGACGTTCCACATCGCCCGCGAGCACCTCGTGCAGGTCGCGCGGACCTGCCGCGACGATCCGGCGCTGCGCTTCGAGCTCTGTACGGGCGTGAGCGGGGTGAACTACCCCGAGGACAAGGGCCGCGAGCTGCACGCCGTCTACCACCTGCGCTCGATCACCCACAACCGGCTGATCCGGCTGGAGGTGAGCGCCCCCGACAGCGACCCGCACATCCCGTCGATCGTCGCGGTGTACCCGACGAACGACTGGCACGAGCGTGAGGCGTACGACTTCTTCGGCATCGTCTTCGACGGCCACCCCGCCCTCACGCGGATCATGATGCCGGACGACTGGCCCGGCCACCCGCAGCGCAAGGACTACCCGCTCGGCGGCATCCCCGTCGAGTACAAGGGCGCCCAGATCCCGGCTCCCGACCAGCGGAGGTCGTACTCCTGATGAGCACCCACCACGCACCCGCCCAGGCGGAGGAACGCGACACCACCGAGGGCCGGGTCTTCACGGTCACCGGCGGCGACTGGGACGAGCTGGCCGAGACCGTCGGGGCGTCCGACGACGAGCGCATCATCGTCAACATGGGGCCGCAGCACCCGTCCACCCACGGAGTGCTCCGGCTGATCCTGGAGATCGACGGCGAGACGGTCACCGAGGCCCGGTCGGGCATCGGCTACCTGCACACCGGCATCGAGAAGAACATGGAGTACCGGACGTGGACCCAGGGGTCCACGTTCGTGACGCGCATGGACTACCTCACGCCGTTCTTCAACGAGACGGCGTACTGCCTCGCGGTGGAGAAGCTGCTCGGCGTCACCGAGCAGGTGCCGGACCGCGCCAGCGTCATCCGCGTGCTGCTGATGGAGCTGAACCGGCTCTCCTCGCACCTGGTCTGCATCGCCACCGGCGGCATGGAGCTCGGCGCCACGACGATCATGATCTACGGGTTCCGCGACCGTGAACTGATCCTGGACGTCTTCGAGCTCATCACCGGGCTGCGGATGAACCACGCGTACATCCGCCCCGGCGGCCTCGCGCAGGACCTGCCGCCGGGCGCCGTGGACCAGATCCGCGAGCTCGTGAAGAAGATGCGCAAGAACCTTCCCGAGTACGACAAGCTCGCCACCGGCAACCCGATCTTCAAGGCCCGGATGGAAGAGGTCGGCTACCTGGACCTGGCCGGCTGCATGGCGCTCGGCGCCACCGGGCCGATCCTGCGCGCCGCGGGCCTGCCGCACGACCTGCGCAAGTCGCAGCCGTACTGCGGCTACGAGGGGTACGACTTCGAGGTCCCGACGGCCGACACCGCCGACTCCTACGGCCGCTTCCTGGTCCGCCTGGAGGAGATGCGGCAGTCGCTGCGCATCGTCGAGCAGGCGCTGGACAAGCTGGCGCCGGGACCGGTGATGGTCGAGGACAAGAAGATCGCCTGGCCCGCGCAGCTCGCGCTGGGCCCGGACGGCCTCGGCAACTCGCTCGACCACATCAAGAAGATCATGGGCACCTCGATGGAGTCCCTGATCCACCACTTCAAGCTGGTGACCGAGGGCTTCCGGGTCCCGGCGGGCCAGGCCTACACCGCGGTGGAGTCGCCCAAGGGCGAGCTGGGCGTGCACGTCGTCAGCGACGGCGGCACCCGCCCCTTCCGGGTCCACTTCCGGGACCCGTCGTTCACCAACCTGCAGTCCATGGCGGCGATGTGCGAGGGCGGCCAGGTCGCCGACGTCATCGTGGCCGTGGCGTCCATCGACCCCGTGATGGGAGGCGTCGACCGATGACCGACGTCAGTTTGGGGATGCCACAGCTTCCCGCCGCCGACTACCCGGCCGACGTGCGCGCCAGGCTGGAGGCGGACGCGAAGGAGATCATCGCCCGCTACCCCGGCAGCCGCAGCGCGCTGCTGCCGCTGCTGCACCTGACGCAGTCCGTGGACGGGTACGTGACCCGCACCGGCGTCCGGTTCTGCGCGGAGCAGCTGGAGCTGACCACCGCCGAGGTCACCGCCGTCGCGACGTTCTACTCGATGTACCGCCGCAAGCCCAGCGGTGACTACCAGGTCGGGGTCTGCACCAACACGCTCTGCGCGGTGATGGGCGGCGACGCCATCTTCGACGAGCTCAAGGAGCACCTCGGGGTCGGCAACAACGAGACCACCGACGACGGCAAGGTCACGCTGGAGCACATCGAGTGCAACGCGGCCTGCGACTTCGCGCCGGTGGTGATGGTGAACTGGGAGTTCTTCGACAACCAGACGCCGGACTCGGCCAAGCAGCTCGTCGACGACCTCATCGCCGGCCGCGAGGTGCGGCCGACCCGGGGCGCGCCGCTGTGCACGTACAAGGAGACCGCCCGCATCCTCGCCGGCTTCCCCGACCAGCGCCCCGGCGCCGTCGAGGCCACCGGCGGAGCCGGGCCCGCCTCCCTCGCGGGGCTGCGGCTGTCGCGCGGCGAGGCACTGGCCGGCGCGGGCAGCGGGCAGCCGGCCCGCCGCCCGTCGGTACCCCAGCAGGGCGAGACGCCGGTCGCGCCGTCGGGCACCCCCGGCCCCGCCGAGCACGCCAGCTCGCACGACGCACCGCAGGAGACCGCCGTGTCGGACCCCGCCAACCCGGCAGGACCTGAGAGCGAGGAGGGCAAATGATGACGGTGGACTCGCCCGAGAAGCTGCTCACCCCCGTCCTGTCGGCGTTCTGGGACGACGCGCAGTCGTGGACGCTCGACACCTACCGCCGCCACGAGGGCTACGAGGGCCTGCGCAAGGCCCTCGCCATGCCGCCGGACGACGTCATCGCGTACGTGAAGGACGCGGGGCTGCGCGGCCGCGGCGGCGCCGGCTTCCCGACCGGCATGAAGTGGCAGTTCATCCCGCAGGGTGACGGCAAGCCGCACTACCTCGTCGTCAACGCGGACGAGTCGGAGCCGGGCACCTGCAAGGACATCCCGCTGCTCTTCGCCAACCCGCACTCGCTGATCGAGGGCATGGTCATCGCCTGCCACGCGATCCGCTCCAACCACGCCTTCATCTACCTGCGCGGCGAGGTCGTCCCGGTGCTGCGCCGGCTGCACGAGGCGGTGCGCGAGGCGTACGAGGCCGGCTACCTCGGCAAGAACATCCAGGGCAGCGGCTTCGACCTGGAGCTGACCGTGCACGCCGGGGCCGGCGCGTACATCTGCGGCGAGGAGACGGCGCTGCTGGACTCGCTCGAAGGCCGCCGCGGCCAGCCCCGGCTGCGCCCGCCGTTCCCGGCGGTCGAGGGCCTGTACGCCTGCCCGACCGTCGTCAACAACGTCGAGTCCATCGCCTCGGTGCCCGCGATCATGCAGCGCGGCAAGGAGTGGTTCAAGTCGATGGGCAGCGAGAAGTCCCCGGGCTTCACGCTGTACTCGCTGTCCGGGCACGTCGTCAGCCCCGGCCAGTACGAGGCGCCGCTCGGCATCACGCTGCGCCAGCTGCTCGACATGAGCGGCGGCATCCGGCCGGGCCACCGGCTGAAGTTCTGGACGCCGGGCGGCTCGTCGACCCCGATGTTCACCGACGAGCACCTGGACGTGCCGCTCGACTACGAGGGCGTGGGCGCCGCCGGCTCCATGCTCGGCACCAAGGCGCTGCAGTGCTTCGACGAGACGACGTGCGTGGTGCGGGCGGTGACGCGCTGGACGGAGTTCTACGCGCACGAGTCCTGCGGCAAGTGCACGCCGTGCCGTGAGGGCACGTACTGGCTCGTCCAGTTGCTGCGCGACATCGAGGCCGGCAAGGGGAAGCTCTCCGACCTCGACAAGCTCAACGACATCGCCGACAACATCAACGGCAAGTCCTTCTGCGCGCTCGGCGACGGCGCCGCCAGCCCGATCTTCTCCTCCCTCAAGTACTTCCGCGAGGAGTACGAGGAGCACATCGAGCGCAAGGGCTGCCCCTTCGACCCGGCCGCCTCGACCGTATGGGCCGACGCCGGAACGTCTCACCTGGAGGTGAACGCATGACAGTCACCACGTCTGCCCCCTCCGGAGGGGGAGAGGCGGCGGTTCCGCCGGAGGACCTCGTCGCCGTCACGATCGACGGCGTCGCGCTCTCGGTCCCCAAGGGGACCCTGGTGATCCGTGCGGCGGAGCTGCTGGGCATCGAGATCCCGCGCTTCTGCGACCACCCGCTCCTCGACCCGGCCGGCGCCTGCCGGCAGTGCATCGTCGAGGTCGAGGGCCAGCGCAAGCCGATGGCGTCCTGCACGATCACGTGCACCGACGGCATGGTCGTCAAGACGCACCTCACGTCGCCGGTCGCCGAGAAGGCGCAGCGCGGGGTGATGGAGCTGCTGCTCATCAACCACCCGCTGGACTGCCCGGTCTGCGACAAGGGCGGCGAGTGCCCGCTGCAGAACCAGGCGATGAGCACCGGCCAGGCGGACACCCGCTTCGAGGGCCGCAAGCGCACGTACGAGAAGCCGATGCCGATCTCCACGCAGGTGCTGCTGGACCGGGAGCGCTGCGTGCTGTGCGCGCGCTGCACCCGGTTCTCGGAGCAGATCGCGGGCGACCCGTTCATCGAGCTGATCGAGCGCGGCGCGCTCCAGCAGGTCGGGATCGGCGACGGCGACCCGTTCGCCTCGTACTTCTCGGGCAACACCATCCAGATCTGCCCGGTGGGCGCGCTGACCTCGGCGGCGTACCGCTTCCGGTCGCGGCCGTTCGACCTGGTGTCGTCGCCGTCGGTCTGCGAGCACTGCGCGGGCGGCTGCGCGACGCGCACCGACCACCGGCGCGGCAAGGTCATGCGGCGGCTGGCCGCCGAGGACCCGGAGGTCAACGAGGAGTGGGTGTGCGACAAGGGCCGCTTCGGCTTCCGCTACGCCCAGCGCCCCGACCGCCTCAAGCACCCGCTGCTCCGTAACAAGGAGACCGGCGAGCTGGAGCCGGCGAGCTGGCCCGAGGCACTGGCGGCCGCGGCCGCCGGGATCGCGGCGGCCGGCGGCCGTACCGCGGTGCTGGCCGGCGGCCGGCTGACCGTCGAGGACGCCTACGCGTACGCCAAGTTCGCGCGGGTCGCCCTCGACACCAACGACGTCGACTTCCGGGCCCGCGTGCACAGCGCCGAGGAGGCCGACTTCCTGGCCTCGCAGGTGGCCGGGCGCGGCCGGGACCTGGACGGCGAAGGCATCACGTACACGACGCTGGAGAAGGCGCCGGCCGTCCTGCTCGTCGGGCTCGAAGCCGAGGAGGAGGCGCCGGGGATCTTCCTCCGGCTGCGGAAGGCGAACCAGAAGCGGCGCCAGCGGACCTTCGCACTGGCGCCGTTCGCGACCCGCGGCCTGACCAAGGCGGGCGGCACGCTGCTGCCCGCCGCCCCCGGCACCGAGCCGGAGTGGCTGGACGCGCTCGCCGGCGGTGTCGGTCTCGACGAGGCGGGCGAGAAGGCGGCCGAGGCGCTGCGCGCCGAGGGTGCGGTGATCCTGGTCGGCGAGCGGCTGGCCGCCGTGCCCGGCGCGCTGACCGCGGCGATCCGGCTCGCCACGGCGAGCGGTGCGAAGCTCGCCTGGATCCCGCGCCGCGCCGGTGAGCGCGGGGCGGTCGAGGCGGGCGCGCTGCCCGGGCTGCTGCCCGGCGGCCGGCCGGTCACCGACCCGCGGGCCCGCGACGAGGTCGCCCGGGTCTGGGGCCTGGCCGAACTCCCGCACCGCTTCGGGCGCGACGCCGGACAGATCGTCGACGCGGCCCTCAGCGGCGAGCTGGCGGCCCTGGTCGTCGGCGGCGTCGAGGTCGCGGACCTGCCGGACCCGGCCCGCGCCCGGCTCGCGCTGGACGCGGTCGGCTTCGTCGTCAGCCTGGAGCTGCGGCCCTCCGAGGTCACCGACCGGGCCGACGTGGTCCTGCCGGTGGCCGCGGTCGCCGAGAAGGCCGGCACCTTCCTCAACTGGGAGGGACGGGCGCGGATGTTCGAGGCGGCCATCAAGCCGGACCAGGCCGTCACCCGGCACCAGCTGCCGGACGCCCGGGTCCTGACGATGCTCGCCGACGCGCTCGACGTGAGCCTCGGCCTCAGCGACGTACGCGCCGCCCGCGCCGAGCTCAACCGGCTCGCCCCCTGGGACGGGCCGCACGCCTCGCAGCCGCTGGAGACGTCGCGGACGCTGCCGGTGCCCGGCACCGGCGAGGCGGTCCTCGCGGGCCACCGGCTGCTGCTCGACCAGGGCAAGCTGCAGGAGGGCGACGACGCGCTGGCCGGCACGAGGCACGAGGCGGTGGTGCGGCTGTCGGCCGCGACCGCGGCCGAGTCCGGCCTCACCGACGGCGCCCTCGCCGAGGTCTCCGGGCCCACCGGGTCCGTACGGCTGCCGCTGCGGGTCACGCCGATGCCCGACCGGGTGGTGTGGCTGCCGCTGAACTCCACGGGCGGGGGCGTCGCCGGCGATACCGGCGCGCTCCCCGGCCAGGTCGTCACGATCGGCGCCGCTGCCACGGAGGTGGCCCAGTGAACAACCTCTCCGCCGAAGATCTGTCGATGTTCGGCACCGATCCGTGGTGGCTGATTCTCCTCAAGGCGGTCTTCTGCTTCGCCTTCGCCATGCTGACCGTGCTCTTCTCGATCGTCTGGGAGCGCAAGGTCGTGGCGTGGATGCAGCTGCGCATCGGCCCCAACCGGCACGGCCCGTGGGGCATGCTCCAGTCGCTCGCCGACGGCATCAAGCTGATGCTGAAGGAAGACATCATCGTCAAGCGCGCGGACAAGGTGGTGTACATCCTCGCGCCGATCGTCGCGGCGATCCCCGCCTTCATGTCCTTCGCGGTGATCCCCTTCGGCCCGGCCGACAACGAGGTGTCCATCTTCGGCACCCGCACCGCGCTGCAGCTCACCGACCTTCCGATCGGCGTGCTGTACATCCTGGCCACCGCGTCCGTCGGCATCTACGGCATCGTGCTCGCGGGCTGGTCCTCCGGCTCGACGTACCCGCTGCTCGGCGGGTTGCGCGCGTCGGCCCAGATGATCTCGTACGAGATCGCGATGGGGCTGTCGTTCGCGGCGGTCTTCCTCTACTCCGGGTCGATGTCCACCTCGGCGATCGTCGAGGCGCAGCACGACCGCTGGTTCGCGGTGCTGCTGCCGGTCTCGCTGCTGATCTACATCGTGGCGATGGTCGGTGAGACCAACCGCGCCCCGTTCGACATGCCGGAGTCCGAGGGCGACCTCGTCGGCGGCTTCAACACCGAGTACTCGTCGATCAAGTTCGCGCTCTTCATGCTCGCCGAGTACGTGAACATGGTGACGGTCTCGGCGGTGGCGACCACCCTCTTCCTGGGCGGCTGGCGGGCCCCGTGGCCGATCAGCACCTTCTGGGAGGGCGCGAACCACGGCTGGTGGCCGATGCTCTGGTTCACGGTCAAGGTCCAGCTGCTGCTGTTCTTCTTCATCTGGCTGCGCGGCACTCTCCCGCGCGTGCGCTACGACCAGTTCATGAAGCTGGGCTGGAAGGTCCTCATCCCCGTCTCCATGGTCTGGCTGATGCTGGTCGCGACCGTGCGGGCGATGCGGAACGAGAACTACGGCCTGCGCGACATCGTGCTGTACGTCGGCGGCGCCGTGGTCGGCCTGCTGCTGATCTCCCTCGTGGTCGACGTGTTCCGCGACCGCGGGCGGAAGAAGGAGGAGGCGGCGGCAGCCGCGGCACCTCCCGAAGAGTTCGATCCGATGGCGGGCGGCTTCCCCGTGCCGCCGTTGCCGGGGCAGACGCTGCCACCGGTGCCGCGCCGTCGCAGCCGCAGCCACGGCGAGCCGCAGCTCGTCGGCGCCCAGGCACACGCCCCGGACGCCGTGGACACTGACAAGGAGGCCGACGATGCCTGAGTTCCTGGGCCCGGTCGCGGGCTTCGGCGTGACCTTCAAGGCCATGTTCAAGAAGCGGCTGACCGAGCAGTACCCCGAGGAGAAGAAGCCGACCGCGCCGCGCTTCCACGGCCGGCACCAGCTCAACCGGCACCCGGACGGGCTGGAGAAGTGCGTCGGCTGCGAACTGTGCGCGTGGGCCTGCCCGGCCGACGCGATCTACGTGGAGGGCGCGGACAACACCGACGAGGAGCGCTACTCCCCGGGTGAGCGCTACGGCCGCGTCTACCAGATCAACTACGCCCGCTGCATCCTGTGCGGCCTGTGCATCGAGGCGTGCCCCACCCGGGCGCTGACGATGACCAACGAGTACGAACTCGCCGACAGCAGCCGCGAGTCGCTGATCTTCACCAAGGAGCAGCTGCTCGCCGGGCTGGACGAGGGCATGGTCGAGGCGCCGCACTCGATCTTCGAGGGGATGAACGAGGGCGACTACTACCGCGGCGCCGTCACGGAGGCCGCGCCCGGCACGGAGCGCCAGGTGGCGGTCTCCAAGGGCGAGCGGCCGGCGGCCGAAGCGGAGCCGCCGGTGACCGTGCCGGCCTCCGGCACCAGGCCCGCGGGAACGGGGGCGGAGGCATGATGTCGACCCTCGCCGCCGCGTCCAGCACCTCGACGGGTGAGGCGTTCCAGTTCTGGGTCCTCGCCGTCGTCGCCGTGGTGGGCGCGCTGGGCACGGTACTGAGCAAGAAGACGGTGCACAGCGCGCTCTGTCTGGCCGGGACCATGATCATCCTGGCGGTCTTCTACATGGCCCAGGGCGCGTACTTCCTCGGGATCGTCCAGATCGTCGTCTACACCGGCGCGATCATGATGCTCTTCCTCTTCGTCGTCATGCTGGTCGGCATCACCGCCGCCGACTCGATGAAGGAGACGCTCAAGGGCCAGCGCTGGCTGGCCGCCGCCTGCGGCCTCGGCTTCGGGATCCTGCTGATCGCGGGCATCGGCAACGCCTCGCTCGACACCTTCGCCGGCCTCGGCCAGGCGAACGCGGGCGGCAACGTCGAGGGCCTGGCGCGGCTGATCTTCACCAAGTACGTGTGGGCCTTCGAGATCACCGGCGCGCTGCTGATCACGGCGGCCGTCGGGGCGATGGTCCTGACGCACCGCGAGCGGACCGAGGCGCGCAGCACCCAGCGCGAGCTGTCCGAGCAGCGCGTACGCGAGGGCAAGCAGGTGCCGCCGCTGCCCGCCCCCGGCGTCTACGCCCGGCACAACGCGGTGGACGTCCCCGGCCTGCTGCCGGACGGCACCACCTCGGACCTGTCGGTCAGCGCCACGCTCCGCGAGCGCGGTCAGATCCGCGACGTGTCCGACGAGGCCCTGGCCGATCTCGCCGAGCTGGAACAGCGCTCGGAGAACTGGCTGGAGCGGTCCGCTCCCGCGACGCCGAAGGAGGCGAGCAAGTGAATCCGGTCAACTACCTGTACCTGGCCGCGCTGCTGTTCACCATCGGCGCCGCCGGGGTGCTGATCCGGCGCAACGCGATCATCGTCTTCATGTGCGTCGAGCTGATGCTGAACGCCTGCAACCTGGCGTTCGTCACCTTCTCCCGGATGCACGGCAACCTCGACGGCCAGATCATCGCCTTCTTCACGATGGTGGTCGCCGCGGCCGAGGTCGTGGTCGGGCTCGCGATCATCGTGACGATGTTCCGCTCCCGGCACTCGGCCTCGGTCGACGACGCCAATCTGATGAAGCTGTAAGGGGTAGCGACAGTGGAGAACCTCATCGGATTGCTCGTCGCGGCACCACTGCTGGGCGCGGCGATCCTGCTGACCGGCGGCCGCCGGCTGGACCGTGTCGGCCACTGGCTCGGCACGCTCTTCGCGGCGGTGTCCTTCGGTATCGGCGCCGTGCTCTTCTTCGACATGCTCGGCAGGAGCGGCGAGCACCGCGCCATCTCCTCGCACCTGTTCAGCTGGGTGCCGGTCGGCGGCTTCCAGGCCGACATCGGCTTCCAGCTCGACCAGCTGTCGATGACCTTCGTGCTGCTGATCAGCGGTGTGGGCACGTTGATCCACATCTACTCGATCGGGTACATGGAGCACGACGAGCGGCGCCGCCGCTTCTTCGGCTACCTGAACCTGTTCGTGGCGGCGATGCTGCTGCTGGTCATCGCCGACAACTACTTCCTGCTGTACGTCGGCTGGGAGGGCGTCGGCCTCGCCTCGTACCTGCTGATCGGCTTCTGGCAGCACAAGCCGAGCGCGGCCACGGCGGCGAAGAAGGCGTTCCTCGTCAACCGCGTCGGCGATGTCGGCCTGTCCGTCGCGATCATGCTGATGTTCACGACGTTCGGCACGTTCAGCTTCGGTCCGGTGCTGGAGCACGCGGGCGACGCGAGCGAGGGCAAGCTGACGGCGATCGGCCTGATGCTGCTGCTGGCCGCGTGCGGCAAGTCCGCCCAGGTGCCGCTGCAGTCCTGGCTCGGCGACGCGATGGAGGGCCCGACCCCGGTCTCGGCCCTGATCCACGCGGCGACGATGGTGACGGCGGGCGTGTACCTGATCACCCGGTCCGGCGCGATCTTCAACGGGGCCCCGGACGCGCAGCTGGCGGTGGTCACGGTCGGCGCGGTCACGCTGCTGTTCGGTGCGATCGTCGGTTGCGCGAAGGACGACATCAAGAAGGCCCTGGCGGGCTCGACGATGTCGCAGATCGGCTACATGATCATGGCGGCCGGGCTCGGCCCGATCGGCTACGTCTTCGCGATCATGCACCTGGTCACCCACGGCTTCTTCAAGGCCGGACTCTTCCTCGGCGCCGGGTCGGTCATGCACGGCATGAACGACGAGGTCGACATGCGGAAGTACGGGGGCCTGCGCAAGTACATGCCGGTCACGTTCCTGACGTTCGGCCTCGGCTACCTGGCCATCATCGGCTTCCCGGGCCTGTCCGGCTTCTTCTCCAAGGACAAGATCATCGAGGCGGCCTTCGCCAAGGGCGGCACCGAGGGCTGGATCCTCGGCGGCGCGGCCCTGCTGGGCGCCGCGATCACCGCGTTCTACATGACGCGCGTGATGCTGATGACCTTCTTCGGCGAGAAGCGCTGGGAGGCCGACGCGGACGGCCACGAGCCGCACCCGCACGAGTCGCCCACGTCGATGACCGTTCCCATGGTCGTCCTCGCCTTCGGGTCCGTCTTCGCCGGCGGCCTGTTCAGCTTCAACAGCGCGTTCCTCAAGTGGCTGGAACCCGTCACCGGGCACGAGGAGGGGCACTCGCCCCTCAGCGCCCTGACGGTGACGATCGGCACGATGGTCGTGCTGGTCATCGGGGTCGCGCTGGCCTGGCTGATGTACGGCCGCAAGGCCGTACCGGCCGTCGCCCCGCGCGGCTCGCTGCTGACCCGCGCCGCCCGGCGCGATCTGCTGCAGGACGACCTCAACCACGTCGTGCTGGTGCGCGGCGGCGAACACCTCACCCGCAGCCTGGTCTACCTGGACCACACCCTGGTGGACGGCGCCGTCAACGGCACCGCCGCCGGGATCGGCGGCCTGTCCGGACGCATGCGCAAGCTGCAGAACGGCTACGTCCGCTCGTACGCGGTGTCGATGCTGGGTGGCACGGCGGTCCTGGTCGCCGCGACTCTCCTGATGAGGGCGGTCTGATAACTCATGTCCTTTCCCCTCCTTACCGTCACGGCCGCCCTCCCGGCGGTCGGCGCGATCGTCACCGCCGCCGTACCGGCCGCGAAGCGCAACCTGGCCAAGTGGTCGGCGCTGGGCTTCTCGCTCGGCACGCTCGTGCTGGCCGCGATCGTCCTCATCCGGTTCGAACCGGGCGGTGAGCGCTACCAGCTCACCGAGTCCCACGCGTGGATCAAGAACTTCGGGGTCCGCTACGAGCTCGGCGTGGACGGCATCGGCGTCTCGCTGGTCGCGCTGACCGCGCTGCTGGTCCCGTTCGTCATCGCGGCCGGCTGGCACGACGCCGACCCGCTGGAGGACAAGAACCCCAACCGCCGCTGGCGCCCCACCCAGGGCTTCTTCGCCCTGATCCTGGCCGTCGAGGCGATGGTGGTGGTCTCGTTCGAGGCCACCGACGTCTTCCTCTTCTACATCTTCTTCGAAGCCATGCTCATCCCGATGTACTTCCTCATCGGCGGCTTCGGGGACCAGGCGCACGAGCACGGCGACGACGAGGCGGCCAAACAGCGCTCGTACGCGGCCGTGAAGTTCCTGCTCTACAACCTGGTCGGCGGACTGGTCATGCTGGCCGCCGTCATCGGGCTGTACGCGGCCGGCGCCGACCAGCTCGGCCACGGCACGTTCTCGCTCCAGGAGATCCTGCGGGCCCGCGCCGACGGCAAGTTCGACCTGGCGTCCTCCACCGAGCGGTGGCTCTTCCTCGGCTTCTTCTTCGCCTTCGCGGTGAAGGCGCCGCTGTGGCCGCTGCACACCTGGCTGCCGAACGCGATGGGCGAGTCCACCGCGCCGGTCGCCGTCCTGATCACCGCGGTCGTCGACAAGGTCGGCACCTTCGCCATGCTGCGCTACTGCCTCCAGCTCTTCCCGGAGGCCAGCAAGTGGGCGACGCCGGTGATCCTGGTGCTGGCGGTGATCAGCATCATCTACGGTGCCCTGCTCGCCGTCGGCCAGCGCGACATCAAGCGGTTGATCGCCTACGCGTCCATCTCGCACTTCGGCTTCATCATCATGGGCATCTTCGCGATGACCACGCAGGGGCAGAGCGGTGCCGCCCTCTACATGGTCAACCACGGGATCTCGACCGCCGCGCTGCTGCTGGTGGCCGGGTTCCTGATCAGCCGGCGCGGCTCGCGGCTCATCGCCGACTTCGGCGGGGTGCAGAAGGTGGCGCCGGTGCTCGCCGGCACCTTCCTGATCGGCGGACTGGCGACGCTGTCGCTGCCGGGGCTCGCCCCGTTCGTCTCCGAGTTCCTGGTGCTCGTTGGCACCTTCAGCCGCTACCCGGCGCTCGGCATCATCGCGACCGTCGGCATCGTGCTCGCCGCGCTCTACGTCCTCGTCCTGTACCAGCGGACGATGACCGGACCGGTGAAGGCGGGCGTCGAGGGGATGGCGGACCTCAAGGTCCGCGAGATCGCCGTGGTGGCCCCGCTGATCGCGCTGCTGCTCTTCCTCGGCGTGTACCCGAAGCCGCTCACGGACATCGTCAACCCGGCGGTCGGCCAGACGCTCTCCGACGTGCACAAGACCGACCCCAAGCCCGCGCTGGAGGCGACCAAGTGAGCGGAACAGCCGTCCACAGCCTGTGGACAATGGCGGCCCCCGCCGCAGACAAGATCCCCGCCCCGAAGATCGAGTACGCCCAGCTGTCGCCGGTCCTGATCGTCTTCGGGGCCGCGATCGTCGGGATCCTCGTCGAGGCGTTCCTGCCGCGCAGGTCCCGCTACCTGGGGCAGATCGCGGTCAGCGTCGTCGGCCTCGCCGCCGCCTTCGCCGCCGTCGTGGCCCTGGCGGCCAGGGGCTACGGCACCACCAAGGCGCACGTCGCCGCGATGGGAGCGGTGGCCGTCGACGGCCCCGCGCTGTTCCTGCAGGGCACGATCCTGCTGGTCGGGCTGGTCGCGGTCTTCACCTTCGCCGAGCGCCGGCTCGACCCGACGGCGCACGGCCGCAAGGTCGACTCCTTCGCCGCCCAGGGCTCCGCGGTCCCCGGCGGCGACGCCGAGAAGGCCGCGATCAAGGCCGGATTCACCACCACCGAGGTCTTCCCGCTGCTGCTCTTCGCGGTCGGCGGCATGCTGATCTTCCCGGCCGCGTCCGACCTGCTGACGCTCTTCGTCGCGCTGGAGGTCTTCTCGCTGCCGCTGTACCTGCTCTGCGCGCTGGCCCGCCGCCGGCGCTTCATGTCGCAGGAAGCCGCGATGAAGTACTTCCTGCTGGGAGCCTTCTCGTCGGCCTTCCTGCTGTTCGGCATCGCGCTGCTCTACGGCTACGCGGGCACCGTCTCGTACTCCGGCATCGCCGCCGTCGTCGACGGCACCGCCAAGATGACCCCGGCGCTCGCCGCCACCACCGGCAACGACGCGCTGCTGCTCATCGGCACCGCGATGGTCGCCATGGGGCTGCTGTTCAAGGTCGGCGCCGTGCCGTTCCACATGTGGACCCCGGACGTCTACCAGGGCGCCCCGACCCCGGTGACCGGCTTCATGGCCGCCGCCACCAAGGTCGCCGCCTTCGGCGCGCTGCTGCGGCTGCTGTACGTGGTCCTGCCGGGCATGCGCTGGGACTGGCGCCCGGTGATGTGGGGCGTCGCGATCCTGACGATGCTGGTCGGCGCGATCGTCGCCGTCACCCAGACCGACGTGAAGCGGCTGCTGGCGTACTCGTCCATCGCGCACGCCGGCTTCATCCTCGCCGGTGTCATCGCCACCACGCCGGACGGCGTGTCGTCGGTGCTCTTCTACCTCGGCGCGTACTCCTTCGTGACGCTCGGTGCCTTCGCCGTCGTCACCCTGGTGCGCGACGCGGGCGGCGAGGCCACCCACCTGTCGCACTGGGCCGGCCTCGGCCGGCGGTCGCCGCTGGTCGCGGCGGTCTTCGCGGTCTTCCTGCTGGCCTTCGCGGGCATCCCGCTGACCTCCGGCTTCGCCGGGAAGTTCGCGGTGTTCAAGGCGGCGGCCCAGGGCGGCGCGATGCCGCTGGTCATCGTGGGTGTGCTCTCCTCGGCCATCGCCGCGTTCTTCTACATCCGCGTCATCGTGCTGATGTTCTTCAGCGAACCGAAGGCCGACGGCCCCACCGTCGCCGTCCCGAGCGCCTGGACCTCCACGGCGATCGGCATCGGCGTGGCGGTGACGCTCGCGCTGGGCGTCATGCCGCAGTACTTCCTGGACCTCGCCGACAAGGCGGGCGTGTTCGTCCGCTGAGCCCCGCGGCAGCGGGAGACGGCCGCCGGACGCACCCCGCGTCCGGCGGCCGTTTCGCGCCGTCCTGAGGGGCCCGCCGGCGCCGTGCGGCACCCTCGGGGAGCAGGATCCGGACGTCTTCGACGCAGGTCGACCAGGGTGAGTGACCGGTCCAGGCCGGATAGGGGCGATGCCCCGGCAAAGATCGAGAGGGGACCGGCTACGCTGCCGTTGTAAGCAGTGCCACCCCCAAGACGCCATCTCAGCGAATGGAGTACCCCTCGTGAACGTCGTCGGGCCGTTCGGGTTGAGTGTGCGGGACGAGGCTCTCGAAGCCGACGTCCGGGCCGGGCTGTTCGCCGTGGAGGAGGGCCTCCTGGAGGCCACCAAGAGCGACGTCCCCTTCATCACCGGCGCGGCGCGCCACCTCGCGCGCGCGGGCGGCAAGCGGTTCCGTCCCCTGCTGGTCATGCTCGGCGCCCAGTTCGGCGACCCGCACGCGCCGGGCATCGTGCCGGCCGCGGTGGTCGTGGAGCTCACCCACCTCGCGACGCTGTACCACGACGACGTGATGGACGAGGCGGACGTGCGCCGCGGCGTCCCCAGCGCCAACTCCCGCTGGGACAACTCGGTGGCCGTCCTGACCGGGGACTTCCTGTTCGCCCGCGCCTCGCACATCCTGGCCGACCTCGGCCCCGAGGCCGTCCGCGTGCAGTCCGAGGCCTTCGAGCGGCTGGTGACCGGCCAGATCCTGGAGACCGCGGGCCCGGCCGACGGCCGGGACCCCGTCGACCACTACCTCGACGTCATCAGCGGCAAGAGCGGCTCGCTCATCGCCGTCTCCTGCCGCTTCGGGGGCATGATGGCGGGCGCCGACGAGTCCGTCGTCGACATCCTCACCCAGTACGGCGAGCGCATCGGCACCGCTTTCCAGCTCGCCGACGACATCCTCGACATCGCCAGCGACAGCCACGAGTCGGGCAAGACCCCCGGCACGGACCTGCGCGAGGGCATCCCCACCCTCCCCGTACTCCACCTGCGCACCCGGGTCGCCGCGGCCAACGGCTCGGCCACGGCCGCCGACCGCCACCTGTGCGACCTGCTGGCGAGCGACCTCACCGACGACCGGCGGCACGCCGAGGCGCTGCGGCTGCTGCGCGCCCACCCGGCGCTGGAGCAGGCCCGCCGCGACACCGTCCGCTACGCCGACGAGGCGCGCGCCACCCTCGCGCCCCTCCCGGACTGCGCCGCGAAGCAGGCCCTGGAGGGCCTGTGCGACGCGGTCGTGTACCGCGCGGGCTGACGCCCGGCCCCTCTCCACCCGCCCCTGACGCCCGGCCCCTACGCCCGGCCTCTACGCCCGCCCTTTACGCGCGGACGTCCACCAGCGGCCTGCCGTCCAGCGTGCGCACCTCGTAGTGGTCGATCTCGGCCGGCTGCAGGGCGGCACCGCCGTCCAGGTAGAGCGGCGCGCGGGCCGACTGGTGCGGGCTGTCCGGGATGCCGTACCCCCAGGGGCCGACCGCCCACGTGGACACGGTCTGCCGCTCCCCGTTCCGCCCGACGGCGACGAGGCTGCAGCGCAGCGGCCCCCGCACCTGGCCCAGTTCCAGGACGACGCGGCTGCCCCAGGCCTTCTTCTCCACCCCGATGGTGGCGGAGACGTGGGTGGCGGGGTCGGTGCCGGAGACCTTGGCGGCGGCCGGGATCAGCCGGAAGGCGGCCTCCGCGTTCCCGTTGTACTCCTCCTCCGCGACCGTCCGGCCCCGGTCGTCGGACGCCATCTGGACGGCGAGGAACGGCCCGCCGACGATCAGGACGGCGGCGGCCGCGACCAGCACCATCCTGCGCCGCCGCGCCCTGGCGCGGGCCCCGGCGACCTCGTCCAGCAGCCTGCCGAGCAGCGCGTCGCCGGGAGCGCCCCGGTCCTGGGCGGACAGCAGGGCGTCGGGGTCCGGGTTGGCCGCCGCGTACTGCGCGAGCAGCGGTTCGATCCCCACGAGCGCGTCGAGCTCCGCCATGCAGGACTCGCACCCCGCCAGATGCGCCTCGAACCGGTCGGCGTCCGCGTCGCCGAGCAGGCCGAGGGCGTACGCCCCGATGTCCGCGTGCTGCCCCTGCGGCGACGTCATGACGTGGTCACCCCCCGCTCCTCGAGCGCGAGCTTGAGCGAGCGCAGCGCGTAGAAGATCCGCGACCGCACCGTCCCCGCCGGTACGCCGAGCACGGCGGCGGCGTCCTCGACCGAACGCCCGCGCAGGTAGGTCTCGGCGAGCACCTGCCGGTGGGCGTCCGAGAGGTCGGTCATCGCATCGGTGATGGTCATCAGCCGGAGCACGTTGTCCAGCTCGTCCTGGGCGGGCAGCAGGTCCAGGGGAGCGGGGTCGACCTCCTGGGGGCGGGCCTGCCGGCTGCGGTGGCCGTCGATGACCAGCCGGCGCGCCACCGTCACGAGCCAGGGGCGGACGGATCCGGCGGCGCGCTCCAACTGGTCGCTGTTGCGCCAGGCGCGCAGCAGCGTTTCCTGTACGACATCCTCGGCCCGGTGCCGGTCGCCGGCGACCAGCCGCAGTACGTAGGCGAGCAGGGGTCCCGCATGCTCGTTGTAGAGCGCCCGCATCAGCTCTTCGCTCGGTTCCGTGGCCACGGCCGCATCCTTCCGCACGGAATCCTTCAGGTCGAGACCGTCCCGGGAATGATCAACAGCGGAGCAACAGCAGCTCAACTGCCGTGTGAGGAGGTAGCGTTCGCCGTCCCGCCCACTGACCCGCGACAGAATCTTGTGATGTTCGCTCAACGAGCATCCTCCGTGCGGCCATTGTGCGATATACGCAACTCGGGTACCCCCGACTCACCGTTCGGGCCGTGATTCTCACCGCATTCGCCCGTTGAGCGGCGACCCCCCGAGGCCGCGTATGAACCCCTGAGACGCCGGGGCGTGGGGCCCCGGTGCCAGGGGGAGGACCCGTTTCATGAACCGCATCAGGAGCCGCCGCACCGCCGTCGCACTCGCCGTGACCGCGGCCGCGGCCGCGGGCGGCCTCGCGTTGACCGTGCTGCCGGCGTCCGCCGACGGGAAGGCGCCCGGGAACGCGCACGAGCACGCGTCTGAGCACGCGTCCGAGCACGCGTCGTCCGGCGGGGGCACGTCCGCGGACGTGCACACGACTGCCGGCCGGAACGCGACCGACGGCGGCGGGAAGGCCGTCTACTTCGCGGCGAGCCTGAACGGCGCCAACGAGGTGCCGGTGCCGGGCGGCCCGGCGGTGGGCGACCGGGACGGCAGGGCCGTGGAGTTCCTGAAGGTCGAGGGCGACCGGGTCTCGTTCGCGATGCGCTGGAAGGGCATCGCCCCGCCCACCGCCGCGCACATCCACCAGGGCCCGGCCGGCGGCAACGGCGGTGTGCGGATCCCGTTCTTCGCCGAGAAGCTGCCCGGCAGCGTCTACTCCGTCACCGGCACGGTCAGGGTCGACGACCCGGAGCTCCTCGCCGACCTGCGGTCCGACCCGGGCGGCTTCTACGCCAACCTGCACACCGCCGAGTTCCCGGGCGGTGCGGTCCGCGGCCAACTCCACCGGCTCAGCTCGTCGATCGACTTCGCGAAGGCGCTCGCCAACCCGCTGGCGTCCGTCCTCAAGGGGCAGCAGATCTACGCGTGCACCCGGCAGCCGGACGGCGGGTTCGCGTTCACCCAGGACAACGTCGCGGCGCACCTGGAGAAGGGCATCGAGCACTCCTTCGTGCGGCCCGCGGCCGGGCCCCCGCAGTGGGTCGCGCCCGACGGGAGCGCCGTCACCGGCACGGTCGTCACGAAGACGCCGAACGGTGCGGGCAACATCGCGGAGCTGGACCTGCGGGCCACCCGATCCGGCGGCCCGGAGGGCCTGCTCGCCGACACCCGGGAGATCCTGCGGCTCAACACCGTCGGCGGCGTCGCCCCGGCCGGCTCCTGCGACCCGTACAAGACGCCGAGGATCGGCGTGAAGTACCGGGCGGACTACCTCTTCATCGGCAAGTGACGGCCGCGGGGACGGATGGCCGCGGGGAGGGACGGCTGCGGGGACGGTTGAGGGGCCGTCCCTGAGGCGGGCCCGGTGGGGCGGCCCTGAGGGGGAGGGCCGCCCGAAGACGGGCCAATACGGTGCGAACGGTCAGGAAAGGTGACTCCTGCGCCCTCCTGGCCCCGCACCGACCCGTGTACGCCCTCGGGGTTCGTCATCCCGGGGGCGTACGCGGGGTTGCTCCCGGCGGCTGATGTGCCGGGCCTCCCCATTTGGTGGGATTGGTATCACCACCTCAGGGGCGGATCGGGTGACAATGAACCCGAGAGGTGGACGAGTGCACGGCATCGTGGCCGCCGCTGACGACGGAGGTAGGAACGCAATGGCACGGATCCAACCGACGCAGGTCCCCCCAGTGGGAGACGCCGGAAACACCGGAGACGCCGGGGGAGAGGGCAGCAGGCCGGGTCGCCGCAAGGCGATGCGGTACGCCGTCCCCGTCGCGGTGGCGGGGGTGGCGGCGGCGACCATCAGCCTCGTCCCGGCGCTCGCCGACTCCGGCAACCCCGATCTGCCGAAGATCACGGCAGAGCAGTTGCTGACGAAGATAGCCGCCTCCGACACCCAGACGATCTCGGGTTCGGTCAAGATCACCACCAATCTCGGACTGCCGTCCTTCCTCGGCGGCGCCACCGGGGGCGGCAGCCCCTTCGGCGGCGCGGGCGGGGACGACAGCGGCAAGGGCCGCAAGGGCAGCGGCTCCGCCGCCGACCCCAAGGCGCAGCTCACCCAACTGCTGGCCGGCAGCCACACGCTGCACGTGGCGGCGGACGGGCCGGACAAGCAGCGCGTCTCCATCGTGGAGAAGGCCGCCGAGTACAGCCTCATCCACAACGGCGACCAGGTGTGGGCGTACGACAGCGCGTCCAACCAGGCCTACCACTCGACCGTGCCGAGGTCCGGCACGGCGGGCACCGACCGCAAGCAGCTGCCGAAGGACTTCCCGAGCACCCCGCAGGCCGCGGCCCAGCAGGCGCTGAAGGCGGCGGGCCCCAACACGTCCGTCTCCGTGGACGGCACGGCGAAGGTCGCCGGGCGCAACGCCTACCAGCTCCTCGTCCAGCCCAAGGGCGGGGATTCCACGGTCGGCGCGATCCGGGTCGCGGTGGACGCGTCGACCGGGGTGCCGCTGAAGTTCACGCTGACGCCCAGGACGGGCGGCAAGGCCGCGATCGACATCGGCTTCACGAAGGTCGACTTCGGCAAGCCCGCCGAGAGCACCTTCCGCTTCACCCCGCCCAAGGGCGCCAAGGTGACGGAGGACACGGCGGACGGGTCCGCGCGGGACGACCGGGCGGCCGAGGCCGGGAAGTCCGGCCTCGAAGGGCTCGACGGCCTGAACATCCTGGGTGCGGAGTGGAACTCGATCGCCGAGATCAAGGTGCCCAAGGGCGCCCTGCCCGGTTCGGACTCCGGTGAGCAGTCCGGGCGGCACGGCCGGAACGACAAGGCGGTGCAGGGGCTGATCGACAGCTTCGGCAAGGACGTCACCGGCAAGTTCGGTTCCGGGAAGATCTTCTCCACCCGCCTCGTCAACGCCCTGATCACCGACAACGGCACCGTGTACGTCGGCGCCGTCAACCAGGACGCGCTGGTCAGGGCCGCCGACGCGGCCGCCGGGTAGGCGCGCTCGACCCCACTGTCCGCCCGGCCGTGTCACCGGCCGGGCGGGCTCTTGCTTCATGTGCGTTCACCTCATAGGCGTTCACGTGCGTTCAGGTGCGGAGGAAGTGCGATGGAAGAGCCGTCCGCCGCGGCCGGGTCCGAGGCCGTGATCGAGACCCGCGGTCTGACGAAGCAGTACCGGGGGACACTCGCCGTGGACGGCCTGGACCTGCGGGTGCCGCGCGGCAGCGTCTTCGGCTTCCTCGGGCCCAACGGCTCCGGGAAGACGACCACCATCCGCATGCTGATGGGCCTGATCGAGCCGACCGCCGGGACGGCCCGGGTGCTGGGCCGCCCCATGCCGCGCGCGGGCCGCACCGTGCTGCCGCGGGTCGGCGCGCTCATCGAGGGCCCGGCGCTCTACGGGTTCCTGTCCGGGCGGGAGAACCTGGTGCGGTACGACTCCGCCGATCCCACGGCGGACCCCCGCACCCGCGCCGCCCGCGTCGGGGACGCGCTCGACCGGGTCGGCCTGGCCGCCGCCGCGGGCAAGAAGGCGCGGGCGTACTCGCTCGGGATGAAGCAGCGGCTCGGCCTCGCCTCCGCGCTGCTCCAGCCGCGCGAGCTGCTGGTGCTGGACGAGCCGACCAACGGCCTGGACCCGCAGGGCATGCGGGAGATCCGCTCCCTGGTACGGGAGTTGGCGGCCGACGGCACGACCGTCTTCCTCTCCTCGCACCTGCTCGACGAGATCGAGCAGGTGTGCTCGCACGTCGCCGTGATGGCGCGCGGCCGTCTCATCACCCAGGGGACCGTCGCGGAACTCGCGGCCGGCACCCGCGGCCGGCTCGCGGTGACCACCCCGGACGCGGTGGACGCCGTACGGATTCTCAAGGAGCACGGCGTGACGGACCTGACCGTCCTGGACGACAAGGTCACCGGCGAACTGCCGGCCGACCCGCCCGACCCGCCCGACTCGGCGGAACCCGTCGTACCCGTCGAACCGGTGGACCTCGCCGACCTCAACGCGGCGCTGGTCGCCGCCGGGGTCCGGGTACGCGGCTTCGGGGTCGAACGGGCCTCGCTGGAGGACGCCTTCGTGGCGCTGACCGGGGAGGGGTTCGATGTCGCGGGTTGAGACCGGAGCGGTCGCCGTCGGCCGCCCGCGCGGCAGCGCGCTCTGGACGCTGGGGCTCTTCCGCAGCGAACTGACCATCGTCTTCCGCCGCTGGCGGACCGCGGCGCTGCTGGCGGTGCTCGCGGCGGTGCCGCTGCTGGTCGGCATCGCGGTGAAGATCGAGACACGCAACGGCGGTTCGGCGGGCGCCGGCGGCGGGGGAGAGGGCGGCCCCGCGTTCATCTCGCAGGTCAGCAACAACGGCCTGTTCCTGAGCTTCGCCTCGCTCGCCGCGACGTTGCCGGTCTTCCTTCCGATGGCGGTCGGGGTGGTGGCCGGCGACTCGATCGCGGGCGAGGCGAACTCCGGCACGCTGCGCTACCTGCTGGTGGCCCCCGCGGGCCGGACGCGGCTACTGCTCGCCAAGTTCACGGCGGTGGCGGCCTTCTGCGCGGTGGCGACCCTGGTCGTGGCGGGCACGGCCCTCGCGGTCGGCGCGGCGCTCTTCCCGCTGGGGGACGTGACGCTGCTGTCGGGCACGACCATCTCGTTCTCGGACGGCCTGGTGCGCGCCCTGATGATCGCGGTGCTGGTGTCGGCGTCGCTGGTGGGCGTCGCCGCGATCGGCCTGTTCATCTCGACGCTCACCAACAGCGGCATCGGCGCGATGGCGGCGACGGTGGGCCTGGTGATCACCGTGCAGATCGTGGACACGATCCCGCAGTTGCACGTGGTCCAGCCGTATCTCTTCCCGCACTACTGGCTGAGCTTCGCGGACGTCCTGCGGACCCCGGTCTACTGGGACGACATCCTCAGCAACCTCGGCCTGCAGGCGCTGTACGCGGCGGTGTTCGGGTCGGCGGCCTGGGCGCGGTTCACGTCGCGGGACATCAGCGCGTGAGGCGGACCGGGGTGTGAGGGCGGCCGGCGCGTGAGGCGGGGCAGGGCGTAGGGCGGGTCAGCCCGTGAAGAACTCCTTCGCCCGGCTGAGCGCGGCGGTGTCGTCGAGGACGTCACCGGGCCGGGTGCCGTTGCCCGTCAACACGCCGCCCCACTCCATCTTCATATAGTTCGCCGTCTTGCGGAGGGTGCCCACCAGGGCATCGGCGTCGGCGACATCGCGCCCCGACAGGGCCGTGACGCCCCACAGCGTCCGTCCCGCCATCCGGGGCCTGAAGTCCACGCCGGGGGCGCGCATCCACCCGGACCAGTGGTCGAGATAGCGCTTGGTGGCGGTGGAGACGCTGTACCAGTAGAGCGGCGAGGCGATCACGAGATCGGTCGCGCCGAGGGTGGCGTCGAGCAGGGTCTCGGCGTGGCCGGTGGGCGCGGGGTAGCTGCCGTCCCCCTCGTGGCGCAGGTCCTCGAAGTCCGGCAGCGGCAGCTCCGCCAGCCGCAGCCACCGCTGTTCGGCGCCGGCGGGCAGCTGCTCCGCGGCCTGCCGGGCCAGGAGTTCGGTGTTGCCGCCCGTGCGCGGGCTGCCGAGGAGGAAGAGGAACGACCGATGAGTGTGCATACGCATTTATTGCATGCGCATGTAATTCTCGTCAAGGGTGCTGGTATGACTGCTCGCAGGAGTGTTCGCGTGGGGGCGGCGGGAGGGCGCGGGTGAGGCCGCGGCCCGCAGATGCTGTCATCTGCGGGCCGCTGAACGTGACCCTGCCGCGGTAGGTGCGGTGGTCTTCGTGACGGCCCGGAGTCGGCGGACTGGACAGGTTGTGATCAATCGCCCGGGGGGCGCATGCGTTCCTTCACATGCTAGAGGGATGTACCAGACATTTGTAACCAATCGCCATGTCGCAGACGACGGTATCGGGTTGATGGCCACTCGGTCGGCGCAGCACGCCGTGGGTGTCGGAATTCAGCTGAGCGGAGTTGGCCGATCATCGGTTCAGCGGCTCCGCAGGACCGCCAGCGAGCGCAGCGCGTCATAGGCGCGCTGGATGAACGTGCTGCTCATGGATGGCGCGGTGTTGGTCAGCGCGACGAGCCCCACGCCCGCCTGCGGGCTGAAGCCGGCGAAGGAGAGGAACCCGCGGGTGCCGCCGGAGTGGTGGAACAGGTCGTGGCCGGGGCGCGGCTGGATGTTCCAGACGAGTCCGAGCCGCCGGGTGTCGCGCGGCAGGACGAGCCGGGGCCGGACGGCGTCGGCGAGCCCGGCCCGCAGCGACGGATCGGCCGCCGCCGTAGGGTCGATCAGCGCGTCCAGCAGCCGGAGCAGGTCCCGGCCGCTGGAGCGCGCCGCGCCCGCCGCGGGCAGTCCGGGGATCCGCCAGGCGGGCCGCGCGCGGCCGTGCCGGTAGCCGGTGGCCTGCGGGAGGTCGGCGGCGCAGTCGGTCCGTGTCATGCCGAGCGGCTGCAACACCCGTGCGGCGAGCAGGTGTTCGTAGCCGCCGTCCTCGGGGGTTCCGGCGGCGCGTGCCAGCACGTGCCCGAGCAGGCCCACACCGAAGTTGGAGTACCGCACCCGGGTGCCGGGTGCGGAACGCGGCCGGGTGCGCCGGACGGCTCGCAGCAGATCGTCGGTCGAGAAGGCGGCGTACGGATTGCTCAGCCAGTGCCCGCGGCCGGAGGCCACCAGGCCGGGTGGCAGCCGCGGCAGTCCTGACGTGTGGGTGGCCAGGTGCAGCAGCGTCATGGGCGCGCCCCGGGTGCGCGGACCGGCGCCGGGTGGCAGGAGGCGGGATACGGGGTCGGTGTGGGCGACTTCACCGCGGGCCGCCTGCTCGGCGAGGAGCAGGGCCGTCAAGACCTTGGTGAGCGAACCGATTTCGAACCGGGTGTCGGCGTCGACCGGGTCACCGCCGCCGTGTGCGGTTCGCCCTTCGGCGAGGAACGCCCGCTCGTCGCCGTACCGCAGGGCGACGACCGTGCCGCTGGCCCCGGCGAGGTCGGTGAGCAGCGGGGCGGCCGCCTCCGCCGCCCACCGCGTCACGGCCGGACCGAGGAGCCGTTGGGGCTGTCGCCGGGGCTGTCGCGGGGATGGTCGCCGTTGTCCGCTCCAGGGGAGCCGGCCCCGGATGCGCCGCCGCCGGTGCCGTCGGTCCGGTCGAGGGCGCGGGAGACGGCCAGGGTGCCGGCGATCGCCGCGACGACCGCCGTGTGCTGCTGGTCCGCGAACCGGTAGTCGAGGTCGTCGGAGACGGGCGCCGTGTCCCGCGGCACCAGACCGTCGTCGTGCTGGACCGAGGCCAGCAGCTCCCACGCCGCCGGATCGATGTACGGCTCCTTCAGGCAGCTGCCGACGATCATCAACTCGCCCAGCAGGTCCCACTCCCCGACCTCGGCCCAGATGTCGATCCAGACCGGCAGCCAGGCGGCGACGTACGCGCCGATGTCGTCGGGCAGGTCCTCCGGCACGCGGCCCCAGTCGGTCACGTGGAAGACCGTGTGCGTCATGTTGTAGCCGGTGATCCAGTCGACGAGCCACGGCTCGGGCGCGTTCCCGAGCCACGTCGCGCCGATCAACTCCGTCCAGTCGCCCGCCCGTCCGGTGCCGTCGAGGCCCGCCACGCGGGTCGCGTTGGCGACGGCCAGGGCGCGGTTGGGGAGGTGTTCGGCGCCGCGCACCGAGCGCAGCCCGGAGACCTGCGCGAGCAACTGCCGCATCGGCTCGTGGCGGTGGCCGCCGCGGACGAAGTGCGCGTACGTCTCCAGCGAGTCCGTCATCAGCGGGAAGCGCAGCAGGCGCGCGTAGAGCAGGTCGCCCTCGCCGAGCTGCCCCCAGGCGTGCTCCAGCAGGTCGTGGGACCTGCGCAGCCCGTCGGCGCCGGCCACGGACTCGCGCAGCACCAGCGAGGACGCGAGCGCCATCTCGCCGAGCGCCTTGTAGGCGCCGGGAGGATCGCTGATGTCGGTGCCGATGTCCTCCGGCAGGGAGCCGCGCCGGTGGTGTTCGTGCAGCCAGCCCAGGGCCTTCTCGCTCACCTGGTGGGCCGTTGCTGTCACCGACGCCGTCATACGGACTCCACTGCGAGTAGTTTGCCGGCGATCGCGGTGTCGAGGGCGAGCCGGGATCCGCTGCCGATCATCCGCAGATGGCCGACCAGGGGGACGGGGTCGAGCGGCAGGTCCACGCCCTCGTGCTGGAGCAGCGCCAGCCAGCGGGCGATCCGCGCCGCCGTGGGGTAGTCGCGCCGCATCAGCGACCGGGTCGCACCCCGGGAGAGCGCCAACGGCGCCCGGCGGGCTGCCGCGTGCACCGGCCCGTCGAGCCCGGGAAGGGCGAGCGAGGACAACTGCCCCATCCGCACCGACCATTCGGCCCAGCCGAGGTCGCGCGCGGGCCCGGGGGACGGCTCCTCGGCCGGGCGCAGCCCCACCCGCCGTGCGAGCAGCGGTGCTTCGGCCGGCCGTGCGGCGTACAGCGACACCACCTCGGCCGCCTCGCCCTCCGCGGCGAAGCGCTCCAGCATCGACGCGGTGGCCCAGTCGCGCCACGCCATCACCCACGGCTCGGCGGGCCCGGCGGGCGGCGACTGCGGAACGCCCTGCGGGGGCGGGAAGACGGTGAAGGAACGCGCCACGGCTGCCGCGTCCAGGGGGTGCAGGGCGGTACCGGCGAGCAGGTGCGGGGCGAAGGCGTCCGCTCCGACGACCCGGACGGCGGCGAGCGCCGCCGCGTCGTCCTCCGCCCCTTCGACGTGCGCGGCGACCATGGCCGTGCCCCCGACGCCCCGAAGGGCGTCGAGGGCACTCCGAGCCAGGTCGGCCGCCGAGTCGGCGTACGCCGTCCGCGACCGATCGGAGCTCACTTGTCCTTCGGCTCCTTCGGCAGCGAAGGCGAAAGCAGCAGCCCGAGGAGAAGCAGCCCGGCGCCGCCCGCCTGGGGCGAGTAGACCGGGGCGTCGCTCACGGCCGTCTCGGGTTCCACCATCGCGAAGCCGAGGGCGACGGGGTCCGGAGCCTTGATGGATGAGTGCAAGGTCTGAGCAAGCATGGAAGCCTCCTCAATAGACGTCACCACCGTTTCCGGTGATGCTCAACACCCTTACCGTACGAGGAGAATGGGACGAATGCACCATTTGGCACGTATGACGCAGTGAGGGCCGCCGTGGGATGCGTGATGCGCGGCGAGGGTGTAACGCGCGGCTTCGGGGCGATTATGTTTTACGCGCTTCAACCAGGTAACGAGTGGTATGGGCGACAAAAGAACCTTCTGACCGGATCTGCTCGTCCAGGGCCTTCAGCTCGGTCCGGTACTGCGCGACGGTGAACCCCGGGACCATCCAGATGACCTTCCGGAGGAAATACACCACGGCCCCGATGTCGTGGAACTCGGTGCGCAGCGTCTCCATCCGCAGATCCAGCACCTCCAGCCCGGCGGCCTCGGCCGCCACCCGCGCGTCGTCCGGGTGCCGCCCCCGCCGCACCTCCGCCGGCAGCGGGCCGAGGAAGTACTCGACGAGCTCGAAGACGCTCGCCGGCCCCACCTGCTGCGAGAAGTACGTGCCGCCGGGTGCCAGCACCCGCGCGATCTCGTCCCACCAGGTGGTCACCGGGTGGCGACTGACGACCAGGTCGAACGCGTTGTCGCCGAACGGCAGCGGCGGCTCGTCCTCGTCGGCGACGACGACCGCCCCGAGCGGGTGCAGCAGCGCGGTGGCCTTGGCGACGTTCGGCGGCCAGGACTCGGTCGCGACCGCGAGCGGCGGCAGCCGCGGCACCCCCGCGAGCACCTCCCCGCCCCCGGTCTGGATGTCCAGCGCGGCCCGCGCCCGCCCCATCCGCTCACCCATGGCGCGCGCGTACCCCCAGGAGGGCCGCTCCTCGCTGGCCCGCCCGTCGAGCCAGGAGAAGTCCCACCCGTCCACCGAGACGGCTTCCGCCTCGCCCACCAGCACCTCGAAACTCCGCATCCCCCAACCCTGACACCACCCCCGCCCCCGGGCCAACGCATTACCGGCAGCGGTGGGCGGGTTACGCCGGGGTGGTGGTTCTGGGGGGCTCGGCGGCGGCTGCCGCCGCTGTGGCGGCGGTGCGGGTGGCCGTGCGGGTGCGGTGGGCGGAGTGCAGGGCGTCCCAGGTGAGGAGGGCGAGGGCGGCCCAGACGAGGCCGAAGCCGACCCAGCGCTCGGGGGGCATGGCCTCGTGGAAGTACACCAGTCCGAGGAGGAACTGGAAGACCGGCGCGAGGTACTGCAGGAGGCCGATCGTGCTCAGCGGGAGGCGGATGGCCGCGGCGCCGAAGGCGATGAGGGGGCCGGCGGTGACCAGGCCGCACGTCATGAGGAGGGCCGCGTGGCCGGGGCCCTCGGTGGTGAAGGTGGCGTTGCCCTGGGTGCCGAGGAAGACCAGGTAGCCGACGGCGGGCAGGAACTGCACGGACGTCTCGGCGGCCAGCGACTCCAGCCCGCCCATGCCGACCTTCTTCTTGATGAAGCCGTACGTGGCGAACGAGAACGCGAGCGTCAGGGCGATCCACGGCAGCCGCCCGTAGCCGATGGCCAGGACGAGCACGGCCGCGACGCCGATGCCGACCGCGGTCCACTGCAGCGGCCGCAGCCGCTCGCGCAGGACCAGGACGCCGATGGCGATGGTGACCAGCGGGTTGATGAAGTAGCCGAGGGACGTCTCGACGACATGGCCGGCGTTGACGCCCCAGATGTACAGGCCCCAGTTGACGGAGACCACGGTCGCGGCGACCGCCAGCAGGCCGAGCCGCTTCGGCTGCCGCAGCAGCTCCGGTATCCAGGCCCAGCGCCGCATGACCAGCAGGATCACCGCGACGACGGCGAGTGACCAGACCATCCGGTGGGCGAGGATCTCCAGCGCTCCGGCGGGTTCGAGGAGCGGCCAGAAGAGGGGGAAGGTGCCCCAGAGGCCGTAGGCGGCGAATCCGTAGGCCAGACCCGCGCGGTGTTCGTTCACTGGCAGCGACAACGGGTGCTCCTCCGGCAGATGGCCATGGGTCGAAGGTAGCGCCGTCGAGCCCCGCGTGTCATGGCCGTATCACTTGACGGTCATGACAGGCGGGGCTCAGTGAACGGTGACGCGCGGGGTCAGGCCTTCAGCGCCTCGGCGACCGTCTCCGCGAACGGGGTGGTCGGGCGGCCGATCAGCCGGGAGAGGTCGCCGGTGGTGACGGCGAGCCGGCCGCGGGAGATCGCGTCGTCCACGTCGGCGAAGATCTCGGCGAAGTCCGCGGGCATGCCCGAGCCGGTCAGCAGGGCGCGGAAGTCCTCGGCGGGCAGATCCTTGTAGGCGACCTCCCGGCCGGTCTGCCGCGCCACCTCGGCCGCGTACTCGGGCAGCGACCACGCGACGTCGCCGCTCAGCTCGTAGGCGGTGTTCGTGTGGCCCTCCCCGGCCAGCACGGCCGCGGCCGCGGCGGCGTAGTCGCGGCGGGCGGCGGAGGCGACCCGGCCCTCGCGGGCGCTGCCGACGACGGCGCCGTGCTCCAGCACCGTGGGGAGCTGGCCCGTGTAGTTCTCGGTGTACCAGCCGTTGCGCAGGAAGGTGTACGGCAGGCCGGACGCGAGCATCAGCTCCTCCGTCTCGCGGTGGGCGGCGGCGAGCAGGAAGTCCGCGTCCGGGCCTCCGAGGATGCCGGTGTAGGCGAGCCGCGCCACCCCGGCCTCCTTGGCGGCGTCGATCACCGCGGTGTGCTGCGCCACCCGGCCGTGCAGATCGTTGCTGGAGATCAGCAGCACGGTGTCGCCGGGGTGGAAGGCGGCCTTGAGCGTCTGCGGGCTGTTGTAGTCGGCGACGCGCAGCTCGACACCGCGGGCGGCGAGGTCCGCGGCCTTGTCCGCGTCGCGGACCACGGCGGCGACGCGCTCGGCGGGGACCCGCTCCAGCAGCTCGTCGATGACGAGGCGGCCGAGCTGGCCGGTGGCTCCGGTGACAACGATGCTCATGGTGGGTGCTCCTGTGATAACGGGTGACAGCGGGCTGCGGTGGCTTGTGCACTCACTCTAAGAGCTGCACTAACCTTTCGTAAGTACCCACTTTGAGGTAAGGTACTGGCATGAGCGTAAGTGTCGAACCCGGCGCCCTCGAGCAGCTGGTCACCAGTGAGGCCGCGCGGTCCGCGGGGTCCGCGGGCCCGGTCCCGGACGTCTTCTCGGCGGAGTGCCCCTCGCGCCTCGTGCTGGAGCACGTCACCAGCCGCTGGGGCGTGCTCGTCCTCGCCGCGCTGATCGACGGAACGCACCGGTTCAGCGAGCTGCGCCGGCAGGTGGGCGGCGTGAGCGAGAAGATGCTCGCCCAGACACTGCAGGCGCTGGAGCGGGACGGCTTCGTGCACCGCGAGGCCTACCCCGTCATCCCGCCGCGCGTGGAGTACTCCCTCACCCCGCTCGGCGAGGGCGCGGCGCGCCGCGTCTGGGAGCTGGCCCGCTGGATCGGCGGCTCGCTGCCGGACGTCTTCGAGGCGCGCGAGGCGTACGACGCCGCACGCTGAGCGGGCGGCGGAACGCACGGTGCGGCGGAACGCCGATGCCCGCCCGGGGAGCTCCCCGTGCGGGCATCGGCGTTCGGGACGTACGGCTGTCAGCCGACGACCGTCCAGGTGTCCTGGCCGGCGAGGAGGGTGGCGAGGTCGCCCTTGCCCTTCTCCTCCACGGCCCGCTCCAGCTGGTCGGACATGTCGGCGTCGTAGACCGGGCGTTCGACGCTGCGCAGCACCCCGATGGGGGTGTGGTGCAGCGTGTCGGCGTCGGCGAGGCGGGACAGGGCGAATGCGGTGGTGGGCGACGCGGCGTGGGAGTCGTGGACGAGCACCCCTGCCGTCCCTTCCACGGTCACGTCGATCACCTTGAGTTCACCGGTGGCCGCATCCCTGACGACGCCCTTGGAGCCCAGTCCGTCCTCGGCCGGAGCGCCGAACCGGATGGGCTGCCCGTGCTCCAGCCGGATCAGCGCGTCCTGCGCCGTCTGCTGGTCCTTGAGCACGTCGAAGGCGCCGTCGTTGAAGATGTTGCAGTTCTGGTAGATCTCCACGAGGGCGGTGCCCGGGTGGGCGGCGGCCTCGCGCAGCACCGACTGCAGGTGCTTGCGGTCGGAGTCGATGGTGCGCGCCACGAAGCTCGCCTCGGCGCCGATGGCGAGCGAGACGGGGTTGAACGGCGCGTCCAGGGAGCCCATCGGGGTCGACTTGGTGATCTTGCCGACCTCGGAGGTGGGCGAGTACTGGCCCTTCGTCAGACCGTAGATCCGGTTGTTGAACAGCAGGATCTTGAGGTTGACGTTGCGGCGCAGCGCGTGGATGAGGTGGTTGCCGCCGATGGACAGCGCGTCCCCGTCGCCGGTGACCACCCATACGCTCAAGTCCCGCCGGGAGGAGGCCAGTCCGGTGGCGATGGCCGGGGCGCGGCCGTGGATGGAGTGCATCCCGTAGGTGTTCATGTAGTACGGGAAGCGCGACGAGCAGCCGATGCCCGACACGAACACCACGTTCTCGCGCGCGATGCCGAGCTCCGGCATGAAGGACTGGACGGCGGCGAGGACCGCGTAGTCACCGCAGCCGGGGCACCAGCGCACCTCCTGGTCCGTCTTGAAGTCCTTCATCGACTGCTTGGTCTCGGACTTGGGGACCAGCGACAGCGCCGGAAGCCCCGGCGTGGGGTGGTCGGCGATGGTTGCCTCAGACATCTGCGCCCTCCTCCATGATGGCGTGAGCGAGTTGTTCGGCCTTGAACGGCAGGCCGGTGACCTGGTTGTACGAGCGGGCGTCCACCAGGTACTTCGCCCGCAGCAGGTGGGCGAGCTGCCCGAGGTTCATCTCGGGGACCACCACCTTGTCGTAACGCCGCAGAACCTCTCCGAGATTCCTCGGGAACGGGTTGAGGTGGCGCAGATGGGCCTGCGCGACCTGGCCGCCGCCGGCCCGGATCCGCCGTACCGCGGCGGCGATCGGGCCGTACGTGGAGCCCCAGCCGATCACCAGCGTGCGGGCGTGCGGCTGTCCGTCGACGACGCTCGGGTCGTCGACCTCCAGGTCCGGTACGTCGATGCCGTCGATCTTGGCCTGGCGGGTGCGGACCATGAGGTCGTGGTTGGCCGGGTCGTAGGAGATGTTGCCCGTGCCGTCCTGCTTCTCGATGCCGCCGATCCGGTGCTCCAGGCCCGGGGTGCCGGGCACCGCCCATGGGCGGGCCAGCGTCTGCGGGTCGCGCTTGTACGGCCAGAACGCTTCCTCGCCGTTCTCCAGCGTGTGGTTCGGCCCGGTCGCGAACTGCACCCGCAGGTCGGGGAGTTCGTCCAGCTCCGGGATCCGCCACGGCTCGCTGCCGTTGGCCAGGTAGCCGTCGGACAGCAGGAACACCGGAGTGCGGTACGCCAGCGCGATCCGGGCCGCCTCGATGGCGGCGTCGAAGCAGTCGGCGGCGGTGGACGGCGCCACGATCGGCACCGGCGCCTCGCCGTTGCGCCCGTACATCGCCTGCAGCAGGTCCGCCTGCTCGGTCTTGGTCGGCAGGCCGGTCGACGGCCCGCCGCGCTGGATCGCCACCACCAGCAGCGGCAGCTCCAGCGACACCGCCAGGCCGATGGTCTCCGACTTCAGCGCCACCCCCGGCCCCGAGGTCGTCGTCACCGCCAGCGCCCCGCCGAAGGCGGCGCCGAGCGCGGCCCCGATGGCCGCGATCTCGTCCTCGGCCTGGAAGGTGCGCACCCCGAAGTTCTTGTGCTTCGACAGCTCGTGCAGGATGTCGGAGGCCGGGGTGATCGGGTACGAGCCCAGGTACAGCGGCAGGTCGGCCTGCCGGCTCGCGGCGACCAGGCCGTACGACAGCGCCAGGTTCCCCGAGATGTTGCGGTAGGTCCCGGCCCGGAACGCGGCCGACGCCGGGGCGATCTCGTAGGAGACCGCGAAGTCCTCGGTGGTCTCGCCGAAGTTCCACCCCGCCCGGAACGCCGCGACGTTCGCCTCGGCGATGTCGGGCTTCTTCGCGAACTTCTTGCGCAGGAACTTCTCGGTGCCCTCGGTCGGCCGGTGGTACATCCACGACAGCAGGCCCAGCGCGAACATGTTCTTCGCGCGCTCGGCGTCCTTGCGCGCCAGCCCCGAGTCCTTCAGGGCCTCCACCGTCAGGCTCGTCAGCGGCACCGGGTGGATGGAGTACGCCTCCAGCGAGCCGTCCTCCAGCGGGCTGACGGCGTATCCGACCTTGGCCATCGCCCGCTTGGTGAACTCGTCGGTGTTGACGATGATCTCCGCGCCGCGCGGCAGGTCGGCGATGTTCGCCTTCAGCGCGGCCGGGTTCATCGCGACGAGCACGTTGGGCGCGTCACCGGGGGTGAGGATGTCGTGGTCGGCGAAGTGGAGCTGGAAACTCGACACCCCCGGCAGGGTCCCCGCGGGCGCCCGGATCTCGGCGGGGAAGTTCGGCAGCGTGGAGAGGTCGTTGCCGAACGACGCCGTCTCCGACGTGAAGCGGTCGCCCGTGAGCTGCATTCCGTCACCCGAGTCCCCGGCGAACCGGATGATGACCCGGTCCAGCCGCTGGACTTCCTTGGCCGGTCTGCGCTGTTCACCGAGCAGCGGTTGTCCTAGGGCTGGGCTGCTGACCTGGCTGGTCACTGAACTGGACCTCCTTCGAGGCGGCGGCTCACGGACACGGTCATGACCGTTGATCCCACGTACATCGTACGGTGGTAAGGGTCACCTTCCTGGGGTTTGACCGCATCCCGAACGTCGCGCTGAGCTTCCTGTTTGCCGTGTTTCGTCACGGTTCAATCGCCCCCCGAAGCCCTCACTCGTATGACGCTGTCGTGTGGTACCTCAGTTCTACGACCGCGCGCATGAGTGGGACTCAATGCCAGTGCGTGCTGCTCCGTATCGGTGTGTGGTGCGTCCTGCCGGTGAGTGCTGCGCCATGTCGAGTAGAGGGTGGGTCCCGCGTGGTGCGTGGTGCGACCGCGCAGGCATCTGACACTCTGTCAGATGATCATGAATTCAGATAGGTGAGCACGGCCAGCACCCGACGGTGGTCCCCACCGCTCGGCGCCAGCCCCAGCTTCAGGAAGATGTTGCTGACGTGCTTCTCCACCGCGCCGTCGCTCACCACGAGCTGAGCGGCGACCGCGGAGTTCGTCCGGCCCTCGGCCATCAGGCCCAGCACCTCGCGCTCGCGCGGCGTGAGCCCCGCCAGCACGTCCTGCTTCCGGCTCCGGCCCAGCAGCTGCGCCACGACCTCGGGGTCCAGCGCGGTACCGCCCTGGGCCACCCGGACCACCGCGTCCACGAACTCACGCACTTCGGCTACCCGGTCCTTGAGGAGGTAGCCGACACCGCGGCTGCTGCCCGCCAGCAGTTCCGTCGCGTACTGCTCCTCGACGTACTGCGACAGCACCAGCACACCGACCCCGGGATGCTCCCGGCGCAGCTGGACGGCGGCGCGCACGCCTTCGTCCGTATGGGTGGGCGGCATCCTGACGTCCGCGACCACCACGTCCGGGAGGTTGCCCTCGTCCGCCATCTCCTGGACGACCTTGATCAGCGCCACCGCGTCACCCACTCCCGCGACGACGTCGTGACCCCGGTCGGTCAGCAACCGGGTCAGGCCCTCCCGAAGCAGTACCGAATCCTCGGCGATGACGACCCGCACCCTGTCTCCCACGTTTTCCAGCCCCCCACGTTCGATGTGACCACCCCAGCATTCCAGTATCGGGACCCGGGATGGGGGGCCTGCCGCCCCTAATCGCCGGACGGACCCTTTTTTCGGGGCGGTCCGGCGATGAGGGGCGTGGGGTGGGGGAGCCGCCGGCACGGGAGCGGCCGGCCGGGTTCGGGGGTGGGTGCGGGGTGGCGGCCGCCCGGTCGGCAGACCCGTCGGGGTCACACCCGCCAGGGCAGCTCCGCGCTGATCCGGGTCGGGCCGCCGACCGGGGAGTCGACGGCCAGCACGCCGTCGACCGCGTCGAGCCGCTCCATGAGCCCCGCCAGCCCGGAGCCGGCCGAGGTGTCGACCCCGCCGACGCCGTTGTCGGAGACGAACAGCATCATCCGGTCGGCGGAGCGCCAGATGTCGACCTGGGCCTTCGAGGCGCCGCTGTGCTTGCTGATGTTCTGCAGCAGCTCGGAGACGGTGAAGTACGCGATGCCCTCGATCGCGGGCACCGGGCGGGCCGGCAGGTCCACGGTCACGCTCACCGGCACCGTGCAGCGCGCGGCGACCGCCGACAGGGCCGGGCCGAGCCCGCGGTCGGTGAGGATCGCGGGGTGGATGCCGCGGGCCAGGTCGCGCAGCTCCTGCAGCGCGATCTTCACCTCGCCGTGCGCCTCGTCGACCATGACGGCCGCGGCCCGCGGGTCCTCCAGCAGCTTCTCCTTGGCGAGGCCGAGGTCCATCGCCAGGGCGACGAGCCGGGCCTGGGCGCCGTCGTGCAGGTCGCGTTCGATGCGCCGCAGGTCGGCCGCCGCGTGGTCGACCACCACCCCGCGGTCCGACTCCAGCTCGGTGACCCGGGTGGCCAGCTTCGACGGGCCGAGCAGCCCCGACACCAGCACCCGGTCGACGTGCGCCATGCCGCGGATCATCCACGGGGTGATGACGACGAAGACCAGGCCGACGCCGGAGGAGAGCACCATGTCGCCCGCGGTGTGCAGGTACCAGCCGCCGCCGTGGTCGTCTCCGTACAGCTGCAGTCCCGACTGGCCGATGTAGGCGGGGAAGATCCAGCGCCACAGCGGGTAGGTCAGAAAGCCCCAGCCGTAGAAGAAGAACGTCAGCGAGACGCAGAAGCTGAAGACGGCCCAGGGGAAGTGCAGGAAGCAGTAGAGGACGTGCCGCCAGGCGACGCCGCTCTTGAGCTGCGCTCCCAGCCACCCCATGAAACCGCCCTTGGCGGCCCGGACGGGGCCCGGCTCCGGCACGTCGTGACGGAGCAGCGCGCGGGCCCGTGCCCGCTCGATCACGCCGATGCCCCGGCAGCCCGCCAGGCCCGCCGCGAGCACCGGCAGGCCCAGGAAGGTGATGAGGAGGCCGGCGCCCAGCGACAGCATGGTCACCACGTAGGTGAAGGCGAGGATGCCCATCGGCAGGTTCAGCAGCAGGTAGCCGAACTCACGCCAGGTCCTCGCTTCGAACGGCGCACGCAGCACCGCTGGAAAACGGTGTTCGCGCGCTGCCGGCGAAAATTCGTGGGCCATGATTCCGTCCGTCCTCTGGATTCCGCTCCCTTATGACATACAGCCTGGTCGAACAGCGCTTTCCCGCCCATGGTGCGGATCGGCGTGTTCGGGAGGGGGATATCCCTACCTCGCGAGGTGGTTCTGGCGCGACAGGCGGCTCCCACAACGCGCGGGGCCGCTGCACCGACGCGCGAGGCGGCTCCCACAACGCGCGAGGTGGCCGCACCGACGCGCGAGGCGGCTCCCACAACGCGCGGGGCGGCCGCACCGACGCGCGGGGCGGCCCTACCGCGACAGGTGGCCCTGCCGCGCTGGGCCGGTCCCCGGCCGCGCCTGCTCGCGGTCGCGCCAGGGGAGTTCGGCGGTGATGGTCGTCGGGCCGCCCACGGGGGAGTCGACGACCAGCAGGCCGTCCACGGAGTCCAGCCGCTCGGTGAGCCCGGCCAGGCCCGTGCCGCCGGACGTGCCGGCGCCGCCGTTCCCGTCGTCCCTGACCTGGATCATCAGCCGCTCCTGCGAGCGCCACAGGTCGACGCTGGCGGTGCGCGCGCCGCTGTGCTTGCTGATGTTCTGCAGCAGCTCGGAGACGGTGAAGTACGCGATGCCCTCGATCGCCGCCGCGGGCCGGGCCGTGAGGTCGACACCGACCTGGACCGGCACCGTGCAGCGCGCGGCCACCGACGAGAGCGCCGCGTTCAGGCCGCGGTCGGTGAGGATCGCGGGGTGGATGCCGCGGGCCAGGTCGCGCAGCTCCTGCAGCGCGATCTTCACCTCGCCGTGCGCCTCGCCCACCATCCGGGCCGCCGCCTCCGGGTCCTCCAGCAGCTTCTCCTTGGCGAGGCCGAGGTCCATCGCCAGGGCGACGAGCCGGGCCTGGGCGCCGTCGTGCAGGTCGCGTTCGATGCGCCGCAGGTCGGCCGCCGCGTGGTCCACGACCACCCCGCGGTCCGACTCCAGCTCGGCGATCCGCCGCTCCAGCTCGTCCGACGGCTGCAGCAGCCCCCGCACCATCAGCCGGTCCACGGTGGTGAGTCCGCGCGCGATGTAGCCCAGCGCGGGCCAGGCGACGAAGAGCGCGACGAGGGTGACGGTGAAGGTGAGGATGCCCCAGGGCAGCCGGATGGCGAAGTACAGCGCGTGCCGCCAGGCGACCGGGTCCTTCAGCGTCGCCCACAGCCACGGCAGGAAGCCGAAGGTGCTCGGCCGCATCGGACGGGGATCGTCGATCACCACGTCCAGCAGCTGCCGGGCCCGCGCCCGCTCCAGGATGCCGAGCAGCCGGCAGCCGATGAGGCCGCCCGCGAGCAGCGGCAGCCCGACCACGGTGACCGACAGCCCGAGGCCGATCGCCAGCATCGTGACGACGAAGACGAAGCCGATGATCACGATCGGCAGGTTCAGCAGCAGGAACCCGATTTCCTTCCAGGTCACAGCGCCGAACGCGAGCCGCGGTGGCGGCAGCGGGGCGGGTTCGGTGGAGGTCGGGGCGGCAGGGCTCGGGCTCATGCTCCCAGCCTGCCGGTAGGGGCGGCCGGAGCGCCATGGGGTTCGTCGGGCGGGACAAGGTGGGGTTAACCCCCCTGACGAGTGCACGCCCGCTTCCCAGGCTCAAGCCAGGGCCTAGACTCCCTCCGTATAGATCGTCTAAAGATCCACTGGGATCGCTGGACAACGAGGGAACGAGGGGCGGACGGACGTGGACTACTTCCACGGCTACTCGGTCGTCGGCCTGGTCGCGGTGGTCGGGGTGCTCTTCGTGGCCGTGGCCTTCGGCGCCGGGCGGCTTCTGCGGCCGGTTGTGCCGACGCAGGAAAAAATGCTCACGTACGAATGCGGGGTCGACCCCGTCGGCGAGGGCTGGGCGCACACCCAGATCCGTTACTACGTGTACTCGTTCCTCTATGTGATCTTCGCGGTGGACGCGATCTTCCTGTTCCCCTGGGCGACCGTCTTCGCCGCTCCGGGGTTCGGCGCCGCCACGCTGGTCGAGATGTTCGTCTTCATCGGCTTCCTGGCCGTCGGCCTGCTCTACGCCTGGAAGAAGGGCGTCCTCGAATGGACGTGACCCCTGCGGTGCCCGCCGCGGACGCTCCGGATGCCTCCGGTCCTGACGGGAGCGAGGTCCAGTACCTGCCGGAACCGCGCCGGCTGGGCACCCTCGCCCGGCTCGCGCCGGAACCGATGAAGGTGATCCTGAACTGGGGCCGCCGCTACAGCCTGTGGGTCTTCAACTTCGGGCTCGCCTGCTGCGCGATCGAGTTCATCGCCGCGTCGATGGCCCGGCACGACTTCATCCGGCTCGGCGTCATCCCGTTCGCCCCCGGCCCCCGGCAGGCGGACCTGATGATCGTCTCCGGCACCGTCACGGACAAGATGGCCCCGGCCGTCCGGCGGCTCTACGAGCAGATGCCGGAGCCGAAGTACGTCATCTCCTTCGGCGCCTGCTCCAACTGCGGCGGCCCGTACTGGGACTCGTACTCCGTCACCAAGGGCGTCGACCAGATCATCCCGGTCGACGTCTACGTGCCCGGCTGCCCGCCGCGGCCCGAGGCGCTGCTCCAGGGGATCCTCAAGCTCCAGGAGAAGATCGCCCGCGAGTCGCTCGCCGACCGGTACGCGGCCGACCCGGCGGCCCGCCCGTCGGCCGCCGCTCTGAGCAGCAAGCTGATCGCCGCGCCGCCGGCGCCGGGGGAGGACCGATGACGACTCCTGACGAGGGCGCGGGCGCGACCGGGGACGGCGGCGCGGAGCCGGGTACGGGTGCGGAGCCGGGCCCCGGGGCCGAGCCGGGCGGCGGGCCCGCCGCTGCCGAGCCGGCTGCCGCGGCGCCGGTCGTCGCCGAGCCGGCCGTCGGGTGGCTGCCGGGTGCCGCGGCCGAGATCTTCGGGGCGGAGGCCACGGCGGCGGAGGCGTTCGGCCTGCTGACCGTGGACGTTCCGGTCGGCTCGTGGATCGCCGCGCTGGAGATCGCCCGGGACAAGCTCGGCTGCACCTACTTCGACTGGCTGAGCGCCGTCGACGAGGCCGCCGCGGGCTTCCGGGTGTGCGCGCACCTGGTGTCGCTGCCGGGCACCGCGGCCGACGGCCGCATGGTGCGGCGGCTGCTGGTCCGCACCACCGTCCCGCACTCGGCCGCCGCGCTGCCCACCGCCGTCGACGTCTTCGCGGGCGCGGGCTGGCACGAGCGCGAGACCCACGAGATGTTCGGCATCGACTTCACCGGCCACCCGCACCTGGTGCCGCTGCTGCTGCCCGACGAGTTCGAGGGCCATCCACTGCGCAAGGACTTCGTCCTCGCCGCCCGCGTCGCCAAGGCGTGGCCCGGCGCCAAGGAGCCGGGCGAGTCGGAGCACGGCGGCCCCAAGCGCCGCACGATGCTCCCGCCGGGCGTTCCCGACCCGAACGAGTGGGGCCCGCTGAAGGGCCAGCTCCCGCCCGCCCCGGTCCGCGCGGCCCGGACCCCGCGGGCGGCGGCCGGTGCCGGTGCGGCCGCGGCGGGTGCCGAGCGGCCCGCCCGCCGCCCCCGCCCGGCAGCCGCTCAGCCCGACGCCCCCTGGCAGCAGCCCGAAGCGACGGCGGCGCCGGCGGCGCCGGCCGCCCCGGCAGCGGAGTCGCCGCCGGCGCCGGAGAAACCCGCGCGACCGGCACCGGCGAAACCCGCTGAACCCGCTCCGGAACCGACCGGGACGCCCGAGACGCCCGACCCCGAGGGAGGCCAGACCCCGTGAACGACATCCTCGATGTCGCCCTGCGGCTCGTCGCCGTTCTCGTCGTCTTCCTCACCTTTCCGCTGATCGTCGGGCAGACCGAGCACAAGGTGATGGCCCACATGCAGGGCCGCCTCGGCCCGATGTACGCGGGCGGCTTCCACGGCTGGGCCCAGCTCGTGGCGGACGGGGTGAAGTTCGCGCAGAAGGAGGACATCGTCCCGGCCGACGCCGACCGGCGGATCTTCCAGCTGGCGCCGGCCGTCGCGCTGCTCCCGTACCTGCTGGTGCTGATCGCCATCCCGGTCGGCCCGAACGGCTTCGTGGGGCAGGTCGTCGACGCGGGCCTGTTCTTCGTGCTCGCCGTGATGGGCGTCGGGGTGCTGGGCTCGCTGATGGCCGGCTGGGCGTCGGCCAACAAGTTCTCGCTGCTCGGCGGGTTGCGCACCGCCGCTCAGCTGATGGCCTACGAGCTGCCGATGCTGCTCGCCGCCGCCTCGGTGGCGATGGCGGCGGGCACGCTCTCGCTGCCCGGGATCCTCGACGCGTACCAGTGGTGGTGGACGCCGTGGCAGATCGTCGGCGCCCTCGTCTTCTTCATCGCGGGCCTGGCCGAGCTGCAGCGCCCGCCGTTCGACATGCCGGTCGCCGACTCCGAGATCATCTTCGGTGCGTACACCGAGTACACGGGCCTGCGCTTCGCGCTGTTCCTGCTCGCGGAGTACGCCGGCATCGTCGTCCTGTGCGGGCTGACCACCGTGCTCTTCCTCGGCGGCTGGCACGGCCCCTGGGCCGACAGCGTCGGCTGGGTCTGGACGCTGCTCAAGACGGCGGTGCTCGCCTTCGTCGTCATCTGGCTCCGGGTCACCTACCCGCGCCTGCGCGAGGACCAGCTGCAGAAGCTCGCCTGGACCGTTCTCATTCCGCTCGCCCTGGCGCAGATCGCGCTCACCGGCGTCGTCAAGGTGGTGATCTCGTAAATGGACCACCCGTCTCCCACCCCCGCCCTTCCGACGCCTCCCTCCGGGAGCGCCTCCCGATTTCCCGGCCACGGCCTGGCCAAGGGCCTCGCCGTCACCCTCAAGGCGATGACGCGGCGATCGGTCACCGCGCAGTACCCCGACGTGCAGCCCGACCTGCCGCCGCGCAGCCGCGGCGTCATCGCGCTGTTCGAGGAGAACTGCACGGTCTGCATGCTGTGCGCGCGTGAGTGCCCCGACTGGTGCATCTACATCGACTCCCACAAGGAGACGACGCCCGCCGCCACCCCCGGCGGGCGCGAGCGCAGCCGCAACGTGCTCGACCGCTTCGCTATCGACTTCTCGCTCTGCATGTACTGCGGGATCTGCATCGAGGTGTGCCCCTTCGACGCGCTCTTCTGGACGCCGGAGTTCGAGTACGCCGAGACCGACATCCTCGAACTGACCCACGAGCGCGACAAGCTCCGCGACTGGATGTGGACGGTGCCGGCCCCGCCCGCGCTCGACCCCGGTGCCGAGGAGCCCAAGGAGATCGCCGCCGCCCGCAAGGCGGCCGACAAGCTCATCGCCGCACAGCAGGCCCAAGAGGCCCAGCAGGCCCAGCAGGAGGGCGGCGCGTGATGCTCGCAGCCGCCGGCGCGGCCCCCTCCGGGTTCCTCTCCCCGACCGGGGTCGAGATCGCCTTCGTCCTCGTCGGGATCGCCACCCTCGGCGCCGCCCTCGTCTCCGTCACCACCAAGCAGCTGGTGCACGCCGCGCTGTGGCTGGTGGTCGCGCTCGGCGGGATCGCCGTCGAGTACCTGCTGCTGACGGCGGAGTTCATCGCCTGGGTGCAGGTGCTGATCTACGTCGGCTCCGTCGTGGTCCTGATCCTGTTCGGGCTGATGCTGACCCGCGCCCCCATCGGCCGCTCCCCGGACGCGGACTCCGACAACCGCTGGATCGCCGTCACCGTGGCGACCGCCTCCGCGATCACCCTGGTCTGGGTGGTCGTCGACGCGTTCCGCACCACGTGGATCGATCTGGACGGTCCGGTCCAGGGCTCCACCAAGGCCACCGGGCAGTCCCTCTTCCAGCACTGGGTGCTGCCGTTCGAGGCGCTGTCGGTGCTGCTGCTCGCCGCCCTGGTCGGTGCCATCGTGCTGTCGCGCAAGAACCAGGACCAGGACCAGGACCGCGATCAGAGCCAGGGCCGGGGCCGGCTCCAGGGCCTCACGCCGGATCCGGAGAAGGGCAAGGAGAGCTGATGCACCTCGCTTATCCCGCCGTGCTCGCCGTCCTCCTCTTCTCCGTCGGGCTCTACGGCGTGCTCGGTCGCCGCAACGCGATCCTCGTCCTGATGTCCGTCGAGCTGATGCTCAACGCGGTCAACCTCAACCTCGTCGCGTTCGACGTCTGGCTCCGCGACACCCTGCACGCGGGCCAGGCGCTGACGCTCTTCACGATCACCATCGCCGCCGCCGAGATCGGCATCGGTCTGGCGATCGTGCTGCTCGTCTACCGCAACCGCGGCAGTTCCGACGTCGACCGGCTCACCGACCTCGCCGAGACCGGCCCCGCCGTCCCCGGCGCGGGCGGCACGCCGGACGCGGCCGCAGACGAGAAGGCAGAGGCCACCGCGTGACCCTCACGACCCTTGCCGCGCTGGTCCCGCTGCTGCCGTTCCTCGGCGCCGCCGCCGGGCTGCTGCTCGGCCGGAGCGCCCCCGGGTTCGTCCGGCCGCTCGCCGTCCTGCCGACCGCGGCGGCCTTCGTGCTGGCCGCCGTCGTCGCGGTGCGGCAGGGCAGCGGAGCGCCCACCGACGCCGCGACCCGGCTCACCCCGACCGGCTCGGTCCCCATCGACCTCGCCCTGCACCTGGACGGCTTCGCCGTCCTGATCGCGGTGCTCGTCGGCCTCGTCGCGACCTGCGTCCAGCTCTACTCGACGGCCTACCTGCGGGACGACCCCCGCTACCCCTCCTACGCCGCCCTGGTCTCCCTCTTCACCGCCGCCATGTTCCTGGTCGTCTACTCCGGCGACCTGATGGTGCTGCTGGTGGGCTGGGAGATCATGGGCATCTGCTCGTACTTCCTGGTCGGCCACTACTGGGAGACCGAGGTCGCCCGCGCCGCGTCCATGAAGGCGTTCCTCGTCACCAAGCTCGGCGACGTCCCCTTCATCATCGGCGTCTTCGCGCTCGCCACCGACGCGGGCACCTTCCGGATCAACGGGATCCTCACCGCCGCCACCCACGGCCAGCTGCAGCACCCGACGCTCGTCGCGCTGCTGCTGCTCGCCGGCGTCGCGGGGAAGTCCGCCCAGTTCCCGCTGCACACCTGGCTGCCCGACGCGATGGCCGGCCCGACGCCGGTCTCCGCGCTGATCCACGCCGCGACCATGGTCGCGGCCGGCATCTACCTCGTCGCCCGGCTGCTGCCCGTCTTCGCCGCCAGCGCGGCAGCCCTCACGGTCCTCGCCGTCATGGCCGCCGTGACCATGATCGGCTCGGGTCTCGCGGCCCTCGCGCAGGACGACATCAAACGGGTGCTGGCCTACTCGACGATCGGCCAGCTCGGCTACATGGCCGGCGCGCTCGCCGTGGGCGACCGCAGCGCCGCCGTCTTCCACCTCCTGTCGCACGGCGCCTTCAAGGCGCTGCTCTTCCTCGGTGCGGGCGTGGTCATCCACGCCGCCGGCACCAACTCGCTGTCGGCGATGTCCCGCATGGGCGACCTGGGCAAGCGCGCCCCCGACGCCATGTGGACGATGGGCATCGCGCTGGCGGCCCTCGCCGCCCTGCCCCCCTTCTCCGGCTTCTTCTCCAAGGAGTCGGTGCTGCGCGCCGCCGAGCACGCCTCCGGCGGCCACGCCGACGGCGTCCCGTCGGCGGTCGGCTGGACCGTGCTGGTCGCCGGGCTGGCCACCGCCGTGCTCACCGCCGGCTACGCCACCCGGCTCTTCCTGCTCGCCTTCCGGGGCCGCGGCCCCCGCGCCGCCGACCACGGCCGCGAGCCCGTGATCATGAACGCCGTCCTGTGGGTGCTCGCGATCCCCTCCGTCGCGTTCGGCATGGTCTCCCTCGTGCCGACGGTCTTCGACCTCCCGCAGTGGCTCGACGGCAACGAGCTCAAACCGACCCTCCTCACCTCCGTCCTCGGCATCGGCCTCGCCCTCGTCGGCGTCCTCGTCACGTACGGCGCCTGGACGGCCGGGGCTACCCGCCGGTCCGCCGCGCCGCTCGGCGCGGTCGGCGCCGACGCGGACGCGGAGCCGGCCGAGGCCGAGGCGACCGCCATCGCCGCCCACACCGCCGTCTACGGCGACATCGCCTCGTCCGACGACCCGGCCGACCCCGGACGGCTGCTCCTCGGCCGCCTGCACCGCCACGCCGCGAGCGGCTTCCACCTCGACGCCGTCTACACAGCGCTCTTCGTCCGGCCGGTGCTGGCCGCGGCGAACCTGGTCCGCTTCCTCGACCGCGAGGTCGTCGAGACCTACGTGCGGGGAGCGGGCGCCGTGCCGCGCCTGCTCGGCGCCGCCGTCCGGCGGGCCCAGACCGGAAATGTCCAGACCTATCTCAGCGCGCTGCTGGCCGGTGCCGTCGTACTCGCCGTCCTCGTCGCCGTCGGAGCGTGAGCCGTGAACGACACCGCCCTCCAGTACGTGCTCGCAGGCATCGTCGTCCTGCCCCTGCTCGGAGCCGTCGGGGCCCTGCTGCCCGCGCCGCCCGGCCTCAAGGGGCGCGACCCCGACCAGGCCGTGCTCCGCCACGGCGTCACGGTCACCGGCGCCGTGCTGATCCTCGCGATCGTCCTCGCGGCCGGCTTCGACCACGACCACCCGGCGAGGATGCAGGCCGGCACCGACATCACGTGGATCCCCGCGCTCGACATCCACCTCCACCTCGGCGTCGACGGCATCTCGCTCCCCCTCCTCGTCCTGACCGCGCTGCTGACCTTCCTCTGCGCGCTCTACAGCTACTTCAAGATGCCCGCGGGCCCGTCCCCCAAGGCCTTCGTCGGTCTCCTCCTCGTCCTCGAAGCGGGCACCCTCGGCACCTTCGCCGTGCTGGACCTGATGCTCTTCTTCCTGGCGTTCGAGACCGTGCTCATCCCGATGTACTTCCTCATCGCCCGCTGGGGCGGCGCCGGCCGCGAGGCGGCCTCGCTGCGCTTCATCCTGTACACCCTCCTCGGGTCCGTGATCATGCTGCTGGGCCTGCTGCTCATCGGGGTGAAAGCGGGCACGTTCGACATGGTGGCACTCGCCACTGACAACGGGTCATCGCTCAGTCACTCCACGCAGTTGCTCGCGGTCCTCGCCATCGGCATCGGCTTCGCGATCAAGGCCCCGATGTGGCCGCTGCACAGCTGGCTCCCGGACGCCCACACCGCCGCCCCCACCGTCGGCTCGGTGCTGCTGGCCGGCGTCATGCTCAAGATGGGCACCTACGGGTTCGTCCGCATCGCGCTGCCCGCCGCCCCCGACGGCATGCACACCTTCGCGCCGTACCTGGCCGCGTTCGCCGTCGTCGGCATCGTCTACGGATCGCTGGCCTGCCTCGCGCTGGCCCGCAGGGGAGCGGGCGGCGACCTGAAGCGGATCATCGCCTACTCCTCCGTCGGCCACATGGGCTTCGTGCTGCTCGGCATCGCGTCGCTCACCCCCACCGGCGTGAACGGCGCGCTCTTCGCCAACGTCGCCCACGGCCTCATCACCGGCCTGCTCTTCTTCCTGGTCGGCGCCATCAAGGACCGCTACGGGACGAGCGACCTCGACCGCCTCACCGGGGAGAGCGGCGCCGCCCTGTACGGCAGGGCGCCCCGCCTCGGCGGGCTGCTCGCCTTCGCCGCCGTCGCCTCCCTCGGCCTGCCGGGGCTGGCCGGCTTCTGGGGCGAGATGCTCGCCATGTTCGGCGCCTTCAAGCCCGCCGACGGGCTCAGCCGCCCCGCCTACCTGGTGTTCACGGCGGTCGCCGCGTTCGGCACCCTGCTCACGGCCGCGTACCTGCTGGCCGTCGTGCGCCGCGTCTGCATGGGGGACAAGGACACCGCGGAGTCCGGACAGCCGGTCCTGTCCGACGTGCACGGCTATGAGTTCGCCGCCTGGACCCCGCTCGCCGCCCTCACCGTCCTCGCCGGCCTGTGGCCCGCGGCCCTCCTCGGCCTCACCGACCCGGCCGTGCGCTCGCTCCTCGGAGGCAGCTGATGAGCATCCCCGTCACCGGCGCACCCCCCGCCACCGGAGCGCACCCCCTCAGCGGCCTCGCGGCCGACTCCGTCGCCTCCCTCGTGCAGTCCGTGGACTGGGTCGCCATCGCCCCGGCGGTGATCCCCGCGGTCGTCGCGCTGGTCGTCCTGGTCGCCGACCTCTTCCTCCCCAGGGAGCGGAAGGCCCTGCTGGGCTGGGCCGCCGTCGGCGGCCTCGCCCTGGCCGCGCTCGCGCTCGGCCCGCTGCGGGCCGGGCACCGCAAGACGTTCTGCCTGACCGTCGACGCCGGTGAGTGCTCCTACGTGGCCGACCACTTCACGGTCGTCGTCCAGCTCCTCGTCATCGGCGGCGCGCTGCTGACGGCGCTGCTCTCGCTGCACGACATGGAGAAGTACCCGCCCGGCGAGTACTGGTTCCTGCTGCTGTCCTCGGCCGCCGGAGCGGCCCTGCTGCCCGCCTCCCGGGACCTGGCGACGCTGATCGTCGCCCTGGAGGTCACGACGCTGCCCGCCTTCGCGCTCGTCGGGATCAAGCGCGGCGACCGGCTCTCGTCCGAGGCCGCGCTGAAGTTCTTCCTCTCCTCCGTTGCCGCGACCGCCGTCACCCTGCTCGGCGTCAGCTTCGTGTACGCCGCCACCGGAACCCTCCACCTGGCGGCGATCGCGGACGGCCTGGGCGACGTGCAGCCGCAGCTCGCGACGCTCGCCAAGGTGGGCGCGGTCCTCACCCTCGTGGGCTTCGCCTTCAAGCTCGCCGCCGCGCCCTTCCACTTCTGGGTTCCCGACACCTACGTGGGCGCGCCGCTGCCGATCGCCGCGTACCTGTCCGTCGTCGGAAAGGCCGCGGGCTTCTCCGGCCTCATCCTCGTCACCGTGATCGCGTTCGAGCCGTACGCAGACGTCTGGGGCCCGGTCGTCGCCGTGCTGGCCGCCCTGACGATGACGGTCGGCAACGTCGCCGCGCTGCGCCAGAGGGCCGGGTACGCGCACAGCGCGGTCCGGCTGCTGGCCTGGTCCTCCATCGGCCAGGCGGGCTACCTGCTGGTGCCGATCGCGGCCGCCGCGTACTCCGACGACCCGGAGCACCAGATCGGCACCACCGTCGCCTACGCCCTGATGTACACGGCCGTGAACCTCGGCGCCTTCGCCGTGGCCGCCCTGGTCGCCAGGACGGCCCCCGCCAACCGCCTGACCGACTACCGGGGGCTGTACGCGACCCGCCCCCTGGCGGCCCTGGCGCTGGCGTTCTTCCTGCTCTGCCTGGCCGGGCTGCCGCCCGGCGTCATCGGACTCTTCGCCAAGGTCGCCGTCTTCTCGTCGATCGTGGGCACGGGTCCGGCCTGGCTGGCCGTCGTCATGGCCGTCAACGTCGTCATCGCCCTCGTGTACTACCTGCGGTGGACCGCGATCCTGTTCGCGAAGCCGGCCGGGGAGCCGGCCGAGGAGCCTGCCGGGTCGGGCGCTGCGGAGGGCCTCGCGGGGGGCCGCACGGCGGTGCCCGCCACCCGGACGCCCGTCCCGCTCACGGCCGCCATCGCCCTGACCGCGGCCCTCGCCATCGTGCTCTCCGGCGTGCCCCAGCTGGTCCTGCGCTACGCCTCGGGGGCGCTGCTCTGACCCCGCCCGGGGCTTGTGCACAAGGGAACCAGCGGCCCTCCGGTGGCGTTGACCAGTACAGGAGGTTCTCCTAAGAGGGGAGAGGGTTCCCCTGCCGCAGACCTTGGAGGGCGCACCGTGCACCGCCGGCACAATGGGCTGAAGACCGCCGTACTCCTCGGCGGTCTGTCCGCACTCATCCTCGTCATCGGCAGTTTCTTCGGCCGTACGGGGCTCATCGTCGCGCTCGTCATCGCGATCGGCACCAACGCCTACGCGTACTGGAACAGCGACAAGCTGGCTCTACGCGCGATGCGCGCCCGCCCCGTGAGCGAGTTCGAGGCGCCCGCGCTGTACCGCATGGTCCGCGAGCTCTCGACGGCCGCGCGCCAGCCCATGCCGCGGCTGTACATCTCGCCCACCGAAGCGCCCAACGCCTTCGCCACCGGGCGCAACCCGCGCAACGCGGCGGTCTGCTGCACCGACGGCATCCTGCGGATCCTCGACGAACGCGAGCTGCGCGGCGTGATCGGCCACGAGCTGAGCCATGTCTACAACCGCGACATCCTCATCTCGTCCGTGGCCGGCGCGCTCGCCTCCGTCGTCATGTTCCTCGTCAACTTCGCCTGGCTGATCCCGGTCGGCCGGTCCAACGACGACGAGGGCCCCGGCATCATCGGCATGCTGCTGCTGATGATCCTGGGCCCGCTGGCCGCCTCCGTCATCCAGCTCGCCGTCAGCCGCTCCCGCGAGTACGAGGCGGACGCGTCCGGCGCCCGCCTCACCGGCGACCCGCTCGCCCTCGCGAGCGCCCTGCGCAAGCTGGACGCGGGCACCAAGCAGCTGCCGCTGCCGCCCGAACCGCGCATCGAGACCGCCAGCCATATGATGATCGCGAACCCGTTCCGGCCCGGCACCGCGTCGAAACTGTTCTCCACCCACCCCCCGATGGCCGAGCGCATCGCGCGCCTCGAACAGATGGCAGGACACCGCCCATGAAGACGATCCTGAACATCATCTGGCTGGTGCTCTGCGGCGTCTGGATGGCGCTCGGCTACGCCGTCGCGGGACTGGTCTGCTGCATCCTGATCATCACGATCCCGTGGGGCCTGGCGTCCTTCCGCATCGCCAACTACGCCCTGTGGCCCTTCGGCCGGACGACGGTGGAGCGGCGCGACGCGGGAGCCGGCTCGCTCCTCGGCAACATCGTCTGGATCGTGTTCGCCGGCTGGTGGCTGGCGCTGGGCCACATCGTGACCGGGATCGCGCTGTGCCTGACGATCATCGGCATCCCGTTCGGCATCGCGAACTTCAAGATGATCCCGCTCTCGCTGCTGCCGCTCGGCCGGGAGATCGTCCCGACCGACCGGCCGTTCGCGACGCGCTGAGGTATCGCTGCACTAGCTCGCGGTGTCGACGAGTTGCTCGAAGAGGAACTCGTGCTGCAGGAACGAGGTGTCGTACTCGTGTCCCGGGTACGGCGGGATCAGCTGCGCCGCCTGGATCAGCCGCCAGCCGTCGCGGAGCGCGGCCACCCCCGTCGCGTACGGCGGCTCGTCGCTGTCCCCGGTGGTCGGCGACGTGGCCCCCGTCCCGTCGTAGGACGACCACCCGACGACGCGGGAGTCCAGCGCCGAGGTGGCCAGGTACAGCACGAGTACGCGCTGCCGCAGGGTGCTGGTGGTGCTGGTGCCGGTGGTGGTCATGCGTGGCTCCTGTGGGCGGGGACGACGCGCTGCGGCCGGTTGGCGACCCGCGTCATCCAGTGGTCCATGTCGTACGTGCTGTCGCCGGTCAGCGCCCGCCACAGCTTGACGCGGTTGTGGAACTCCAGTCGCCCGGCGCCCGCTTCGTACCAGGGGAAGCGCGTGCCGAGCTCGGCGGCGACCGCCGGGTCGGCGAGGTCGCCGGTGTCCCACAGCCGCAGCTGCCGCACCGTCGGGTTGAACCGGATCTTGAACATGTAGCGCGCGACGTCGCTGTCGTTGCGCCGTCCGCCGTGCCAGATGCCGTGGTGCAGGAGGACCACCGTCCCGGCCGGGCAGACCAGCCGCGTCTGCCCGAGCAGGTTCTGGTAGCGGCCGGTGTCGCTCTCGTTCGTGCGCCGCAGATGGCTGCCGGGCACGCTCAGCGTGCCGCCCATCTCCAGCGTCACGGCCTGCGGGTAGTACATGAGCTGCACGTCGAACGCGTCCGGGCGGACGTCGATGATCGCGTCCGCGTGCAGCGGCTGCGCGTGCCCGTCCCTCGGCTGCCGGATGTGCACCGCGTGATGGTCGACGGCCGGCCCCGGGCCCACGAGGCTGCGCAACGCGCCGGCCACCGCGGGGAGTTCGACGAGGTCGCGGGCGAAGGACCCGCGCTCGTACGCCTCCTCCAGCGGCGTCCCGTACGGCACGTCCGGTATCCCGGCGGCCAGGACGTCCATCGCGCGCTCGTTCATCGCCTCCGGCACCACCGCGTCCATGCGCAGCGAGCCGTGCGCGACGAAGTGCGCCAGCTGGACGGAATTCAGAAGGTTGCTGGTTCCCATGCGCCAACGGTAGGGAGAGAGGCCCAGCTCGCGCGTGGGCCAGGTTCACCACTACTGGTACGTTTTCACCATGGACGCCGTGGCCCTGCACCTCGACGAGCCGCCCCGGGTGGTCAACCTCGGGGTCGGTGTCCACGGCCCCGCCGGCCACACCGACGTCTTCCGGCTCCCCGACCTGTGGCAGCTGCACCTCTACCGGTACACGGCCGACCTCACCGTCGACGGCACCCCGCACGCCATCCGCCCCGGCCGCGTCAGCCTGGTGCCGCCCGGCGCGACCGTCAGGTACCGCTACCGCGGCCGCTCGGAACACCTCTACGCCCACCTGCGCATCCCGCGGGCGGGCGAGCCGCGCAGCGTCCCCGTCGTCCAGGACGCGGGCGCGCAACTGCCCATGCTCTCCGCACTGATGCTGCAGGCCGTGGCGGCCCAGCCGGGTACGCCCGCGAGGACGGCGGCCGAGATCTGGGCCGTCCTGTGGCGGGTCGCCCACCTCACCGCGCCGACCGCGGCCGACGGCCCGCACCCGGCCGTGGCCGCCGCCATCGCCCACATCGAGTCGCACCTCGCGGACCCGCTGACCGTCCCGGGCATCGCCCGCGCGGCCGGCGTCTCGCACAACCACCTCACGCGGCTCTTCCGCGCCGCGACCGGGGACACCGTCGTCACGTACGTCCGGCGCCGCCGCCTGGAGCGCGCCCGCCACCTGCTCGTCGAGTCGACGCTCTCCATCGCGGCCGTCGCCGCCTCGGTCGGTATCGCGGACCTCCAGGCCTTCAACAAGGCCTGCCGCCGCGAACTGGGCGCCTCCCCCCGCGCCGTCCGGCAGCGCCCCCGAACGCGGTGAGGGCGGCAACCGGGGTTCCCCCCGGCAGCCGCCCTCGTCCCCGCTTCCCCCGACGGGTCAGCGGTAGTTCACGTACTGCAGCGCGAAGTCGAAGTCCTTCTCCTTGAGCAGCGCCTGAACGGCCTGCAGGTCGTCCCGGCTCTTCGAGCTGACGCGCAGCTCGTCGCCCTGGACCTGCGCCTTGACGCCCTTCGGGCCCTCATCGCGGATGATCTTCGCGACCTTCTTCGCGTTGTCCTGCGAGATCCCCTCCTCGATCGAGGCGAAGATCTTGTACTCCTTGCCGGAGAGCTGCGGCTCCCCGGCGTCCAGCGACTTGAGCGAGATCCCGCGCTTGACCAGTTTGGTCTCGAAAACGTCGAGGATCGCCTTGACGCGCTCCTCCGAGTTCGCCTGCATCAGGATCTTCTCGCCCGACCAGTCGATCGACGCTCCGACGTTCTTGAAGTCGTAGCGCTGCGTGATTTCCTTCGCGGCCTGGTTGAGGGCGTTGTCGACCTCCTGCCGCTCGACCTTCGAGACGATGTCGAAACTGGAGTCGGCCATCTTGAGTTGGCTCCTTGGCTGTGATCCGTCAGTACCGCGACCCGTCCCCGGACCGCCCTCCCAGCCTAGCCACCGCGCCCGCCCCGAACACTGATCAATGAGGTGGCGAACCACCCCCGCACATCAGGTATCGTTTACGTCGTTGCCACAGACCACCATCAAAAGTGACCTGCGGCGGCTTCCCTGGCGGTGTGCCCGAGTGGCCAAAGGGAGCAGACTGTAAATCTGCCGGCTCAGCCTACCCAGGTTCGAACCCTGGCGCCGCCACGGTATTACGGAACGGCCCCTGATCTGCGGAAACGCGGATCAGGGGCCGTTTGCGTTGTACGGGTCAGTTGCCGGCGACGTCTTTTACCGCGACCTGGATCGGGGTGGGGCCCGTGATGGCTTCCAGGGTGAGGCCGGCGGTGGACGGGGTGTCCAGGAGTTCGGCCAGGAGGGCTGCCACGTCGTCGCGGGGGATGGAGCCGCGGCCCGTCTTCACCGACAACTGGACGCGGCCGGTGCCGGGGTCGTCGGTGAGGCTGCCCGGGCGCAGGATCGTCCAGTCGAGGTTCTCGCGGGCGCTCACGTCGGCGTCCGCCGCCGTCTTGGCGCGCAGGTACTCGGCGAAGACGGGGTCGGTGCCGGGGGGCGGCTCGGCTCCCGCGCCCATCGACGAGACGATGACGTAGCGGCGGCACCCGGCCCGTTCGGCCGCGTCCGCGAAGAGGACGGCGGCGGCGTGGTCGACGGAGTTCTTGCGCTCCGGGCCGCTGCCCGGGCCCGCGCCCGCGGCGAAGACGGCCGCGTCCGCGCCGCGCAGGGCCGCCGCGACCTCGTCGACGGTGGCCGACTCCAGGTCGCAGACGATCGGCTCGGCGCCGGCGGCCCGCAGGTCGTCCGCCTGCTCGGGTTTGCGGATGATGCCCGCCACGTCGTCTCCGCGCGCGGCGAGCAGTCGCTCCAGCCGCAACGCGATCTTCCCATGTCCACCAGCGATCACAATGCGCATGGTCCCGACGCTACGCCCGCCGGGCGTCCCGCGCGCGGGCACGGCGTGAACGGCTCACCATCGGGTGACGTATCGGCCGATCGCCCGCAGCGGACGCGCCGTCAGGACGGCTCAGGCGAGGCCGTCGTCGGTGCGCGACTGGCGGGGCAGGTCGAGGGCGGCGGTGGTCGCCGAGTCGCAGTACTCGCGGACGGCGCTGGTGCGGGAGACCACCCGGCCGCGGTGGATGACGATGCGGCTGTAGGCGAGGGAGAGCACCCCCTCGATGCGTTCGCCGCGCACGGCGAGCAGTTCGGCGGGGAAGCCCGCCTCCACCCGGACCTCGGGCAGCCCCAGGACCGCCCGCGCCTGCCCGCTGACCGCGTCGTACGCGTCCGCCGCGCCGCACTCGCCGTACGAGGCCAGGAGGAACGCGGCCTCCAGGGGGTCGCCGCGGCCGACGGGGTTGGCCAGGTCGCGCAGCGCGCCGCTGCCCGCCGCGACGCGCACGCCGGCCGCGCGCAGTTCGCGTACCGGGGTGAGCAGGCCCACCGCGCCGCGCCGGGAGGTCTCCAGCGCGCCGCAGCCGCCCTGCGGCAGGCAGACGACGGAGACGCCGGCCGCGGCGAGCTGGCCGGCGGCGCGGGCGGCGGCGGGACGGGGGAGGCCGGCCAGGCCGTTGCAGGGGCCGATGACGACGCCGGGGCGCAGCCCGCCGGCCATGGCGGTGAGCCGGGCCAGCCGGGCCGGGTCGTCACCCTGCGTGTGCAGGTCCACGGGGAGGCCGAACTCGGCGGCGACGGTGAGGACGGCCTCGGCGTAGCCGCTGGGGTCCGGGTCCAGGTCGGGGCAGCCGCCGACGACACCGGCGCCCATCTTGAGCGCGTCGCGCAGCGCGGAGAGCCCGTCGGCGCCGGCCGCGCCGGTGAGCAGCCGGGGGACGGCGACGGCGTGCAGGTCGACGAGTCCGCGCAGCGCGCGGCGGGCCTGGAGCACGGCGGCGAGGGTGCCGAGCCCCTGGATGTCGCCGATCCTGACGTGCGTTCTGATGGCCGTCGCGCCGTGCCCGAGCTGCAGCAGCGCGGCCTCGGTGACGCGCCGCTGCACGTCCTCGGGCTCGTACGAGGGCGGCCCGGAGGTGACGCTCGCGTCGGCGGTCAGCGCGGCGTCGAGGTGCGCGTGCGGTTCGGCGGGCGCGGGCAGCAGGAGGTAGCCGCGCAGGTCGATACGGGTCCCGTCGGCGTCCTTGAGGCCGGGGTCGGCGGTGAGGCTGCCCGCCGTGCCGACGGCCTCGATCCGGGCGCCGCTGAGCCGCACGTCGACCGTGCGGCCGTCGGTGAGATGGGCACCGCACAGCAGCAGCGTGGTGGTCTCGGCGGCGGTGCCGCGCTGGTTCTCGGTCATCGCGCTCCTCCGGTACTGCGGCGCTCGGGCGGGAGGCAAGATCACGCAGGGACGCACCGAGCCTATGGCGCAGCTCACGCGGGGTCCGGGAGGAGGCGGCCGGAGGTCAATAGTCGTACTGGCGTGGTCGATCGGGGGTGCGGGGAGGGGAGCCGGCGGGACGCCCGGTCCGCTCCCGGGAGGCACGTGAGGGGCGGCTGAGGGGCGGCCGGCGGACCTCCGGAACAGCGACGGAAGAGCCCGAAGTGTGTCGTGAGATATGGATTTCACCTTCGGCTGCGGACCGTGTAATGTCTTCCTCGCTCGCCCCAATAGCTCAGTCGGTAGAGCGTCTCCATGGTAAGGAGAAGGTCTGCGGTTCGATTCCGCATTGGGGCTCTGATGGATCGATCATCCACCGTCAGGTGGTGGTCAGTTCATCGCAGCGGTGTAGCTCAGTTGGTAGAGCAAGCGGCTCATAATCGCTGTGTCACCGGTTCAAGTCCGGTCACCGCTACCCTGCGTAGTCGTAGTCGATTGTGGGTTTAGACCTTCAATCGGCTACTCTCGTTGTGTTCATATACCCATCCGTTCGTCAAGGAGCACTCACGTGGCCGCCACCGACGTCCGCCCGAAGATCACGCTGGCCTGCGTGGAGTGCAAGGAGCGGAACTACATCACCAAGAAGAACCGGCGTAACGACCCGGACCGTCTTGAGATGAAGAAGCACTGCCCGCGCTGCAACGCGCACACCGCGCACCGCGAAACGCGCTGACAACAGGCCGTAACACACCACGAGGCCGTCCCCATTCTTGGGGGCGGCCTCGCGGCGTTGATCCGTCCGCTCGCGGGATCCGCGAGCGGCGTGATCAAATCGAACGTCTTCCCATGGCGTCACCCTGACGTGAGCCGCACCGCCGACGTGCGCCGCATCCGGACGTGAGCCTCACCCCGAGCGTCGGCGTCATCACGGTGACCGGCATCATGAGGACCATCGCGATGACCACCGTCCTGATCAGCATCCCGTAGCCGGAGGTATCGATGGCACTGGACCAGTCCTTCGTCGGGCGGAGCTATCCGCCCACCGCCCCCTATGAGGTGGGCCGGGAGAAGATCCGCGAGTTCGCCGAAGCGGTGGGCGATCTCAATCCCGCGTACACCGATCCCGACGCCGCCAGGGCGCTCGGGCATCCGGATGTGATCGCGCCGCCGACGTTCGCGTTCTCGATCACGTTCAAGGCGGCCGGTCTGGTCGTGCAGGACCCGGAGTTGGGCCTGGACTACAGCCGGGTCGTCCACGGCGACCAGCGCTTCGTCCACTCGCGCCCGGTGCGCGCTGGGGACCGGCTCACGGTCGTCTCGCACATCGACTCGATCAAGTCACTCGCGGGGAACGACGTCCTGTCGGTCCGCGGCGAGGTGCACGACGAGAACGGTGAGCACGTGGTGACGGCGTACACGATGCTCGTGGCCCGCGCGCAGGAAGGGGTGTGACCGGGATGACTTCCAAGGTCTCCTACGACGAGGTCGAGGTCGGCACCGAGCTCCCCGCGCAGACGTTCCCTGTGAGTCGCGCCACGCTCGTGCGCTACGCGGGTGCGTCCGGTGACTTCAACCCGATCCACTGGAACGAGCGGTTCGCGAAGGAGGTCGGGCTCCCCGACGTCATCGCGCACGGCATGTTCACGATGGCCTCCGCGATCCGCGTGGTCACCGACTGGGTCGGCGACCCGGGTGCGGTCGCCGAGTACGGCGTGCGGTTCACGAAGCCCGTCGTCGTCCCGGACGACGACAAGGGCGCGCTGATCGAGGTCACGGCCAAGGTCGGGGCGAAGCTCGACGACGAGGCGCGCACGGTCCGGGTGGACCTGGTGGCCACGGCGGCCGGCCAGAAGGTGCTGGGCCTGTCCCGTGCCGTGGTCCGGCTGGCCTGAGCCGACGCCTGAACGGAAGAGGGGAGGACTTCTCGGAAGTCCTTCCCTCTTTGCGTTTTCCGGTTGACGAAGTTAGTTAGTGGTCACTACCTTAAGGGCATGGCGAAGACGAGCATGCGGATGAGTGCGGAGGACCGGCGCGAGAGCGTCATCCGTGCCGCGATGACCGAGTTCGCCAAGGGCGGTTACTTCGGTACGTCGACGGACGCGATCGCCCGCCGCGTCGGCGTCTCGCAGCCGTACCTGTTCCGGCTCTTCCCCACCAAGGTGGACCTGTTCAAGGCCGCCGCGAACCGCTGCCTCGACCGCACCATCGCCACCTTCATGCAGGCCGCGGAGGGCCTGGAGGGGGAGGACGCGCTCGAGGCCATGGGCCAGGCCTACGGCGAGATGATCGAGGAGGACCGCGATGTCCTGCTCATGCAGATGCAGCTCTACGTCGCCGCCGCGGCGTCGGGCGACGGCGAGGTGGCCGAGCTGGCCCGCCGGCGCTGGCTCGCGATGTGGGACGCGGTGCGGGTGCGCACCGGCCTCGACGACGAGTGGATGAACAAGTTCTTCTCGACCGGGATGCTGATCAACACGCTGGTCTCGCTGGGGATCCCCTCGGACGACCGCTGCTGGCTGGGCTTCTCGTTCGACGAGCAGGGCAAAGGGCCGGCCGGGCAGGGCAAAGGGCCGGCCGGAGAGGCCGTCCAGGACCCGGCTCCCTGACCGGCGGCGGGAGCGGGGCCCGAGGGGCCCGTCCCGCACCGGCGCCCGATCGGCACGCAGCAAACGGCAAGTGCGTTCGTGTACCCGCAGAAGTTAGTGACTGATTACTAATCCCCGGGAGGGGTCATGCAGGAGCACCAGCAAGAGGCAGGGCCGGAGAAGGGCGTCCGGCGCGGCACTGCCGTCTGGGCCATGGTCATCACCAGCCTCGCCGGCTTCATGGCGAGCCTGGACAACCTCGTCGTCACCACCGCGCTGCCCTCCATCCGCAAGGACCTCGGGGGAGCGCTGGAGGACCTCGAATGGACGGTGAGCGCCTACACCCTCACCTTCGCGGTCCTCCTGATGTTCGGCGCCGCCCTCGGCGACCGGTTCGGCCGCCGCCGGCTCTTCACCGTCGGCCTCGGGCTGTTCACCGCGGCCTCCGCCGCCGCCGCGCTCGCCCCCGGCATGGGCGAGCTGATCGCCGCCCGCGCCGCCCAGGGCGTCGGCGCGGCGATCATGATGCCGCTGACCCTCACCCTGCTCTCCGCCACCGTCGCGCCGGAGCGCCGCGGCATGGCGTTCGGGATCTGGAGCGCGGTCAACGGCCTCGCCGTCGCCACCGGACCGCTGATCGGCGGCACCCTCACCGAGCACTTCTCCTGGCAGTGGATCTTCTGGCTGAACGTGCCGATCGGGCTGCTCCTGCTGCCCCTCGCCCGGCTCCGCCTGAACGAGAGCCACGGCCCGAACTCCCGGCTGGACGTCCCCGGCACCGCGCTCGCCAGCGCCGGCCTCTTCGGCATCGTCTACGCCCTCATCCGCGGCAACGCCGACGGCTGGACCAGCCCGGTCGTGCTCACCGGCCTGATCGGCGGAGCGGCGCTCATAGCGGCCTTCGTCGCCTACGAGACCCGGGCCGCGCACCCCATCCTGCCGATGCGGCTCTTCCGCAACCGCGCCTTCAGCGCGGTGAACGCGGCCAGCCTGCTGATGTTCCTCGGCATGTTCGGCTCGATCTTCCTGCTCAGCCAGTTCCTGCAGAACGTCTCCGGCTACTCGCCCATGGAGGCCGGCGTCCGGATGCTCCCCTGGACGGCGATGCCGATGGTCGTCTCGCCCATCGCGGGCATGCTCTCCGACCGCATCGGCGGCCGTCCGATCATCGCCACCGGCCTCGCCCTGCAGGCCGTGGGCCTCGCGCTCTTCGCCCTCGTCGTCACGACCGACGTCTCCTACGCGGCGCAGCTGCCCGCGCTGATCGTCAGCGGCATCGGGATGGCGATGTACTTCGGCCCCACCGCCAACGTCGTGATGTCCAGCGTCCGCCCGGAGGAACAGGGCATCGCCTCCGGCGCCAACAACGCGCTGCGGGAGCTGGGCGGCGCCCTCGGCGTCGCGATCCTCGCCTCCGTCTTCTCCGCCCAGGGCGGCTACGAGTCCGCCACCCGCTACGTGGACGGCCTGGTGCCCGCGCTGTGGGTCGGCGCGGTCGCCGTCGGCCTCGCGGCGGTCGCCGCGGTGCTCATCCCGCGGCGGCGCAAGGCGGCGGCTGCGGCCGACGCCGAGCCGCGGCGGGTTCTGGAGCCGGTCGCCTGACCGGCGACGTGCGGGCACCGGCAGGGGGACCGGAGATCCGGTCCCCCTTCGGCGTCCCCGTAGGGTGGACGGCGTGCACGTAACCCACGACACCCCCCTCGCCCCCCTGACGACCTTCCGGCTCGGCGGGCCCGCCGCCCGCCTCGTGACGGCCACCACCGACGCTGAGGTCGTCGAGGCGGTCCGCGAGGCGGACCGCGCCGGCACGCCGCTCCTGGTGATCGGCGGCGGCAGCAACCTCGTCATCGGCGACGCCGGATTCGACGGCACCGCGCTGCGGATCGCCACCACCGGCTTCGCCCTCGACGGGACCGCGCTGGAGCTGGCGGCCGGCGAGGTGTGGAGCGACGCCGTCGCCCGGACCGTCGAGGCGGGCCTGGCCGGCATCGAGTGCCTGGCGGGCATTCCCGGCTCCGCCGGGGCGACGCCGATCCAGAACGTCGGGGCGTACGGGCAGGACGTGTCGGCGACGGTCACCGAGGTCGTCGCGTACGACCGCCGCGCGGACGAGACGGTGACCATCCCCGCCGCCGACTGCGGCTTCGCCTACCGCGACAGCCGCTTCAAGGCCGATCCGGAGCGGTACGTCGTGCTGCGCGTGCGGTTCGGCCTGGAGGACGCGGGCGGGATGTCGGCGCCGGTGAAGTACGCGGAGGTGGCCCGCGCCCTGGGCGTGGAGGCGGGCGACCGGGTGCCGGTGGCCACCGCCAGGACGACGGTGCTCGGGCTGCGCGCCGGCAAGGGCATGGTGCTGGACGCGGCCGACCACGACACCTGGTCGGCGGGCTCGTTCTTCACCAACCCGATCCTGACGGAAGCCGAGTTCGCGGATTTCGTGAGCCGGGTGCACGAACGGCTCGGCGCCGGCACCGAACCGCCCGCCTATCCGGCGGGGGACGGGCTGCGGAAGACGTCGGCGGCCTGGCTGATCGACCGCGCCGGGTTCGCCAAGGGGTACGGCGACGGCCCGGCCCGCATCTCCGGGAAGCACACCCTGGCGCTGACCAACCGCGGCCAGGCCAAGACGGACGACCTGCTGGCCCTCGCCCGCGAGGTCCGCGACGGGGTGCGCGCCGCGTTCGGCGTCACGCTCGTCAACGAACCGGTCATGGTGGGCGCCCGGCTCTGACGCCGCCCGGCCCCCTGCTGACGCCGCCGCCCGGCCCCTGCCGGCGGGCGCGCGGCCCCCGCCCACGCGCGAGCGGCCCCTGATCACCGGGGCCCGGCGCGCCCGCCCGTCAGGCCGGCAGGGCCAGCCAGTCCTCGATGCCGGACAGCAGCCGCTCGCGCACGTCCGGGGGGGCCGCCGAGCCGCGGACCGACTGCCGGGCCAGCTCCGCCAGCTCCTCGTCGGTGAAGGCGTGCGAGTCCCGGGCGATCTCGTACTGCGCGGCGAGCCGGGAGCCGAAGAGCAGCGGGTCGTCGGCGCCCAGCGCCATCGGTACGCCGGCCTCGAAGAGCGTGCGCAGCGGTACGTCCTCGGGCTTCTCGTAGACGCCCAGCGCCACGTTGGAGGCCGGGCAGACCTCGCAGGTGATCTGCCGCTCGGCGAGCTTCCGCAGCAGCCGCGGGTCCTCCGCGGCCCGGACGCCGTGCCCCACCCGGCCCGCGTGCAGGTCGTCCAGGCAGTCGCGGACGCTGCTGGGGCCCGCGAGCTCACCGCCGTGCGGTGCGGCGAGCAGGCCGCCCTCGCGGGCGATGGCGAAGGCCCGGTCGAAGTCGCGGGCGAGCCCGCGGCGCTCGTCGTTGGACAGGCCGAAGCCGACGACGCCCTGGTCGGCGTAGCGCACCGCGAGCCGGGCCAGGGTGCGGGCGTCGAGCGGGTGCTTCATGCGGTTGGCGGCGACGATGACGGCGATCCCGACGCCGGTGTCCCGGGAGGCGGTGTGCACCGCGTCCAGGATGATCTCCATGGTCGGGATGAGGCCGCCGAGCCGCGGCGCGTACGACGTGGGATCGACCTGGATCTCCAGCCATCCGGAGCCGTCCCTGGCGTCCTCCTCGGCGGCCTCGTGGACCAGCCGGCGGATGTCGTCGGCGGTGCGCAGGCACGAGCGTGCGCTGTCGTAGAGCCGCTGGAAGCGGAACCAGCCCCGCTCGTCGGTGGCCCGCAGTTTCGGCGGCTCACCCGAGGTGAGCGCGTCGGGGAGGTGCACACCGTGCAGGTCCGCGAGTTCCAGCAGGGTCTCGGACCGCATGGAGCCGGTGAAGTGCAGATGGAGATGGGCCTTGGGGAGCAGACGGACATCACGTGCCATCCCAAGATCCTGCCGTACGGGTGACGGTGTCCGGTACCGCTTTCACCGAACGGGGGTTTGCCCGAAAACAGGAACGGGCCCCCGGCGGCTGCCGGGGGCCCGTCGCAGGTGGGCGGTCAGTCGCGGGCCTCGCCCAGCAGCTTCTGCAGCCGGGAGACGCCCTCGACCAGGTCCTCGTCGCCGAGCGCGTAGGAAAGCCGCAGGTAGCCGGGGGTGCCGAAGGCCTCACCGGGCACGACGGCGACCTCGACCTCGTCCAGGATCAGCGCCGCCAGCTCGACCGAGGACGCCGGGCGCTTGCCGCGGATCTCCTTGCCGAGCAGCTGCTTCACCGACGGGTAGACGTAGAACGCGCCCTCCGGAGTGGGGCACACCACACCGTCGATCTCGTTGAGCATCCGCACGATGGTCTGCCGCCGCCGGTCGAAGGCGGTGCGCATCTCGGCGACCGCGTCCAGGTCGCCGGAGACCGCGGCCAGCGCGGCCGCCTGGGCGACGTTGCTGACGTTGGAGGTGGCGTGCGACTGCAGGTTCGTCGCGGCCTTGATGACGTCCTTGGGGCCGATCATCCACCCGACGCGCCAGCCGGTCATGGCGTACGTCTTGGCCACGCCGTTGACGACGACGCACTTGTCGCGCAGCTCGGGCAGGATCGCCGGCAGCGAGGTGAAGGACGCGTCCCCGTAGACGAGGTGCTCATAGATCTCGTCGGTGAGGACCCACAGGCCGTGCTCGACGGCCCAGCGGCCGATCGCCTCGGCGTCGGCCTCGTTGTAGACGGCGCCGGTCGGGTTGGACGGCGAGACGAAGAGGACGACCTTGGTGCGCGGGGTGCGGGCCGCCTCCAGCTGCTCGACCGTGACGCGGTAGCCGGTCGTCTCGTCCGCGACGACGTCGACGGGCACGCCGCCCGCGAGCCGGATCGACTCCGGGTACGTGGTCCAGTACGGCGCCGGGACGATGACCTCGTCGCCCGGGTCGAGGATCGCGGCGAAGGCCTCGTAGATGGCCTGCTTGCCGCCGTTGGTCACCAGCACCTGGGAGGCGTCGACCTCGTAGCCGGAGTCGCGCAGTGTCTTGGCGGCGATGGCGGCCTTGAGCTCGGGGAGCCCGCCCGCGGGGGTGTAGCGGTGGAACTTGGGGTTGCGGCACGCCTCCACCGCGGCCTCGACGATGTAGTCGGGGGTCGGGAAGTCCGGCTCGCCGGCACCGAAGCCGATCACCGGACGCCCGGCGGCCTTGAGGGCCTTCGCCTTGGCGTCCACGGCGAGGGTCGCGGACTCGGAGATCGACCCGATGCGGGCCGACACCCGTCGGTCGGAGGGGGACTGTACGGGGGGAGTGGCAGCGGTCATGACTGCATGGTCCCAGACGGCGTACCGCCCCGGCACCGTGGTTTGCGGAGTGGACACCCCGGTGTTCGCGCAGTGGACGGAGGGGTTGCGGCGGGGCCGTGGCGGAGCCGTTCGACGCCCGGCCTGTGAACACGTACACTCATCCGTCGATGGCCCTCTCGCGAACTGCGGTACGTTGAGGGGCGTCTTCAAAGGGTCGTAGCTCAATTGGTAGAGCACTGGTCTCCAAAACCAGCGGTTGGGGGTTCAAGTCCCTCCGGCCCTGCTACACGCGTCCTCACCAGGATGCGGGCAGGTAATTGCACTCGCCGTACCGCGCGACGGGCGCGGTATGGCCACGACCCGGAGTCAGGTGAAGACGAGTGACTGAAATCACGGACTCCATCGAGGTCCCTGAGCCTGACGCATCCCAGGACAAGAAGGCCCGCCGCGGCGGTAAGCGCGGAAAGAAGGGCCCCCTGGCCCGTCTCGGCCTCTTCTACCGGCAGATCGTCGCCGAGCTCCGCAAGGTCGTCTGGCCTTCGCGTGGAGACCTCACGACGTACACGAGCGTCGTAATTGTCTTCGTTGTCGTCGTCATCGGGCTGGTGTCCGTGATTGACTTTGGCTTCGCGAAGCTCGTCTCGTACGTCTTCGGATGATCCTGCGGAGGACGCCCCTCGGGCGCCTTTCCGCATGTTCCACCCCTTGAAGTCAGGAAGAAGCAGTCACCGTGTCTGACCCGAACGTGTACGACGCCGACGAGTCCGTCGAGGGCGACGACACTGCGCTCGACATCGTCGAGGCAGCCGACGGCGACATCGACCAGGCCGAAGCTGCCGATGAAGCCGCAGGCGAAGCCGCCGAGCAGGCCGCCGTCCACGCCATCGACGAGACCGACGACGATGACGCTGTCGCCGAGGACGAGTCGGAAGCCGCCGTCGCCGATGACGACGAGGCCGACGCCGTGCTCGACGAGGCCGACGCGGAGCTGGCCGAGGACGGCGAGCCCGTCGAGGAGCCCGAGCCGGTCGACCCGATCGCGGCCTTCCGCGAGGAGCTCCGCACCCTGCCGGGCGAGTGGTACGTCATCCACACCTACGCCGGCTACGAGAACCGCGTGAAGTCCAACCTGGAGCAGCGCGCCGTCTCGCTCAACGTCGAGGACTACATCTACCAGGCAGAAGTGCCGCAGGAAGAAGTAGCCCAGATCAAGAACGGCGAGCGCAAGACGGTGAAGCAGAACAAGCTTCCCGGCTACGTGCTCGTCCGCATGGACCTGACGAACGAGTCGTGGGGTGTCGTCCGCAACACGCCCGGCGTCACCGGCTTCGTGGGCAACGCGTACGACCCGTACCCGCTGACGCTGGACGAGATCCTCAAGATGCTCGCTCCCGAGGTCGAGGCGGCCGCCGAGGCCGCCGCGGCGGCGGACGGCACGGGTCCGGCCCGCAAGATCGAGGTCCAGGTGCTGGACTTCGAGGTCGGCGACTCGGTCACCGTCACCGACGGCCCGTTCGCGACGCTGCAGGCGACGATCAACGAGATCAACCCGGACTCCAAGAAGATCAAGGGCCTCGTCGAGATCTTCGGCCGCGAGACCCCGGTCGAGCTCAGCTTCGACCAGATCCAGAAGAACTGACTTTTTTACACGTCCGACCAGGTCAGACCGGCTTTTTCAGCTGGTCTGGCCTGTTTGGTTCCAGGCCACGCCTCGATACCCGTTATCGTGGTGCGGTATGCCTGTTAGCAGGCGAAACAACTCTCACTAGGACCCGGAGAGAGCAATGCCTCCCAAGAAGAAGAAGATCACGGGGCTTATCAAGCTCCAGATCAACGCGGGCGCGGCCAACCCCGCGCCGCCCGTCGGCCCCGCACTGGGCCAGCACGGCGTCAACATCATGGAGTTCTGCAAGGCCTACAACGCCGCGACCGAGTCGCAGCGTGGCATGGTCGTGCCGGTGGAGATCACGGTCTACGACGACCGCTCCTTCACCTTCATCACCAAGACTCCGCCGGCCGCGAAGCTGATCCTCAAGGCCGCGGGCGTGGAGAAGGGCTCCGGCGAGCCCCACGTCAAGAAGGTCGCGAAGCTCACCGCCGCCCAGGTGCGTGACATCGCCACCCTCAAGATGCCGGACCTGAACGCCAACGACCTGGACGCCGCGTCGAAGATCATCGCCGGCACCGCCCGTTCCATGGGCATCACGGTCGAGGGCTGACGCCCACCCCGAAGCACGTCTGTGGAAGGACCGCGCGCGGTCCGTACCACGACTCCACTCATCATTGAGGAGCAGCAGTGAAGCGCAGCAAGACTCTCCGCGCTGCGGACGCGAAGATCGACCGGGAGAAGCTCTACGCCCCGCTCGAGGCCGTCCGTCTCGCCAAGGACACCGCAGCGACGAAGTTCGACTCGACCGTCGAGGTCGCCATGCGTCTGGGTGTCGACCCGCGCAAGGCCGACCAGATGGTCCGCGGCACCGTCAACCTTCCGCACGGCACCGGCAAGACCGCCCGGGTCCTGGTCTTCGCGACCGGTGACCGTGCAGCGGCCGCGGAAGCCGCGGGCGCCGACATCGTCGGCTCCGACGAACTCATCGAAGAGGTGGCCAAGGGCCGCCTGGACTTCGACGCCGTCGTCGCCACGCCGGACCTCATGGGCAAGGTCGGCCGCCTGGGCCGCGTGCTCGGTCCCCGTGGCCTGATGCCGAACCCGAAGACCGGCACCGTGACCCCGGACGTGGCCAAGGCCGTGACCGAGATCAAGGGCGGCAAGATCGAGTTCCGCGTCGACAAGCACTCGAACCTGCACTTCATCATCGGCAAGGTGTCGTTCGACGACGCGCAGCTGGTGGAGAACTACGGCGCGGCCCTGGACGAGATCCTTCGTCTGAAGCCGTCGGCCGCCAAGGGCCGGTACATCCGGAAGGCCGCCATCAGCACGACGATGGGCCCGGGCATCCTGGTGGACCAGAACCGCACCCGCAACCTCCTCGTCGAGGAGGACCCGGCCGCCGTCTGATCCGCCTCGGATCGCACGGAGCCGCGTACGCGACTCGGGCCGGGCCCCGCTCCCTCTGGGAGCGGGGCCCGGCCTGGTTCCGTCGGCCGGGCCTCCACAGGCCGCTGAGCGGCCCGTTGAGGCGATTTGCCGGATCGCGACACGTTCGCGTACGCTACCGAAGAAGCCAAAGACCGCTGGTCGCTGCTGTGCCCTCGTTGAGGAGCGCGGCGGCCGAAGGATCCGCTAGCTGCGGACGTCCCGCTCAGGTTGCTGTGGAAGAACTCCTGGAATTCATTCTGGTTGAGTAACGCCCCGTGCGCCTGCGCCGGGGCGTTCGTGTTGCCCAGCCCCTTCCGTGCGGTCCTGAATCACCCGGAAGGAGGCCGAGACTCATGGCGAGGCCCGATAAGGCTGCTGCGGTTGCCGAGCTGACGGACAAGTTCCGCAGCTCCAATGCCGCAATGCTGACCGAGTACCGCGGTCTCACCGTGGCGCAGCTCAAGACGCTGCGTCGTTCGCTCGGTGAGAACGCCCAGTACGCCGTGGTGAAGAACACGCTGACCAAGATCGCGGCCAACGAGGCCGGGATCAGCACGCTGGACGACCTGTTCGCAGGTCCGACGGCGGTTGCCTTCGTCACCGGTGACCCGGTGGAGTCGGCGAAGAGTCTGCGTGACTTCGCCAAGGACAACCCCAACCTCATCATCAAGGGCGGTGTCCTTGACGGTAAGGCGCTGTCCGCCGATGAGATCAAGAAGCTCGCGGACCTCGAGTCCCGCGAGGTTCTGCTCGCCAAGGTGGCCGGTGGCATCAAGGCGTCGATGGCCAAGGCCGCGGCGACTTTCCAGGCCCCGCTCACGGAGTTCGTCCGCACTGCGGACGCGCTTCGCGCCAAGGTCGAGCAGGGCGGTGCCGGTACGCCGGCTCCCGCCGAGGCCGAGGTGGCGGAGTAACCCTCCGCCCCCCTGGTCGCAGCGGGCGCCTCACGCCCGCCTTCATGTACACCCGGCACCTGCCGAATAGTGGAAGGACGCCATCATGGCGAAGCTGTCCCAGGACGAGCTGCTCGCGCAGTTCGAGACCCTGACCCTCATCGAGCTCTCCGAGTTCGTCAAGGCGTTCGAAGAGAAGTTCGACGTCAAGGCTGCCGCCCCGGTCGCCATCGCCGGCGGCCCGGTTGGCCCCGCCGTCGAGGCCGCTGAGGAGCAGGACGAGTTCGACGTCGTCCTCACCGGCGCCGGCGAGAAGAAGATCCAGGTCATCAAGGTTGTGCGTGAGCTCACCTCGCTGGGTCTGAAGGAGGCCAAGGACCTCGTCGACGGCGCTCCGAAGCCGGTCCTCGAGAAGGTCGCCAAGGAGGCCGCCGAGAAGGCTGCCGAGTCCCTCAAGGCCGCTGGCGCGTCCGTCGAGGTCAAGTAGTTCCCAGCCCCTCCACGAGGGGCTGAACAGCCGCAGGGCGGCCACCCGAAAGGGTGGCCGCCCTCGGTCGTTCCCGGGGTCCTCCAGGGGCCCTGTAGGCGCTCGGGGGTAAGGTGATCATCCCCGTCGGGCGGGGGGCGCCGTACGGATCTCCGGGGGGCTGAGGCCTTGACGAACCGCACGCGGCGCGCAATTCTCAGGACGCGTCGTAAGTTCGATCCGGGGTCCGAGGCATGGATCGAGCGCGATGCGGGAATGCCTAGCGTCAAGCACAGATCCGGTGCCGAGACCGGGTCGACAACAGTGGCGAGGGGGCAATGATTCGGTACTCCGAATCTCTGCCTGGACATCAGTGTGCCGAGTGGCTACACTGACCCTTTGCGCTGCCTGTTAGCTGTAGCCTGGCCCGTCACCAGGGACAGCCCCAAGCCTGAGCACCGAACGAAGAGATGTCCTGTCTGAGGACGTCCCTGTGTGCTCGGGGGCGGACACCGGTATGCGCGTAGTGAGTCCGAGCCCTCGGAAGGACCCCCTCTTGGCCGCCTCGCGCAACGCCTCGACTGCCAATACGAACAACGGTGCCAGCACCTCACCGCTGCGCATCTCTTTTGCGAAGATCAAGGAACCCCTCGAGGTACCGAACCTCCTCGCGCTGCAGACCGAGAGCTTTGACTGGCTGCTCGGCAACGCCGCGTGGAAGGCTCGTGTCGAGGCGGCTCTGGAAAGTGGCCAGGACGTCCCCAGGAAGTCGGGTCTGGAAGAGATCTTCGAGGAGATCTCTCCGATCGAAGACTTCTCCGGGTCGATGTCGCTCACCTTCCGCGACCACCGTTTTGAGCCTCCGAAGAACTCGATCGACGAGTGCAAGGAGCGCGACTTCACGTACGGCGCTCCGCTCTTCGTCACCGCCGAGTTCACCAACAACGAGACCGGCGAGATCAAGTCGCAGACGGTCTTCATGGGCGACTTCCCGCTCATGACCAACAAGGGCACCTTCTGCATCAACGGCACCGAGCGTGTCGTCGTGTCGCAGCTGGTCCGCTCGCCCGGCGTCTACTTCGACTCCTCGATCGACAAGACGTCCGACAAGGACATCTTCTCGGCGAAGGTCATCCCGTCCCGCGGTGCCTGGCTCGAGCTCGAGATCGACAAGCGCGACATGGTCGGTGTCCGCATCGACCGCAAGCGCAAGCAGTCGGTCACCGTGCTCCTCAAGGCCCTCGGTTGGACGACCGAGCAGATCCTCGAGGAGTTCGGCGAGTACGAGTCCATGCGCGCCACCCTGGAGAAGGACCACACCCAGGGCCAGGACGACGCGCTGCTCGACATCTACCGCAAGCTGCGTCCGGGCGAACCGCCGACCCGCGAGGCCGCGCAGACGCTGCTCGAGAACCTCTACTTCAACCCGAAGCGCTACGACCTCGCGAAGGTCGGCCGCTACAAGGTGAACAAGAAGCTCGGCAGCGACAAGCCGCTCGACGCCGGCGTGCTGACCACGGCCGACGTTCTCGCGACCATCAAGTACCTGGTCAAGCTGCACGCCGGTGAGACCGAGACCGTGGGCGAGGACGGCCGCAACATCGTCGTCGAGACCGACGACATCGACCACTTCGGCAACCGTCGCCTGCGCAACGTCGGCGAGCTCATCCAGAACCAGGTCCGTACCGGCCTGGCTCGTATGGAGCGCGTCGTCCGCGAGCGGATGACCACCCAGGACGTCGAGGCGATCACGCCGCAGACCCTGATCAACATCCGGCCGGTCGTCGCCTCCATCAAGGAGTTCTTCGGCACCAGCCAGCTGTCCCAGTTCATGGACCAGACGAACCCGCTGTCGGGCCTGACCCACAAGCGCCGTCTGTCCGCGCTGGGCCCGGGTGGTCTGTCCCGTGAGCGCGCCGGCTTCGAAGTCCGTGACGTGCACCCGTCGCACTACGGCCGCATGTGTCCGATCGAGACCCCCGAAGGCCCGAACATCGGCCTGATCGGCTCGCTCGCCTCCTACGGCCGGGTCAACGCCTTCGGCTTCGTCGAGACCCCGTACCGCAAGGTCGTCGAGGGCATCGTCACCGATGACGTCGACTACCTGACGGCCGACGAGGAGGACCGCTTCGTCATCGCGCAGGCCAACGCGCCGCTGACGGACGACAACCACTTCGAAGAGGCCCGTGTCCTGGTCCGCCGCCGTGGCGGGGAGATCGACTACATCCCCGGCGCCGACGTCGACTACATGGACGTCTCGCCGCGCCAGATGGTGTCGGTCGCGACCGCGATGATCCCGTTCCTCGAGCACGACGACGCCAACCGCGCGCTCATGGGATCGAACATGATGCGCCAGGCGGTGCCGCTCATCAAGAGCGAGGCCCCGCTGGTCGGCACCGGCATGGAGTACCGCTGCGCGGTCGACGCCGGTGACGTCATCAAGGCCGAGAAGGACGGTGTGGTCCAGGAGGTCTCCGCGGACTACGTCACGGTCGCCAACGACGACGGCACGTACACCACGTACCGGGTCGCGAAGTTCTCCCGCTCGAACCAGGGCACGTCCTTCAACCAGAAGGTCGTCGTCGACGAGGGCGCTCGCGTCGTCGCCAACCAGGTCCTGGCCGACGGCCCCTCCACCGACGAGGGCGAGATGGCCCTCGGCAAGAACCTCCTCGTGGCATTCATGCCGTGGGAGGGCCACAACTACGAAGACGCGATCATCCTCAGCCAGCGGCTGGTCCAGGACGACGTCCTCTCCTCGATCCACATCGAGGAGCACGAGGTCGACGCCCGTGACACCAAGCTCGGCCCCGAGGAGATCACCCGGGACATCCCGAACGTCTCCGAGGAGGTCCTCGCGGACCTCGACGAGCGCGGGATCATCCGCATCGGTGCCGACGTCGTCGCCGGCGACATCCTGGTCGGGAAGGTCACGCCCAAGGGCGAGACCGAGCTGACCCCGGAGGAGCGCCTGCTCCGCGCGATCTTCGGCGAGAAGGCGCGCGAAGTGCGCGACACCTCGCTGAAGGTGCCGCACGGCGAGACCGGCAAGGTCATCGGCGTCCGCGTCTTCGACCGCGAAGAGGGCGACGAGCTGCCGCCGGGCGTGAACCAGCTGGTCCGCGTCTACGTCGCGCAGAAGCGCAAGATCAACAACGGTGACAAGCTCGCCGGCCGTCACGGCAACAAGGGCGTCATCTCGAAGATCCTGCCGGTCGAGGACATGCCGTTCCTGGAGGACGGCACCCCGGTCGACATCATCCTCAACCCGCTGGGTGTCCCGTCCCGCATGAACCCGGGCCAGGTCCTGGAGATCCACCTCGGCTGGCTCGCGAAGCAGGGCTGGGACGTCTCCGGTATCGGTGCCGAGTGGGCCCGCCGCCTGGAGGTCATCGGCGCCGACAAGGTGCCGCCCGGCTCCAACGTCGCCACCCCGGTGTTCGACGGTGCGCGCGAGGACGAGATCACCGGCCTCTTCGAGGCCACGATCCCGAACCGCGACGGCGACCGGATGGTGCTGCCCTCGGGCAAGGCCCGGATGTTCGACGGCCGCTCCGGCGAGCCGTTCCCGGACCCGATCTCAGTCGGCTACATGTACATCCTGAAGCTCCACCACCTGGTGGACGACAAGCTCCACGCCCGCTCCACCGGTCCGTACTCCATGATCACGCAGCAGCCGCTGGGTGGTAAGGCGCAGTTCGGTGGTCAGCGATTCGGTGAGATGGAGGTGTGGGCCCTTGAGGCATACGGTGCCGCCTACGCCCTCCAGGAGCTGCTGACGATCAAGTCCGACGACGTGCTCGGCCGCGTGAAGGTCTACGAGGCCATCGTCAAGGGCGAGAACATCCCCGAACCCGGCATTCCCGAGTCCTTCAAGGTGCTCATCAAGGAAATGCAGTCGCTGTGCCTCAACGTGGAGGTGCTGTCCTCGGACGGCATGTCCATCGAGATGCGCGACACGGACGAGGACGTCTTCCGTGCCGCGGAAGAGCTCGGAATCGACCTGTCCCGGCGTGAGCCGAGCAGCGTCGAAGAGGTCTGACGGGCCGGCCGGGAAGTCGCACTCGCGGCTTCCCGGCCGCTCCGGGCGCCCGTAACACGGCCCCGGAGTGACCCCACGGACTGTTCAGACCATGTTTGACACTCGACCCCGGCAGTGTCACTAGTCGGGTAAAACCCGAAGGCGGGATTGACGACAAGTGCTCGACGTCAACTTCTTCGACGAGCTGCGGATCGGCCTTGCCACCGCGGACGACATTCGTACCTGGTCGCACGGCGAAGTGAAGAAGCCGGAGACCATCAACTACCGCACCCTCAAGCCGGAAAAGGACGGGCTCTTCTGCGAGAAGATCTTCGGCCCGACCCGGGACTGGGAGTGCTACTGCGGTAAGTACAAGCGTGTCCGCTTCAAGGGCATCATCTGCGAGCGCTGCGGCGTCGAGGTAACTCGCGCCAAGGTGCGTCGTGAGCGGATGGGCCACATCGAGCTGGCCGCTCCCGTGACCCACATCTGGTACTTCAAGGGCGTTCCGTCGCGGCTGGGCTACCTGCTCGACCTCGCCCCGAAGGACCTCGAGAAGGTCATCTACTTCGCCGCCTACATGATCACGTGGGTCGACGACGAGCGCCGGACGCGTGATCTGCCCTCCCTCGAGGCGCAGGTCTCCGTCGAGCGCCAGCAGGTCGAGAACCGTCGGGACTCCGATGTCGAGAACCGGCAGAAGAAGCTCGAAGCGGACCTCGGCGAGCTGGAGGCCGAGGGCGCCAAGGCCGACGTGCGCCGCAAGGTGCGCGAAGGTGCCGAGCGTGAGATGAAGCAGCTCCGTGACCGCGCCCAGCGCGAGATCGACCGCCTCGACGAGGTGTGGGCCCGCTTCAAGAACCTCAAGGTCCAGGACCTCGAGGGCGACGAGCTGCTCTACCGCGAGCTGCGCGAGCGCTTCGGCACGTACTTCTCGGGCTCGATGGGTGCCGCGGCGCTGCAGAAGCGCCTGGAGACCTTCGACCTCGAAGAAGAGGCCGAGCGTCTGCGCGAGATCATCCGTACCGGCAAGGGCCAGAAGAAGACCCGTGCGCTCAAGCGCCTCAAGGTCGTCTCGGCGTTCCTGCAGACCACCAACAAGCCCAACGGCATGGTGCTGGACTGCGTCCCGGTCATCCCGCCGGACCTGCGTCCGATGGTGCAGCTGGACGGTGGCCGCTTCGCGACCTCCGACCTGAACGACCTGTACCGCCGCGTGATCAACCGCAACAACCGCCTCAAGCGTCTCCTTGACCTCGGTGCCCCCGAGATCATCGTGAACAACGAGAAGCGGATGCTGCAGGAGGCCGTCGACGCGCTGTTCGACAACGGCCGCCGCGGTCGCCCGGTCACCGGTCCCGGCAACCGCCCGCTGAAGTCCCTGAGCGACATGCTCAAGGGCAAGCAGGGTCGTTTCCGTCAGAACCTCCTCGGCAAGCGAGTCGACTACTCGGCCCGTTCGGTCATCGTCGTCGGCCCGCAGCTCAAGCTGCACCAGTGCGGTCTGCCGAAGGCCATGGCGCTGGAGCTCTTCAAGCCGTTCGTGATGAAGCGCCTGGTGGACCTGAACCACGCGCAGAACATCAAGTCGGCCAAGCGCATGGTCGAGCGCGGCCGCACCGTGGTCTACGACGTCCTCGAAGAGGTCATCGCGGAGCACCCGGTGCTGCTGAACCGTGCGCCCACCCTGCACCGCCTCGGCATCCAGGCCTTCGAGCCCCAGCTGGTCGAGGGCAAGGCCATCCAGATCCACCCGCTCGTCTGCACCGCGTTCAACGCGGACTTCGACGGTGACCAGATGGCCGTGCACCTGCCGCTGTCGGCAGAGGCGCAGGCCGAGGCCCGCATCCTGATGCTGTCCTCGAACAACATCCTGAAGCCGGCCGACGGTCGTCCCGTCACCATGCCGACCCAGGACATGGTGCTGGGCCTGTTCTTCCTGACCACCGAGCCGGAAGAGCGCGTGCTCATCGGCGAGGGCCGGGCGTTCGGCTCCACCGCCGAAGCGATCATGGCGTTCGACAACCGCGAGCTCTCGCTGCAGTCGAAGGTCGACATCCGCTTCCCGGTCGGCACCGTCCCGCCGCGCGGCTGGACCCCGCCCGCCGAGGAAGAGGGCGAGCAGGGCTACCAGGTCGGCGACACGTTCCGGCTGCGGACCTCCCTGGGCCGCGCGCTCTTCAACGAGCTGCTGCCCGAGGACTACCCGTTCGTCGACTACGCGGTCGGCAAGAAGCAGCTCTCCGAGATCGTCAACGACCTCGCCGAGCGGTACCCGAAGGTCATCGTGGCGGCGACGCTCGACAACCTGAAGGCGGCCGGCTTCCACTGGGCCACCCGTTCCGGCGTCACCGTCGCCGTCACGGACATCGTCGTCCCCGAGGCCAAGAAGGCCATCGTCAAGGGGTACGAGGACCAGGACGAGAAGGTCCAGAAGCAGTACGAGCGCGGCCTGATCACCAAGGACGAGCGCACGCAGGAGCTCATCGCGATCTGGACCAAGGCGACCAACGAGGTTGCCGAGGCGATGAACGCGAACTTCCCCAAGACGAACCCCATCTTCATGATGGTCGACTCGGGTGCCCGAGGAAACATGATGCAGATGCGTCAGATCGCCGGTATGCGTGGTCTGGTGTCGAACGCGAAGAACGAGACCATCCCGCGTCCCATCAAGGCCTCGTTCCGTGAGGGCCTGTCCGTGCTGGAGTACTTCATCTCCACCCACGGTGCCCGTAAGGGCCTCGCGGACACCGCCCTGCGTACCGCCGACTCGGGTTACCTCACCCGTCGTCTGGTGGACGTCTCGCAGGACGTCATCATCCGCGAGGAGGACTGCGGTACCGAGCGCGGCCTCAAGCTGCAGATCGGTGCGCGCGGTGAGGACGGCGTCCTTCGCAAGACGGACGACGTCGAGACCAGCGTCTACGCCCGCATGCTCGCCGAGGACGTCGTCATCGACGGCAAGGTGATCGCGCCGGCCAACGTGGACCTCGGCGACGTGCTCATCGACCAGCTGATCCAGCACGGTGTCGAGCAGGTCAAGACCCGCTCGATCCTCACCTGCGAGTCCACGGTCGGCACCTGTGCCTTCTGCTACGGACGCTCGCTGGCCACCGGCAAGCTGGTGGACATCGGCGAGGCCGTCGGTATCATCGCGGCCCAGTCGATCGGTGAGCCCGGTACCCAGCTGACGATGCGTACCTTCCACACCGGTGGTGTGGCGGGTGACGACATCACGCAGGGTCTGCCGCGTGTCGTCGAGCTCTTCGAGGCCCGTGTCCCCAAGGGTGTCGCCCCGATCTCCGAGGCTGTCGGTCGGGTCCGCATCGAGGAGACCGAGAAGACGAAGAAGCTCGTCGTCACCCCGGACGACGGCAGCGAGGAGATCGCCTACCCGATCTCCAAGCGGTCCCGTCTGCTGGTGGGCGAGGGCGACCACGTCGAGGTCGGCCAGAAGCTGACCGTGGGTGCCACCAACCCGCACGACGTGCTGCGCATCCTCGGCCAGCGCCAGGTTCAGATCCACCTGGTGGCCGAAGTGCAGAAGGTCTACAACAACCAGGGCGTGTCGATCCACGACAAGCACATCGAGATCATCATCCGGCAGATGCTCCGCCGCGTGACGATCATCGAGTCGGGCGACGCCGAGCTGCTTCCGGGCGAGCTCGTGGAGCGCGGCCGCTTCGAGACCGAGAACCGTCGTGTGGTCTCCGAGGGCGGTCACCCCGCCTCCGGCCGTCCGCAGCTGATGGGTATCACCAAGGCCTCGCTGGCGACCGAGTCCTGGCTGTCGGCCGCCTCCTTCCAGGAGACGACCCGAGTGCTGACCGACGCGGCGATCCACGCCAAGTCGGACTCGCTGCTCGGCCTCAAGGAGAACGTCATCATCGGTAAGCTCATCCCGGCCGGTACGGGCCTCGCCCGTTACCGCAACATCCGGGTCGAGCCCACCGAAGAGGCGAAGGCAGCGATGTACTCGGCCGTCGGTTACGACGACATCGACTACTCGCCCTTCGGCACCGGCTCCGGCCAGGCCGTTCCCCTGGAGGACTACGACTACGGGCCCTACAACGGCTGAGTCCCGTCCCGCAGAGTCCGATCCGCAAGGCGGCCGTCCCTTCCCGGGATGGCCGCCTTGCGGCTTTTCGCGGAACTTCGCACGGTCGCCGTGCGTCCGTCAGTATGGAGAGACCATTCGGAGGCGGGGAGGTGTCGCGCGTGTCGCTCGATCCGTGGGGCAACGGGCGGCTGCCGCAGTCCGGCCAGGTGCCGGGCATGCTGGCGGCGGACGCCGACCGGGAGCGTACGGTCGACGTGCTGAAGGCCGCCTTCGCCGAGGGCCGTCTGCAGCAGCCGGAGTACGAGCAGCGGATGTCCACCGCCTACCAGGCGCGCACCTACGGCGAGTTGCAGATGCTGGTGCGCGACCTCCCGCAGGGTCCCTCGCCGATGATGTCCATGCAGCCGTCGCAGCCGATGGGGTACGTGCCGCGGACGTTCCTGCCGCCCCCGCCGCGCACCAACACCTCCGCCGTCGCGTCGTTCGTCTGCGGGATCGCCGGCACCTTCACGCTGGTGACGGCGATCCCGGCGGTCATCCTCGGCCACAAGGCCCGCAGGGAGATCCGCAGGACGGGTGAGGCGGGCGACGGCTTCGCGGTCGCCGGCCTGGTGCTGGGCTGGATCGTGTCCGGCTTCTTCGGGCTGATCATGTTCTTCGTGATGTTCGCCGCGGTGGCCGGATCCGGCGGATAGCGGGTCCTGAGCGGGCGGCGTGTCCCGCGCTGATGCATTTGTTTTGACCGGAGCCGATGCGATAGGTACGATCTGACCTTGTGCCTGGGGTGTGCCCGGGTCCTTGCGCGTGCCCCCAGTCTCGACTGGGAGGTTACCGATATCGCACAGGGACACCGTGGCCGCGGCACCCGACATCGCACGTTCTCTGCTCCACGGGGACGTGCGGGGTCCGCGACACACCCGACCGCGTGGGTCGGTGCCCCAGGTTAGTTTTATCGAGATCGGCACACAGAAACCGGAGAAACGGTGCCTACGATCCAGCAGCTGGTCCGGAACGGCCGGCAGGACAAGGTCAAGAAGAATATGACACCCGCGCTGAAGGGTTCCCCTCAGCGTCGCGGTGTTTGCACGCGTGTGTACACGACCACCCCGAAGAAGCCGAACTCGGCGCTTCGCAAGGTGGCCCGTGTGCGTCTGACCAGTGGGATTGAGGTCACCGCCTACATTCCGGGCGAGGGCCACAACCTCCAGGAGCACTCCATCGTGCTCGTGCGTGGCGGTCGTGTGAAGGACCTGCCGGGTGTTCGCTACAAGATCATCCGCGGCTCCCTGGACACCCAGGGCGTCAAGAACCGCAAGCAGGCCCGCAGCCGCTACGGCGCCAAGAAGGAGAAGTAAGCATGCCTCGTAAGGGTCCTGCCCCGAAGCGCCCGGTCATCATCGACCCGGTCTACGGATCTCCTCTGGTGACCTCGCTGGTCAACAAGATCCTCCTGCACGGCAAGCGTTCCACCGCCGAGCGGATCGTTTACGGCGCCCTCGAGGGCCTCAAGGAGAAGACCGGTACCGACCCGGTCATCACCCTGAAGCGCGCTCTTGAGAACATCAAGCCGACTCTGGAGGTCAAGTCCCGCCGCGTCGGCGGTGCGACCTACCAGGTGCCGGTCGAGGTTCGCCCCGCCCGTGCCTCCACGCTCGCGCTGCGCTGGCTCGTGGGTTACTCCCGCGCCCGCCGCGAGAAGACCATGACCGAGCGCCTGATGAACGAGCTGCTGGACGCCAGCAACGGTCTCGGCGCCTCTGTCAAGCGTCGCGAGGACACGCACAAGATGGCCGAGTCGAACAAGGCCTTCGCGCACTACCGCTGGTAGTCACTACCCACATCGAAACCGAGAGAAGACTGAGCCTAATGGCCACCACTTCGCTTGACCTGGCCAAGGTCCGCAACATTGGGATCATGGCCCACATCGACGCGGGCAAGACGACGACCACCGAGCGGATCCTGTTCTACACCGGCGTCTCGTACAAGATCGGTGAAGTCCACGATGGCGCAGCCACCATGGACTGGATGGAGCAGGAGCAGGAGCGCGGCATCACGATCACGTCGGCCGCGACGACCTGCCACTGGCCGCTGAACGATGTCGATCACACGATCAACATCATCGACACCCCGGGGCACGTCGACTTCACGGTCGAGGTGGAGCGTTCGCTCCGCGTCCTCGACGGTGCCGTCACGGTGTTCGACGGTGTTGCCGGTGTTGAGCCGCAGTCCGAGACCGTTTGGCGTCAGGCGGACCGCTACGGCGTGCCGCGCATCTGCTTCGTCAACAAGCTCGACCGGACCGGTGCCGAGTTCCACCGCTGCGTCGACATGATCGTGGACCGCCTCGGTGCGGTTCCGCTGGTCATGCAGCTGCCCATCGGTACCGAGATGGACTTCAAGGGTGTCGTCGACCTCGTCGCCATGAAGGCCCTCGTGTGGTCCGCCGAGGCCACCAAGGGCGAGATGTACGACACCGTCGACATCCCGGCCACTCACGTCGAAGCCGCCCAGGAATGGCGCGGCAAGCTCCTCGAGACCATCGCGGAGCACGACGACGAGATGATGGAGCTGTTCCTCGAGGGCGAAGAGCCTTCGGAAGAGGCACTGATGGCCGCGATCCGTCGCGCCACCATCGCCTCGACCGACTCCGAGCACCAGGGCAAGCCCACCTTCACGCCCGTGTTCTGTGGTTCCGCGTTCAAGAACAAGGGCGTTCAGCCCCTGCTCGACGCCGTGGTCCGCTACCTGCCGTCGCCCCTGGACATCGAGGCCATCGAAGGCCACGACGTCAAGGACCCGTCGGTGGTCGTGAAGCGCCGCCCGTCCGAGGACGAGCCGTTCTCCGGTCTTGCGTTCAAGATCATGAGCGACCCGCACCTCGGCAAGCTCACCTTCGTCCGGGTCTACTCGGGCCGCCTCGAGACCGGCACCTCGGTGCTGAACTCGGTGAAGGGCAAGAAGGAGCGCATCGGCAAGATCTACCGTATGCACGCGAACAAGCGTGAGGAGATCGCGGCGGTGGGCGCCGGCGACATCATCGCCGTCATGGGCCTGAAGCAGACCACCACCGGTGAGACGCTGTGCGACGAGAAGAACCCGGTCATCCTGGAGTCCATGGACTTCCCGGCCCCGGTCATTCAGGTCGCGATCGAGCCCAAGTCCAAGGGTGACCAGGAGCGTCTGGGCGTCGCCATTCAGCGTCTCGCTGAAGAGGACCCCTCGTTCCAGGTCCACTCCGACGAGGAGACCGGCCAGACCATCATCGGTGGTATGGGCGAGCTTCACCTCGAGGTGCTGGTCGACCGCATGAAGCGCGAGTTCCGCGTCGAGGCGAACGTCGGCAAGCCCCAGGTCGCATACCGCGAGACGATCCGCAAGACTGTCGACCGGATCGACTACACGCACAAGAAGCAGACTGGTGGTACCGGCCAGTTCGCGAAGGTACAGATCTCGATGGAGCCCATCGAGGGCGGCGACGCCTCGTACGAGTTCGTGAACAAGGTCACCGGTGGCCGCATCCCCCGTGAGTACATCCCCTCGGTGGACGCCGGCGCCCAGGAAGCCATGAAGTTCGGCATCCTGGCCGGTTACGAGATGGTGGGTGTTCGCATCACCCTTCTCGACGGTGGTTACCACGAGGTTGACTCCTCCGAGCTCGCCTTCAAGATCGCCGGTTCGCAGGCGTTCAAGGAGGGTGCCCGTAGGGCGAGCCCCGTACTGCTCGAGCCGATGATGGCCGTTGAGGTCACCACGCCCGAGGACTACATGGGCGACGTCATCGGCGACCTGAACTCCCGCCGTGGCCAGATCCAGGCCATGGAGGAGCGCAGCGGCGCCCGTGTCGTCAAGGGTCTCGTGCCCCTGTCGGAGATGTTCGGCTACGTCGGAGACCTCCGCAGCAAGACCTCGGGTCGCGCAAGCTACTCGATGCAGTTCGACTCCTACGCCGAGGTTCCGCGGAACGTCGCTGAGGAGATCATCGCGAAGGCCAAGGGCGAGTAGCGCTCAATTCGCAGTGTTGCTCAACCCGTAGGCTTGACAGCAGGCATCGGGGCATTCGACACAATCCGCAGGGGCTTCGGCCCTGAGAAGCGTGGCGGATGCCCCGGCAGCCCGCATTCCAGCAAAGATCACCTGGCGCCGATGAAGCAAGGCGTACAGAACCACTCCCAGGAGGACCCCAGTGGCGAAGGCGAAGTTCGAGCGGACTAAGCCGCACGTCAACATCGGCACCATCGGTCACATCGACCACGGTAAGACGACGCTGACCGCGGCGATTACCAAGGTGCTGCATGACGCGTACCCGGACCTGAACGAGGCCTCGGCCTTCGACCAGATCGACAAGGCTCCTGAGGAGCGCCAGCGCGGTATCACGATCTCGATCGCGCACGTCGAGTACCAGACGGAGTCGCGTCACTACGCGCACGTCGACTGCCCGGGTCACGCGGACTACATCAAGAACATGATCACGGGTGCGGCGCAGATGGACGGCGCCATCCTCGTTGTCGCCGCGACCGACGGCCCGATGCCGCAGACCAAGGAGCACGTGCTCCTGGCCCGCCAGGTCGGCGTTCCGTACATCGTCGTCGCCCTGAACAAGGCCGACATGGTGGACGACGAGGAGATCCTGGAGCTCGTCGAGCTCGAGGTCCGTGAGCTCCTCTCCGAGTACGAGTTCCCGGGCGACGACCTTCCGGTCGTGCGCGTCTCGGCGCTCAAGGCTCTCGAGGGCGACAAGGAGTGGGGCGAGAAGCTCCTCGGCCTCATGGAGGCCGTGGACACCGCGATCCCGACTCCGGCTCGTGACGTCGAGAAGCCGTTCCTGATGCCGATCGAGGACGTCTTCACGATCACCGGTCGTGGCACCGTCGTCACCGGTCGTATCGAGCGCGGTGTGCTCAAGGTCAACGAGACTGTCGACATCATCGGCATCAAGGAGACCAAGACCACCACCACGGTCACCGGCATCGAGATGTTCCGCAAGCTGCTCGACGAGGGCCAGGCGGGCGAGAACGTCGGTCTGCTCCTCCGTGGCATCAAGCGCGAGGACGTCGAGCGCGGCCAGGTCATCATCAAGCCGGGCACGGTCACGCCGCACACCGAGTTCGAGGCCCAGGCCTACATCCTGTCGAAGGACGAGGGTGGCCGTCACACCCCCTTCTTCAACAACTACCGTCCGCAGTTCTACTTCCGGACGACCGACGTGACCGGCGTTGTGACCCTCCCCGAGGGCACCGAGATGGTCATGCCGGGCGACAACACCGCCATGACGGTCGCGCTGATCCAGCCGATCGCCATGGAAGAGGGCCTGAAGTTCGCCATCCGCGAGGGTGGCCGTACCGTGGGCGCCGGCCAGGTCGTCAAGATCACCAAGTGATCTGACGCCAAGGGCCCTACCGGGCCTGGCAAGCAACACACCGAGGGCCCTGCCCCCGCCGTTCGCGGTGGGGGCAGGGCCCTCGGCCTTTTCCGGCGCTTCCGGCCGCTACGCCGTCGACCGGGTCTCCGGGCGCCAGACCCAGGGGGTCGCGGCGAAGTCCAGGCCGAGCACGTAGGCCTTGCCGTCGGGGCCGTGCAGCAGGGCGGGGGTGCCGACCGGGAGGGCGAAGGGCGGGCGGGCGAGCGGGCGGTCCGGGTGCGCCGCGTCGACGAGCCGGACGGTGCCGTCCAGCTCCTTGCCGAGCAGCAGCGGCCCGCCGCGGCCCGGCGCGTACCCCACCGCGACGTCGGCGTAGCCGCCGTAGCCGCTCAGCTGCGCGGGCGTGAGCACGCCGTCGCGCGACGCGGTGCCGTCGACCGTGCGCAGGACCAGCTCTCCGGTGACCGGCCGCCGGTAGGCCACCGTGAGGGTGCCGTCGGGGGCGAGCGCCGCGGACGGCGGTTCGCCGGGCTGCGGCATGCCGCCCAGGGCCTGGAAGGCCATCGGCTGCCCGGGGGCGGGCTGCGCCCAGTGGTGCACGGTGTCGCGGCCGGCCGCGAGGACGTGGACGCGCGCGCGGCCGTCCAGGACCACCGCCAGGCCGTCCTGCACCTCCTCGCCGCCGAGGTCCCGCCACTCGCCCCACGTCCCGCCGGGCTCCCTGACCCTGGTCCAGACGCCCTTGGCCGCGCTCCGCACGAAGAGGTGGACCCGTCCGTCGGGGGTGGGGACCGCGACCGGGCAGCCGATCCGGCGGCCCTGGTCCTCGGTGCGCTCCGGGTTGCCGAGGCCCGTCCAGGCGCGGAACGGGCCGTCGGGGGAGCTCTGCTCCCGCAGGACGATCTCGCGCGCGTTGTGCCCGCCCTGGCCCTGCAGGGAGGCGAACCGCAGGGCGAACAGCAGCCGGCGGCCCGTGGAGTCCTTGACGGCGGCCAGCGCGGGGGCCAGCGGCCCGCCGCCGAGGTCCTGCGGATCGCTCCACTGGCCGCTGCCGGGCGCGCTCTCCTGCCAGCGCACGGCACGGGTGCCGAGCACGCTGAACGCCTCCAGCCGCCCGTCCGGGCCGGCGAACGTCGCGGGCCGGGCGCCCGGGTAGCGGTAGTGCGTGGAGCGGACCCAGCCCTTGGGGTTGGTCAGCGGGGTGTTCTGGCCGACCCCGTAGTCCCCGCAGCCGGCGGCGTTGCCGCAGTCCCACTCCGGGTCCCCGCCGTACGGCAGCAGGTACGCGTTCTTCTCGCGGACCACGGACTGCGGGAGATTGCGGGGCCAGCGCTGGTTGTAGTAGCCGCGGTACGCGGTGGTCACGAACCGCGGCACGTCGCCGTCCGCCTTCGCGTCGGCGGCGACCCACTGGGCGAGCGCCTTCCAGGCGAAGAGCGCGGCCGGCGTGTGGTCGCGGTGGTCGGAGTAGCCGTCCTGGTCGCTGTTCTGGTGATGGGCCGCGTCGTGCACCTGGATGTCGGGGTCCGGGTCCAGGGTCTGCACCAGCGTGGGCCGGTAGCGCGCCAGCAGCGCGGCCAGCGAGTCCACCAGGGTCCGGTGGCTGACCTTGCTGGACCTCCTGACGGGCGAGCCGGTGGCCACCACGGTGTCCAGGGTGATGCCGGGGACCGCCCACAGGTGGGGGAGTCCCATGAGGTTCCGGTTCCCCTCGCCCATCGACAGGTTGACGAAGACCAGGTCGGCCCGGCGTTCGCCGTTGGCCAGCTGGTCCAGCTCGACGGTGAGCCCGCCGGTCAGCCGCAGCGCGGAGTGGCGCCACGGGGTGAACTTGTCGAGGCCCAGCATGGTCGCGTACGCCTGGCGCAGCCCCTGGTGGCGGGCGGAGGAGTACGCCTGCCGGTCGGGCTTGGGCTTGGGGGTGCGCGGCGCGTGGTTCACGCCCACGGACTCGCCGGCCGTCACGTAGACCGAGACCACCGGTACACCGCTGCGCACCGCGTGCAGCGTGTCGGGGTTCATGAAGTACAGGTCGTCGTCCGGGTGGGCGAGGACCTGCAGCAGCAGCGGCTTCGTACCGGGGCGGTACGCCTGGACCGCGCTCGGATCGGGCTCCGCGACCGGTTTCGTGTCCGACGGCGTGCCGGTGCAGCCGACGGCGACGGCCGTCGTGGACATGGCTGTGGCGACAAGGAGTTCCCTGCGGGACAACCTTCGCCTCGTAGAGACGCTCACAACAGGTAGGAGCGAGAAGTCGGCCCCGAGGTTGCGTGCGTCAACCTGCACAGCGACTGACCTAGGGTGGTCCGTCGGGTAACCAGGGCGTTAAGGGAGCGATGCGTGTATCTGTCGGAGACCCGGGCCGGTGACAAGGCCCGGTCCGAGGGCGAACAGCCGGCCGGCCGTCGCCGGAACTGGCGCGGCCTGGTGTCGGCGAACGTGTTCGCGCTGGGAATGACGAGCCTGATCACCGACATCTCCTCGGAGATGGTCACCGCGGTCCTCCCGGTCTACCTGGTCACCGGACTCGGCCTGAGCATGCTGCAGTTCGGCTTCCTGGACGGCGTGTACTCGGGGTCGACGGCCCTGCTGCGGATCGTGGGCGGCTACCTCGCCGACAAGTTCACCGCGCGCAAGGCCGTGGCGGGCTCCGGCTACCTCATGTCGGCGGTGACGAAGCTGGGATTCCCCCTGGTGGGCGCGTCGGTGCCGGGCATCGGGGTGATGATGGCCGTCGACCGCGCGGGCAAGGGGATCAGGACCGCCCCGCGCGACGCGCTGATCTCGCTCTCCACCCCGCCGGAGTCGCAGGGCCGGGCGTTCGGCGTGCACCGGGCGATGGACACCGTCGGCGCCTTCATCGGCCCGGTCATCGCCTTCGCCCTGATGTCGATGATGAGCACCCAGCTGGGCACCGCGTACGACGCGGTGTTCGTGGTGAGCTTCTGCATCGGCGCGGTCGGCGTGGTGGCCCTCGCGCTCTTCGTGCGGGACCCGTTCACCCGCAAGAAGACGGCCAGGGTCGCGGTCTCGCTCCGCGCGGGCCTGGGGATGCTCGGCAACGCGGCGTTCCGGCGGGCGTGCGTGGGGGCCTGCCTGCTGGGCCTGGCGACGGTGTCCGACGCCTTCGTCTACCTGGCGCTGCAGGATCGCACCGACCTGGCGATCTCCTGGTTCCCGCTGCTGCCGCTCGGCACCACCGGCGTGTACCTGCTGGCGGCGGTGCCGCTGGGCGGTCTCGCCGACCGGATCGGCCGCTGGAAGATCTTCCTGGCCGGGCACGCCTGCCTGATCGGCGCCTACCTGCTGGTCGGCGGCGTCCTCGACCTGCGCGGCACGGCCCTGATCCTCGTCGTCCTTGCCCTGCACGGGCTGTTCTACGCGGCGACCGACGGCGTCCTGATGGCGCACGCCGGGCCGCTGATCCCCGAGGAGCTGCGCACCAGCGGGCTGTCGGTGCTGCAGACCACCCAGACCCTGGGCCGTTCCGTCTCCTCGGTGGCGTTCGGCGCCGCCTGGATGCGCTGGGGCCCCGAACACACCATCCAAGGATTCACCGTCGCTCTGACGGCCGCCGTGCTGCTCTGCATGGTGATGCTGCGGCCGGGTGCCGCCCACGGTCCCGAGGTGGCCGGCGTATGAAGAACCGGATCATAGTCTTCGCGGTGTGCGTGGCCCTGCTGGCCTCGGTGGCCGTCGGGTACACGGTGTACGCGCTGCAGCGCGACAAGGCCCGCGTCGCGGGCGGCGAGGGCGTGCGCCCGGTCGCCGGCGCGGTCGACCTCGCCCCGGGCGGCTCCGCCCGGCTGGTCTTCCGCGACACCGCCAAGGGCCCCGGCTTCGGGCGGCTGGCGCAGGTGGCGGTGGGCAGCCCGCAGAGCGGCCGGAAGGTCGACACGCAGGCCTGCGAGCGCAGTTACGCGGCGGCCGGCCGGCTGCTCTGCCTGGCCGGCGAGAACGGCCTGGTCGTGCACCACTACGCGGAGCTGCGCGACAGCCGGATGAAGCTCCTCAAGCGCATCCAGCTGCCGGGCCTGCCCAGCCGCGCCCGGCTCTCCGCCGACGGCCGGATGGCGGCCTGGACGGCGTTCGTCTACGGGGACTCGTACACCTCGGCCGGGTTCTCCACCCGCACCGGGATCTACGACTCGCGCACCGGCACGTTGGTGCCGAGCCTGGAGGCGTTCACGGTGACGCGGGACGGCAAGGGCTTCACGCCGCCGGACCGCAACTTCTGGGGGGTGTCGTTCCTCAAGGACGACAACACCTTCTACGCGACGCTGGGCAGCGCCTCCAACGGCGGCACGTTCCTGGTCCGCGGCGACTTCGCGGCCCGCACGATGACGGTGCTGCGGCAGAACGTGGAGTGCCCGTCGCTGTCGCCGGACGGCACCCGGCTGGTCTTCAAGAAGAAGATCTCCGACGACCCGTCGAAGCCCTGGCGGCTGTACGTGCTGGACCTGGCCACCATGCGGGAGACGGCGCTCGCCGAGACCCGCAGCGTGGACGACCAGGGCGACTGGCTGGACAACCGCACCATCGCCTACTCCCTGCCGACCGGCAGCAGCGCCTTCGACGTGTGGCGCCAGCCCGCGGACGGCTCGGGCAGGCCGCAGCTGATGGTGGCGGGCGCGTACGGCCCCAGCGTGATCCGCTGACGGCCGGCGCCCGGGGTGACACGACCTAGTGGGCGAAGGACATCCTGCTCGGCGGGGAGACGTAGCGGGCGTAGTTGTCCTGGGCCGGGTAGGTGCGGCCGGCCGGTCCCGCGGTGAAGACCCGCAGGATGTTCTCGGAGACCTGGCGGGCGAACTCGCCGGACGCCTCCGGCACCCGCTGCCCGCCGGACCGCTCCCGGCAGCCGGTGTTGCCGTAGACGCTGCAGGCCCAGCTCATGGTGCCGGTGGCGAAGACCCCGGCGCCCGAAGGCACCGTGTAGTAGGCCGCGTTGGCCCGCGTCTTCGCGCCGCGGCAGGTCAGCGGGGAGTCCCCGACGACCTGGATCGGGCGCGGCACCGGGACGCCGGCCATCAGCCGGTCCGACTCCACGCCGACCAGCCCGATGTACTTGCTGCCGGCCTTGGCGCCGGTGCCGCGGAACATCCACGCGTCCGGGTCGGTGACGACGAACGGCGCGTAGACCGGGTTGCACTCGTACAGCACGCCGGTCAGGACGCTCTCCGGGCGCGGGTCGGGCGGCAGCCGCCACTGCTGGGTGGCCTGGCTCGGGTCCTTGAGGATCATCGGGTCCTCGGCGGGGTCCTTGTAGACCACCACCACGCGGTCCTTCCCCAGCTCGCTGGGCTCCAGCCGGATGTGCCGATAGGCGGCGTTTGAGGAGAAGAAGGCGATGTTCACGCCCGCGTCGCGGATGGCGAGGGTGTTGTCGCGCATGCCGGCCGACCAGTACTCGTCGTGCCCGGAGAAGATCACCGAGCGGGCGCCGCGGAACAGCTCGGCCGAGTTGTCGAGGTCGGTGTCGGTCGCGTAGGCGAGCGGGATGCCCATCCGCTCCGCGACGCTGAGCATCGGCAGCTCGTACCAGTTGAAGGGCGAGCCCTTGCCGTCGTACGGCCGGTCGAAGCTCGCCTTGCGCGAGCGCTTGGTGTAGCCGGGGCCCGTGGTGCCGCGCGAGTCGCCGTAGACGTTGGTGCCGCCGCCCCACTTGTTGTAGGCGGCCCAGGTGGTGACCGCGTTCACGAAGACCGTGCGGCCGACGGTGGAGGTGGAGCGGACCGTCAGCGTCACCCAGCGGTCGTGGCCCGCGCTGGAGACCAGCTTGAGCAGGTAGCTGCCCTGCGGCCAGTTCCTGGTGCTCACCGTCAGGGACGGCTTCCACGGCGCGGTGACCAGGTATATGCCGGGGACGACCTTCGGGGCGGCCTGCCGCTCGCCGTGCTGGGCAGCCGACGACCAGACCTTGCGGCCCTGCTTCCCCTGGTACCAGCCCATCCGGAACGCCTCGACGTGGAAGCTCCTGGCGGTGGTGGAGACGAAGAGGCGAAACGATTCTCCTGAGGTGACGCTGACATGGTCGGCGTAGCCCTCGATCGCGTCGGAGGGGCCGGGGTCGCGCAGCCGCCAGGCGGTGCTGCCGGGCCGCTCGTTCTCGTCCGCCACCGACCACGTGTCCATGTTGAGCGGAGGCGCGGCCTTGGGGGTCCTGGCGGGCGGCGCCACCGGCCCGCCGCTTCCGGGGGTGCCGCAGGCGCCGGCGAACAGCGCGAGGACGGCCGTGAGCAGGATCAGACGGGGCAGTCTCTTCAACGCGCACTCTCTCTCGACCGACGTCCCCGCCAGGTCAGGGAGCTCCGCAGAAGAGGACGGACGAGTGAGGCCTTTGGTTGCTCCGACGGCCCCAGCTGGTCCCAGGTGGTACTGTCACCGGCTCGATTGGCGTCGAGTGTGCCCCATATGGCACACTAGCCAAGTTGCTCGGTCGAGCGCCGATGCTGCGCGCCTCCCGTCGGGAGGACCGGAAGCGAGTCCCACAGTACTCGTCGTCATGATCCACCTCGGTGGCATGGCGGACGTACGGGAATCTTCCGGGAAGCGTTAGTGCGGTTCCGGCCAGGCACCCGGTGGGAGTCTTCCCCACATCCTGCGGTGAGAGCGCCGCGCTTCCTTCTCCGAGGGATTTCCGCTTGCGGAAATTTATGAGAAGGGGTGCGACACGCCCGACCGCGTGGGTCGGCGAAGAGTCACTACCGACCGGGTTCCAGAGCGTTACGAGACAAAGGACTACGGAGTAGCCATGGCGGGACAGAAGATCCGCATCCGGCTCAAGGCGTACGACCACGAGGTCATCGACTCCTCGGCGAAGAAGATCGTCGAGACGGTGACGCGTACTGGTGCGCACGTCGCAGGCCCGGTGCCGCTGCCCACTGAGAAGAACGTGTACTGCGTCATCAAGTCGCCGCACAAGTACAAGGATGCGCGCGAGCACTTCGAGATGCGCACCCACAAGCGGCTCATCGACATTCTCGACCCCACGCCGAAGACGGTTGACTCGCTGATGCGTCTCGACCTCCCGGCTGGCGTCGACATCGAGATCAAGCTCTGAGGTGACGCGCGAGATGGCTAAGAGCATTAAGGGCGTCCTGGGCGAGAAGCTCGGCATGACGCAGGTCTGGGACGAGAACAACCGCATTGTGCCGGTGACCGTCATCAAGGCCGGCCCGTGTGTCGTGACCCAGGTCCGCACCAACGACGTCGACGGCTACGAGTCGGTTCAGATCGCCTTCGGCGAGATCGACCCGCGCAAGGTGAACAAGCCCCTCAAGGGTCACTTCGCCAAGGCCGACGTAACCCCGCGCCGCCACCTGGTGGAGCTTCGTACCCCTGACGCCGGCGAGTACACGCTGGGCCAGGAGATCACCGCTGCGACCTTCGAGTCCGGTGTCAAGGTCGACGTGACCGGCACCAGCAAGGGCAAGGGTTTCGCCGGTGTCATGAAGCGTCACAACTTCAAGGGTCTCGGCGCCGGTCACGGCGTTCAGCGCAAGCACCGTTCCCCCGGCTCCATCGGTGGCTGCGCCACCCCGGGTCGTGTCTTCAAGGGCATGAAGATGGCCGGCCGGATGGGTGGAGAGCGTGTGACCACACAGAATCTGACCGTCCACGCCGTTGACGCGGAGAAGGGCCTGCTCCTCATCAAGGGAGCGGTTCCTGGTCCGAACGGCGGCCTCATCCTGGTCCGTACCGCGGCCAAGGGGGCTTGAGGATATGAGCACCATTGACATCCTGTCGCCCGCGGGCGACAAGACCGGCAGCCTCGAGCTTCCCGCCGAGATCTTCGACGCCAAGGTCAGCATTCCGCTGATCCACCAGGTCGTCGTGGCGCAGCTCGCTGCCGCCCGCCAGGGCACGCACAAGACCAAGACCCGCGCCGAGGTCCGCGGTGGTGGGCGCAAGCCCTACCGCCAGAAGGGCACCGGCCGCGCCCGTCAGGGTTCGACCCGCGCTCCGCAGTTCGCAGGCGGTGGCGTCGTCCACGGCCCGCAGCCGCGTGACTACTCCCAGCGGACGCCGAAGAAGATGATCCGGGCCGCCCTCCGTGGCGCCCTGACCGACCGGGCGCGTCACGACCGCATTCACGTCGTCTCCGGCGTGATCGACGGCGCGACGCCTTCCACCAAGGCCGCCAAGGCACTGCTGGGCAAGATCAGCGAGCGACGTCACGTGCTCCTGGTCGTCGAGCGCGCCGACGAGGCCGCGTGGCTGTCCGCCCGCAACCTGCCCCAGGTCCACATCCTGGAAGCGGGTCAGCTGAACACCTACGACGTGCTCGTCTCCGACGACGTGGTCTTCACGCAGGACGCCTTCGAGCGTTTCGTGGCGGGTCCCGCCGCGTCCGCCAAGGCCGTTGCCTCCGAGGATGAGCTCGAAGGGAACGACGCCTGATGAGTGAGACCAAGACCGCCGCGGTCGTCACCAGCAAGACCTTCACGGACCCCCGTGACATCCTGGTCAAGCCGGTGGTTTCCGAGAAGAGCTACGCGCTCCTGGACGAGAACAAGTACACGTTCATCGTCGCGCCGGGCAGCAACAAGACCCAGATCAAGCAGGCCGTCGAGGCGGTCTTCTCGGTCAAGGTCACCGGGGTCAACACGATCAACCGGCAGGGTAAGCGCAAGCGCACCAAGACCGGTTTCGGCAAGCGCAAGGACACCAAGCGCGCCATCGTGACCCTCGCTGAGGGCGACCGAATCGACATCTTCGGCGGCCCGGTCTCCTAACGGAGTCCGTGTCGTCCGATATCGGACGAGGACTGAGAAATGGGTATCCGCAAGTACAAGCCGACGACGCCGGGCCGTCGTGGCTCCAGCGTCGCCGACTTCGTCGAGATCACGCGGTCCACGCCGGAGAAGTCGCTGGTCCGCCCCTTGCACAGCAAGGGTGGACGTAACAGCTCGGGTCGCATCACTGTTCGCCACCAGGGTGGCGGTCACAAGCGTGCTTACCGAGTCATCGACTTCCGTCGTCATGACAAGGACGGCGTTCCGGCGAAGGTCGCTCACATCGAGTACGACCCGAACCGCACCGCACGCATCGCGCTGCTGCACTACGCAGACGGCGAGAAGCGCTACATCATTGCCCCGGCCAAGCTGAGCCAGGGCGACCGGGTTGAGAACGGCCCCACGGCCGACATCAAGCCGGGCAACAACCTCCCGCTGCGCAACATCCCGGTGGGTACGACCATCCACGCCATCGAGCTGCGTCCCGGCGGCGGCGCGAAGATCTCCCGTTCCGCGGGTGCTTCGGTCCAGCTGCTGGCGAAGGAGGGCTCCATGGCCACCCTTCGTATGCCCTCCGGTGAGGTCCGCCTGGTCGACGTCCGCTGCCGCGCCACTGTTGGCGAGGTCGGCAACGCCGAGCAGTCGAACATCAACTGGGGCAAGGCCGGCCGTATGCGCTGGAAGGGCGTCCGCCCGACCGTCCGCGGTGTCGCGATGAACCCTGTCGACCACCCGCACGGTGGTGGTGAGGGTAAGACCTCCGGTGGTCGCCACCCGGTCTCCCCGTGGGGTCAGAAGGAGGGTCGTACTCGCTCGCCGAAGAAGGCAAGCAGCAAGTACATCGTCCGCCGCCGCAAGACGAACAAGAAGCGCTAGGAGCAGGTTTAGATGCCGCGCAGTCTCAAGAAGGGGCCCTTCGTCGACGACCACCTCATCAAGAAGGTGGACGTACAGAACGAGGCAGGCACCCACAACGTCATCAAGACCTGGTCCCGCCGCTCCATGATCATTCCGGCGATGCTGGGCCACACGATCGCGGTGCACAACGGCAAGATCCACGTCCCGGTGTTCGTCACCGAGTCCATGGTCGGCCACAAGCTCGGCGAATTCTCGCCGACCCGCACGTTCCGCGGCCACGTCAAGGACGACCGCAAGACGAAGCGTCGCTGATCGGCGGAGTGCGAAGACTATGACTGACACCGAAGGGACAACCATGGAAGCCAGGGCCCAGGCGCGGTACATCCGCGTCACGCCCATGAAGGCCCGCCGCGTGGTGGACCTCATCCGTGGCATGAATGCCACGGAGGCTCAGGCGGTCCTGCGTTTCGCCCCGCAGGCCGCGAGCGTGCCGGTGGGCAAGGTGCTCGACAGCGCCATTGCCAACGCCGCGCACAACTACGACCACTCCGATGCCGAGTCTCTCGTCATCACTGAGGCGTATGTCGACGAAGGCCCGACCCTGAAGCGGTTCCGTCCGCGTGCCCAGGGCCGTGCCTACCGGATCCGCAAGCGGACCAGCCACATCACCGTGGTCGTCAGCAGCAAGGAAGGGACCCGGTAATGGGCCAGAAGGTTAACCCGTACGGGTTCCGGCTCGGAATTACCACGGACTTCAAGTCTCGTTGGTACGCCGACAAGCTGTACAAGGACTACGTCAAGGAAGACGTCGCCATCCGCAAGATGATGACGCAGGGCATGGAGCGCGCCGGCATCTCGAAGGTTGAGATCGAGCGCACCCGTGACCGCGTGCGTGTGGACATCCACACCGCGCGTCCCGGCATCGTCATCGGCCGTCGTGGTGCCGAGGCCGACCGCATCCGCGGCGACCTGGAGAAGCTGACCGGCAAGCAGGTGCAGCTGAACATCCTCGAGGTCAAGAACCCCGAGATGGACGCTCAGCTGGTGGCCCAGGCCGTCGCCGAGCAGCTCTCCTCGCGTGTCTCCTTCCGTCGCGCCATGCGTAAGAGCATGCAGGGCACGATGAAGGCCGGCGCCAAGGGCATCAAGATCCAGTGTGGCGGCCGTCTCGGCGGCGCCGAGATGTCCCGCTCCGAGTTCTACCGCGAAGGCCGTGTGCCGCTGCACACCCTGCGCGCCAATGTGGACTACGGCTTCTTCGAGGCCAAGACCACCTTCGGCCGCATCGGTGTGAAGGTGTGGATCTACAAGGGCAACGTCAAGAACATCGCAGAGGTTCGCGCCGACAACGCCGCGGCCCGTGCGGGCAACCGCCCGTCGCGTGGTCCCGGCGCCGGTGGAACCGACCGTCCGCAGCGCCGCGGTGGCGAGCGCGGCGGCCGTGGCCGTAAGCCTCAGACGGACGGCGGTGCGGCCCCCAAGGCCGAAGCCCCCGCCGCCGTAGAGGCGCCGGCTGCGGACACTCCCGGAACGGAGGCCTGACCCAATGCTGATCCCCCGCAGGGTCAAGCACCGCAAGCAGCACCACCCGAAGCGCTCGGGTATGGCCAAGGGCGGCACCGAACTCGCGTTCGGTGAGTACGGCCTGCAGGCCGTCACCCCGGCCTATGTGACGAACCGGCAGATCGAGTCCGCTCGTATCTCCATCACCCGTCACATCAAGCGCGGCGGCAAGGTCTGGATCAACATCTACCCGGACCGTCCGCTGACCAAGAAGCCTGCCGAGACCCGCATGGGTTCCGGTAAGGGTTCGCCGGAGTGGTGGATCGCGAACGTCAAGCCCGGTCGGGTGATGTTCGAGCTGTCCTTCCCGAACGAGAAGGTTGCCAAGGAGGCGCTCACCCGCGCCGCCCACAAGCTTCCGATGAAGTGCCGCATTGTGCGGCGCGAGGCAGGTGAATCGTGATGGCGGCCGGCACCACTAAGGCCACCGAGCTGCGCACGCTGGGCGACGAGGAACTCCTCGCCAAGCTGAGCGAAGCCAAGGAGGAGCTGTTCAACCTCCGCTTCCAAGCGGCCACGGGACAGCTCGAGAACAACAACCGGCTCAAGGTCGTCCGCAAGGACATCGCCCGGATCTACACCTTGATGCGCGAGCGCGAGCTGGGCATCGAGACGGTGGAGAGCGCCTGATGAGCGAGAAGAATGTGACTGAGACCTCCGAGCAGCGCGGCTTCCGCAAGACCCGTGAGGGCCTTGTGGTCAGCGACAAGATGGACAAGACCGTAGTGGTCGCCGTCGAGGACCGTGTGAAGCACGCCCTGTACGGCAAGGTCATCCGGCGCACCAACAAGCTCAAGGCGCACGACGAGCAGAACGCTGCCGGCATCGGCGACCGTGTCCTCCTCATGGAGACCCGGCCGACCTCTGCCACCAAGCGCTGGCGCGTCGTGGAGATCCTCGAGAAGGCCAAGTAATCCCTGAGGGCTCTCCCTCAGGACCGTTCCGTCAGGCTCGGTGGGGGCGGGGCAACCCGCCCCCACCGGGAACCGACGCGACAAACAGGAGATAGACGTGATCCAGCAGGAGTCGCGACTGCGGATCGCCGACAACACTGGTGCGAAGGAAATCCTTTGCATCCGTGTTCTCGGTGGTTCGGGTCGCCGCTACGCGGGAATCGGTGACGTCATCGTCGCCACCGTCAAGGACGCGATCCCCGGTGGCAACGTGAAGAAGGGCGAGGTCGTCAAGGCGGTCATCGTCCGGACCGTCAAGGAGCGCCGTCGTCCCGACGGCTCGTACATCCGGTTCGACGAGAACGCCGCCGTCATTCTGAAGAACGATGGCGACCCCCGCGGCACCCGTATCTTCGGCCCGGTGGGCCGTGAGCTGCGCGAGAAGAAGTTCATGAAGATCGTTTCTCTCGCGCCGGAGGTGCTGTAACCGATGAAGATCAAGAAGGGCGACCTGGTCCAGGTCATCACCGGCAAGGACCGCGGCAAGCAGGGCAAGGTCATTGTGGCCTACCCCACTGAGAGCCGTGTCCTCGTCGAGGGTGTCAACCGGGTCAAGAAGCACACCAAGGCCGGCCAGTCCGACCGCGGTAGCAAGACCGGCGGGATCATCACGACCGAAGCCCCCATCCACATCAGCAACGTTCAGCTGATCGTGGAGAAGGACGGCAAGAAGGTCGTCACCCGCGTCGGTTACCGCTTCGACGACGAAGGCAACAAGATCCGCGTTGCCAAGCGGACGGGTGAGGACATCTGATGACTGCCACCACCACGCCGCGTCTGAAGACGCGCTACCGCGAGGAAATCTCGGGCAAGCTGCACGAGGAGTTCTCCTTCGAGAACGTCATGCAGATCCCGGGTCTGACCAAGATCGTGGTCAACATGGGTGTGGGCGACGCCGCCCGCGACTCCAAGCTGATCGAGGGCGCGATTCGCGACCTCGCCACGATCACCGGCCAGAAGCCGCAGGTCACCAAGGCCCGCAAGTCCATCGCGCAGTTCAAGCTGCGTGAGGGCCAGCCGATCGGCGCCCACGTCACCCTCCGCGGTGACCGCATGTGGGAGTTCCTGGACCGCGTGCTGTCACTCGCACTGCCGCGTATCCGTGACTTCCGCGGCCTGTCGCCGAAGCAGTTCGACGGCCGGGGCAACTACACCTTCGGTCTCACGGAGCAGGTCATGTTCCACGAGATCGACCAGGACAAGATCGACCGGGTCCGGGGCATGGACATCACCGTGGTTACCACGGCGACCAACGACGACGAGGGTCGTGCCCTGCTTCGTCACCTCGGCTTCCCGTTCAAGGAGATGTGACCGTGGCGAAGAAGGCTCTGATCGCTAAGGCCGCTCGCAAGCCCAAGTTCGCTGTGCGCGGCTACAACCGCTGCCAGCGCTGTGGCCGGCCGCACTCTGTCTACCGCAAGTTCGGCCTGTGCCGCGTGTGCCTTCGTGAGATGGCTCACCGTGGCGAGCTGCCGGGCGTGACCAAGAGCTCCTGGTAGATCCGGTTCCCTTCGGGGAATCCGGTGACCAGGAACTCTCGGTAAGCATCAGGACGTCAGGATGCCCTCCCCGTCTGCCGTAAGGTAGAGGGGTTGGGCGCCTGGCGCCCATGACCGACTTACTACGCCGTAGGTCCCCGCGCCGCACCCGTCCCGACCTCGTTCGGGGAGAAGGATGGCGCAATGGAAACCCCGGCGAGAGAGGCCTAGGGCCAACTCATGACCATGACCGACCCCATCGCAGACATGCTGACCCGTCTGCGTAATGCGAACTCGGCGTATCACGACGACGTCGTGATGCCGTTCAGCAAGATCAAGTCGCACATCGCGGAGATCCTCCAGCAGGAGGGTTACATCACCGGCTGGAAGGTCGAGGACGCCGAGGTTGGCAAGAACCTCATCCTCGAGCTGAAGTTCGGTCCGAGCCGTGAGCGCTCGATCGCCGGCATCAAGCGCATCAGCAAGCCGGGCCTTCGGGTCTACGCAAAGTCCACCAATCTGCCCAAGGTGCTCGGCGGCCTGGGCGTGGCGATCATCTCCACGTCCCACGGTCTCCTCACCGGCCAGCAGGCCAGCAAGAAGGGCGTAGGTGGGGAAGTCCTCGCCTACGTCTGGTAATCGGGAACAGGAGGCATTGCAATGTCGCGCATCGGCAAGCTGCCCATCCCGGTTCCCGCCGGCGTGGACGTCACCATCGACGGCCGTACGGTCTCGGTGAAGGGCCCCAAGGGCTCCCTCACCCACACCGTCGCCGCTCCGATCGATGTCGCCAAGGACGAGACCGGCACGCTCATCGTGTCGCGTCCTAACGACGAGCGTGTTTCGAAGGCCCTGCACGGCCTGTCCCGCACGCTGGTGGCGAACATGATCACTGGCGTGACCGCGGGTTACAGCAAGGCGCTCGAGATCAACGGCGTCGGCTACCGCGTCCAGGCGAAGGGCTCCAATCTGGAGTTCGCCCTGGGCTTCAGCCACCCCGTCGTGATCGAGCCGCCGGAGGGCATCTCGTTCAAGGTGGAGTCACCGACCAAGCTGAGTGTCGAGGGAATCGACAAGCAGAAGGTCGGCGAGGTAGCCGCGAACATCCGCAAGCTGCGGAAGCCCGACCCGTACAAGGGCAAGGGTGTCAAGTACGCGGGCGAAGTCATCCGCCGCAAGGTCGGAAAGGCTGGTAAGTAGCCATGGCATACGGTGTGAAGATCGCCAAGGGCAAGGCTTACAAGGGTGCCGCTCTCAAGCGCCGCCACATCCGCGTCCGCAAGCGGATCTCGGGCACGGAGGCGCGTCCGCGTCTCGTCGTGACCCGGTCCAACCGCGGCATCGTGGCTCAGGTCATCGACGACCTCGCGGGGCACACCCTCGCGTCGGCCTCGACCCTCGACCCGTCCATCCGTGGCGGCGAAGGCGACAAGTCCTCCAAGGCGAAGCAGGTCGGCCAGCTCGTGGCCGAGCGTGCCAAGGCCGCGGGTATTGAGACTGTCGTATTCGACCGTGGCGGCAATCAGTACGCAGGGCGCATTGCCGCCCTCGCGGACGCCGCCCGCGAAGCCGGACTCGAGTTCTGAGTTCGTCCCGCAGCTAGCGGATCAACGAAGAGAGGTAATTCCAATGGCTGGACCCCAGCGCCGCGGCAGCGGTGCCGGTGGCGGCGAGCGGCGTGACCGTAAGTCTGGGCGGGACGGCCAGCAGGCCGAGAAGACCGCCTACGTCGAGCGTGTTGTCGCGATCAACCGTGTCGCCAAGGTAGTCAAGGGTGGTCGTCGCTTCAGCTTCACCGCGCTGGTCGTGGTGGGCGATGGTGACGGCACCGTCGGTGTCGGTTATGGCAAGGCCAAGGAAGTTCCGGCCGCCATCGCCAAGGGTGTCGAGGAAGCGAAGAAGAACTTCTTCAAGGTTCCCCGCATCCAGGGCACCATCCCGCACCCGATCCAGGGCGAGAAGGCCGCGGGCGTCGTTCTGCTCAAGCCTGCTTCCCCCGGTACCGGTGTGATCGCGGGTGGCCCGGTGCGCGCCGTACTCGAGTGCGCCGGCATCCACGACGTGCTGTCCAAGAGCCTCGGCTCGGACAACGCGATCAACATCGTGCACGCCACGGTGGCAGCGCTTCAGGGCCTTCAGCGCCCCGAGGAGATCGCCGCCCGTCGTGGCCTGCCGCTGGAGGACGTCGCGCCCGCAGCCCTGCTGCGTGCACGTGCCGGGGTGGGTGCCTGATGGCTCGCCTCAAGGTCACGCAGATCAAGTCCTACATCGGTAGCAAGCAGAACCACCGTGACACCCTGCGTTCGCTCGGGCTCAAGCGCCTGAACGACGTGGTGGTCAAGGAGGACCGTCCCGAGATTCGCGGAATGGTCCAGACCGTCCGCCACCTCGTCACGGTCGAGGAGGTTGACTGACATGGGTGCTGAGAACCCGCAGAACCCCCTGAAGGTCCACAACCTGCGTCCCGCCCCGGGTGCCAAGACCGCCAAGACCCGTGTGGGTCGTGGCGAGGCGTCCAAGGGTAAGACCGCTGGTCGTGGTACCAAGGGCACGAAGGCCCGTTACCAGGTTCCGGCACGCTTCGAGGGCGGGCAGATGCCCCTCCACATGCGTCTGCCGAAGCTCAAGGGCTTCAAGAACCCGTTCCGCGTCGAGTTCCAGGTCGTGAACCTGGACAAGCTCTCCGACCTCTACCCCGAGGGTGGAGAGGTCACGGTGGCCGATCTGGTCGCCAAGGGCGCGGTGCGCAAGAACCAGCTCGTCAAGGTGCTCGGCACCGGCGAGATCTCCGTGGCAGTGCAGGTTTCGGTTGACGCCGTCTCCGGCTCCGCCAAGGAGAAGATCACCGCTGCCGGCGGCACGGTCAACGAGCTCATCTGAGTCTCGGCGACTGCTGCTGACAGCGACTGAATCGGGCCCGTTCCTCCTCGGAGGGACGGGCCCGATTCGGTAGGTGCACCCCCCAGGACAAAGCACCCAAGTACGCCTCACACGTGCCTCTACCGGGCGGCGATCGCCAACTGGGGGAGACACGCGCTTCATACGGACCGCCACGCGCTGTTAGAGTCCGTTGGGTCGACTGGCGAAACTGCCCGCAGACTGTCCTCGCGCCCCATCCCGGCCGGTGATCCGCCGTCCGTGACAGACCATCTCGACCGACCCTTCCGCCCTGCTGCGCGGAAGGTGCAGGAGGCACCGTGCTCACCGCGTTCGCCCAGGCGTTCAAAACGCCTGACCTGCGCAAGAAGCTGCTGTTCACGCTGGGCATCATGGTGCTGTTCCGGCTCGGGGCGCACGTCCCGGTGCCAGGGGTGGACTACAAGGTCGTCAACGCGTGCATCAAGGACGCCGGCGGCGGGCAGGGCCTCTTCAGCCTCGTCAACCTCTTCAGCGGTGGTGCTCTGCTCCAGCTGACCATCTTCGCGCTCGGGATCATGCCGTACATCACGGCGAGCATCATCCTGCAGCTGCTGACCGTGGTGATCCCACGCCTCGAAGCCCTCAAGAAGGAGGGCCAGGCGGGCACCGCGAAGATCACGCAGTACACCCGGTACCTGACCGTGGCGCTGGCGATCCTCCAGGGCACCGGCCTGGTGGCCACCGCCCGCGGCGGCAGCCTCTTCTCCAGCTGCACCCAGCGCTACGACATCATCGCCAGCAAGTCGATCTTCACCACCGTCACGATGGTGATCACCATGACCGCCGGCACCGTCATGATCATGTGGCTCGGTGAGCTCATCACCGACCGCGGCATCGGCAACGGCATGTCGATCCTGATGTTCGTCTCCATCGCGGCCGGCTTCCCGGGCGCGCTGTGGTCCATCAAGAGCTCCGGCAAGATCATGGGCGGCTGGTTCGAGTTCTTCATCGTCATTCTGATCGGCCTGGTGATGGTGGCCCTGGTGGTCTTCGTCGAACAGGCACAGCGCCGGATCCCGGTGCAGTACGCGAAGCGGATGATCGGCCGGCGCTCCTACGGCGGAACGTCCACGTATATCCCGCTCAAGGTGAACCAGGCGGGTGTGATTCCCGTCATCTTCGCTTCTTCGCTGCTCTACATTCCGGCCCTTGTGGTTCAGTTCAGTGGGTCGACAGCGCCGTGGGCCCAGTGGGTCAGCGTCAACCTGACCAAGGGCGATCACCCCGCCTACCTGGCCGCCTACTTCCTGCTGATCGTGTTCTTCGCCTTCTTCTACGTCGCGATCTCGTTCAACCCCGAGGAAGTCGCCGACAATATGAAGAAGTATGGTGGCTTCATCCCGGGCATCCGGGCCGGTCGACCTACTGCTGAATACCTGAGCTACGTGTTGAACAGGATCACGTGGCCGGGATCGCTGTATCTGGGGCTCATCGCACTCGTTCCCACCGTTGCCATCGCTCTGTTCAACGGCAGCACCAACTTCCCGTTCGGCGGGACCAGCATCCTGATCATCGTGGGTGTCGGCCTGGAGACCGTGAAGCAGATCGAGAGCCAGCTCCAGCAGCGCAACTACGAAGGGTTCCTCCGCTGATGCGAATCGTCCTCGTCGGGCCGCCTGGGGCCGGCAAGGGTACGCAGGCTGCGTTCCTCGCCAAGAACCTGTCGATCCCGCACATCTCGACGGGCGACCTCTTCCGCGCGAACATCAGCCAGGGCACCGCCCTGGGCAAGCAGGCGAAGTCCTACATGGACGCCGGCAACCTGGTGCCCGACGAGGTCACCATCGGGATGGCCAAGGACCGGCTGGACCAGTCGGACACCGAGGGCGGCTTCCTGCTCGACGGCTTCCCGCGCAACGTCCACCAGGCCGAGGCGCTCGACGCCTACCTGGTGGACCGCGGGATCGCGCTCGACGGGGTCCTGGACCTGGAGGTCCCGGAGGACGAGGTCGTCAAGCGCATCGCGGGCCGGCGCACCTGCCGGAACGACACGGCGCACACGTTCCACATCTCGTACAAGAAGCCGAAGACCGAGGGCGTCTGCGACGAGTGCGGCGGCGAGCTCTACCAGCGGGACGACGACTCCGAGGCGACCGTGCGCAACCGCCTCGCGGTCTACCACCGCGAGACCGAGCCGATCATCGACTACTACAAGCAGCAGGACCTGGTGGCGACGATCCAGGCGCTCGGTCCGGTCGCGGAGATCACCCAGCGGGCGATGGACGCACTGAAGAGCAACAAGAGCGCGTAAGCACTCCACGCAACCCAGGTCGGCCGCGGTGCCCTGAGGGCACCGCGGCCGTACTGTTTGAACGACGACTCTTCCAGAGAGGGCCACAGGCATGGTCGAGATCAAGACCCCTGAGCAGATCGCCAAGATGCGCGAGGCGGGGTTGGTCGTCGCGGCCATCCACCGGGCGTGCGGCGAGGCCGCGGTGCCGGGTGTGAGCACCAAGGAGCTCGACGAGATCGCCGCGAAGGTGATCGCCGAGCACGGCGCCAAGCCGAACTTCCTCGGGTACGGCGGGTTCACCGGCAACATCTGCACGTCGGTCAACGATGTCGTGGTGCACGGCATCCCGGACCGGGAGACCGTCCTGAAGGACGGCGATCTCATCTCCATCGACGCGGGCGCCATCGTCGACGGCTGGCACGGTGACGCGGCCTTCACGGCCTTCGTGGGCACCGGTCACGCTCCGGAGCTCATCGAGCTGAGCCGGGTGACCGAGGAGTCCATGTGGGCCGGTATCGCGGCCATGAAGAAGGGCAACCGGCTCTCGGACGTCTCGGCGGCGATCGAGGGGTACATCCGCCGCCAGCCGCGTCCGGCGTCCGGCAAGTACGGGATCGTCGAGGACTACGGCGGCCACGGCATCGGCTCCGAGATGCACATGGACCCGCACCTGCTGAACTACGTCAACAAGAAGCGCGGCCGGGGCATCAAGCTGGTGCCGGGCGTCTGCCTGGCGATCGAGCCCATGGTGACCCTGGGCACCCCGCGCACCCACGTGCTGGAGGACGACTGGACGGTCAAGAGCGACGACGGGTCCTGGTCCAGTCACTGGGAGCACTCGATCGCGCTGACCGAGCAGGGCCCGCTGGTGCTGACCGCCGTCGACGGCGGCAGGGCCAAGCTGGCCGAATACGGGATCACGGCGGCTCCTGACCCGCTCGGGTGAACCGGCCGGCGCCGTGGGACCGGGTGGAGTAACGATCACCCATCGTGGGCATCTACCCCGGATTCGTCATTCCGCGGTGCCTGCCGTAGACTGACACGTCGGCTCATGTATACCCGCATGTCTGCGTGATTTACGCGAGCCGATCAAGGTAGCCGATTCGAAGGGCGAAGCGTGGCCAAGAAGCAAGGTGCCATCGAAATCGAGGGCACCGTGATCGAGTCTCTCCCGAACGCGATGTTCCGGGTGGAGCTCCAGAACGGTCACAAGGTCCTCGCGCACATCAGCGGCAAGATGCGTATGCACTACATCCGCATCCTTCCCGATGACAGGGTCGTTGTGGAGTTGTCTCCCTACGACCTGACGCGCGGACGGATCGTCTACCGCTACAAGTAGATCTCGCTGCTGCCCCGCTCCCGTGGGGCGATGGCACGACCCGGAGAACCTGACATCACATGAAGGTCAAGCCGAGCGTCAAGAAGATCTGCGACAAGTGCAAGGTGATCCGCCGTCACGGTCGGGTCATGGTCATCTGCGACAACCTGCGCCACAAGCAGCGCCAGGGCTGACGCACGACCCGCAACTCGCAGTTCTTCGAGCGACGCACACACGTAATTACGCAGTCACCCGTCCCGGCATGCCGGGACGACACCTTCGGCGGGGGCCGAGGACCCGGAACGTACCTCGTACGGCGGCCGGGAACGGTACTGCGGAAGACCTCCGAATCAACAGGAGCCATGAATGGCACGCCTTTCCGGCGTTGACCTCCCGCGTGAGAAGCGCGTGGAGATCGCCCTCACCTACGTCTTCGGCATCGGTCGCACCCGTGCCCAGGAGACCCTGAAGAACACCGGTGTGAACCCCGACACCCGCGTTCGCGACCTTGCCGAGGAAGACCTCGTCAAGCTCCGCGACTACGTGGATGCCAACTTCAAGACCGAGGGTGACCTCCGTCGCGAGGTGCAGGCCGACATCCGCCGCAAGGTCGAGATCGGCTGCTACCAGGGTCTGCGCCACCGTCGTGGCCTGCCGGTCCACGGCCAGCGCACGCACACCAACGCTCGTACCCGCAAGGGTCCGCGTCGCGCCATCGCCGGTAAGAAGAAGCCGGGCAAGAAGTAGTCCTAGCGGACGCACTGCGGAGTCGCCGGGGTCGACCCGGATCTCCGCAGAAGAAAGCGGTTCGCTCAGGACCGACCACCTCCACGGGAGTAATACATGCCTCCGAAGGGCCGTCAGGGCGCAGTCAAGAAGGTGCGCCGCAAGGAAAAGAAGAACGTCGCTCATGGGCACGCCCACATCAAGAGCACGTTCAACAACACCATCGTCTCGATCACGGACCCCTCGGGCAACGTGATCGCATGGGCCTCCGCCGGCCACGTCGGCTTCAAGGGCTCGCGCAAGTCGACTCCGTTCGCCGCGCAGATGGCCGCCGAGTCGGCTGCCCGTCGCGCGCAGGAGCACGGCATGCGCAAGGTCGACGTCTTCGTGAAGGGTCCCGGCTCCGGCCGTGAGACCGCGATCCGCTCCCTCCAGGCCACTGGCCTCGAGGTCGGCTCGATCCAGGACGTCACCCCCACTCCGCACAACGGATGCCGCCCGCCCAAGCGCCGCCGCGTCTGACCACCTGAAGTAGGAGACAAGACAATATGGCGCGTTACACCGGGGCCGACTGCAAGCGATGCCGTCGGGAGAAGCAGAAGCTGTTCCTCAAGGGCAGCAAGTGCGAGAGCGCAAAGTGCCCGATCGAGATCCGTCCTTACCCCCCGGGTGAGCACGGCCGCGGGCGCACCAAGGACAGCGAGTACCTCCTTCAGCTCCGCGAGAAGCAGAAGTGTGCCCGCATCTACGGTGTACTCGAGAAGCAGTTCGTGAACTACTACAAGGAAGCGAACCAGAAGTCCGGCAAGACCGGTGAGAACCTTCTGCGCATCCTTGAGATCCGTCTCGACAACGTGGTCTACCGGGCCGGCTTCGCCAAGTCCCGCGACCACGCCCGTCAGCTGGTTCGTCACGGACACATCACCGTGAACGGCCGCAAGACCGACATCCCGTCGGCTCGCGTGGCTGTGAACGACATCGTCGAGGTTCGCGAGTCCTCGCGTCAGATGACCCCGTTCGTGGTCGCTGCCGCCGAGGCCGGCGAGAAGACCGTGCCCGCGTGGCTCGAGTCGATCCCGTCGAAGCTCCGGATCCTCGTGCACTCCCTGCCCGAGCGGCCTGTTATCGACACGCAGGTCCAGGAGCAGCTGATCGTGGAGCTCTACTCCAAGTAGTAGTGGCTCAGCGATGCGGGCGGTACGGCCTCGGGGGGACCCCTGGGGCCGTGCCGCCCGTGGGTCTGTGCGCCCGATCCGGGTCGGATGGGGCGCACAGACCCTACCCTTGCAGTACCCCTCGGCATCAAATAGCGGATGCCGATGACTGGAGGAACATCATGCTTATCGCTCAGCGTCCGTCGCTGACCGAAGAGGTCGTCGACGAATTCCGCTCCCGGTTCGTGATCGAGCCGCTGGAGCCGGGCTTCGGCTACACCCTCGGGAACTCCCTTCGCCGCACGCTCCTCTCCTCGATCCCCGGTGCCGCTGTCACCAGCATCCGGGTCGACGGCGTCCTGCACGAGTTCACCACCGTGCCCGGCGTCAAGGAGGACGTGACCGACGTCATCCTCAACATCAAGCAGCTCGTCGTCTCCTCGGAGCACGACGAGCCCGTCGTGATGTACCTGCGCAAGCAGGGCCCGGGTGTCGTCACCGCCGCCGACATCGCGCCCCCGGCCGGTGTCGAGGTCCACAACCCCGAGCTGGTTCTGGCCACCCTGAACGCCAAGGGCAAGCTGGAGATGGAGCTGACCGTCGAGCGCGGTCGCGGCTACGTCTCCGCCGTCCAGAACAAGCAGCAGGGCCAGGAGATCGGCCGCATCCCGGTCGACTCCATCTACAGCCCGGTGCTCAAGGTCACGTACAAGGTCGAGGCGACCCGTGTCGAGCAGCGCACCGACTTCGACAAGCTGATCGTCGACGTCGAGACCAAGCAGGCCATGCGTCCCCGTGACGCCATGGCGTCGGCCGGCAAGACCCTGGTCGAGCTGTTCGGTCTGGCGCGCGAGCTCAACGTCGACGCCGAGGGTATCGACATGGGCCCGTCCCCGACGGACGCCGCTCTGGCCGCCGATCTGGCGCTGCCGATCGAGGAGCTCGAGCTCACCGTTCGCTCGTACAACTGCCTCAAGCGCGAGGGCATCCACTCCGTGGGTGAGCTCGTCGCCCGCTCCGAGGCCGACCTGCTCGACATCCGCAACTTCGGTGCGAAGTCGATCGACGAGGTCAAGGCGAAGCTGGCCGGCATGGGCCTGGCCCTCAAGGACAGCCCGCCCGGGTTCGACCCCACCGCCGCCGCCGACGCCTTCGGCGCCGACGACGACGTGGACGCCGGTTTCGTGGAGACCGAGCAGTACTGATCCGACTCCGTCGCGGAGGCGGCCCGGACCGCGGTTCACACCGCGGGTCCGCGCCTCCGCGCGGTTCGGCAGAGATTTCTGGCAGGCACACGCCCGTCGGACACTGACACCGGTACCTGATCCGGCCGGTGCAGAAAAGAAGGAGAAAGACCATGCCTCAGCCCGCCAAGGGTGCTCGTCTGGGCGGCAGCGCCGCCCACGAGCGTCACCTGCTCGCGAACCTCGCGAAGGCGCTGTTCGAGCACGGCCGCATCACCACCACCGAGGCCAAGGCGCGTCGTCTGCGTCCGGTCGCGGAGCGCCTCATCACCAAGGCGAAGAAGGGCGACATCCACAACCGTCGCCAGGTGCTGGCCACCATCACCGACAAGAGCATCGTGCACACGCTCTTCACGGAGATCGGCCCGCGCTACGAGAACCGCCCCGGTGGTTACACGCGCATCACCAAGATCGGCAACCGTCGTGGCGACAACGCCCCGATGGCGGTCATCGAGCTGGTCGAGGCCCTGACCGTGGCCCAGGCCGCCACCGGTGAGGCCGAGGCTGCGACGAAGCGCGCGGTGAAGGAAGACTCCCTCAAGAAGGACGACGCCCCGGCGAAGTCCGACGAGGTCGTCGAGGACGCCAAGCCGGCCGAGAAGGCCGACGAGGAGTCGAAGGACGCCTGATCCAGGCGTTCGGTGTACGACGGACGGGCCCGCTCCCAGCTGCTGGGGGCGGGCCCGTTCCGCATGATCAGCACGCAGCGGCAACAGCACGAACAGCAGGAACTCAGCAGGGAGAGGACCGCACGGTGAGCGACGAGGTGGAGCCCGGTTTCGTCCGGGTGCGGCTGGACCTGTCGTACGACGGGGCCGAATTCTCCGGCTGGGCGAAGCAGCGGACCCGGCGCACCGTGCAGGGCGACCTGGAGGCGGCGCTGCAGACCGTCATGCGGCTGCGCGAGCCGGTCTCGCTGACGGTGGCCGGCCGGACGGACGCGGGGGTGCACGCGCGCGGCCAGGTCGCGCACCTGGACCTGGCCGAGGACGTGTGGGCCGAGCACGGCGAGAAGCTGCTGCGGCGGCTCGCGGGGAAGCTGCCGCAGGATGTGCGGGTGTGGCGGGTCGCGGTGGCGCCGCGGGCCTTCAACGCCCGGTTCTCGGCGATCTGGCGGCGGTACGCGTACCGGGTCGGCGACCAGCGGGCAGGGGTCGACCCGCTGCTGCGCGGGCACGTGCTGTGGCACGACCGGCCGCTGGACGTGGACCTGATGAACGAGGCGGCGAAGAAGCTGCTCGGGGAGCACGACTTCGCGGCGTACTGCAAGAAGCGCGAGGGCGCGACGACCATCCGCAAGCTGCTCGACCTGCACTGGGAGCGCACGCCCGACGGGGTGGCGGTCGCGACCGTGCGGGCCGACGCGTTCTGCCACAACATGGTGCGGGCCCTGGTCGGCTCCATGCTGCTGGTCGGGGACGGGCACCGGCCGGCCGACTTCCCCGGCGAGGTGCTGGTCGCGGGCGTCCGCAACTCCGCGGTGAACGTGGTGCGGCCGCACGGGCTGACCCTGGAAGAGGTCGGCTACCCGCCGGACGACCAGCTGGCCGCCCGCAACCTGCTGGCCCGCAACCTGCGGACGCTGCCCGGCTGCCTGTGACGGGCCCCCGGTGCCCGCGAGGGCACCGGGTCCCTCCGCGACCCGGTCCGGCCTAGGGAGTGTCTTCACATCGGCGTCGTCCGCCCGGAGGGCGGGGTCGGCGGGGTCTGGTGCGTGCGATCGCAAGGCGGAGGAGGGAGTCC